>DASUVY010000049.1:0-137277 GCA_036378695.1 Candidatus Dormiibacterota bacterium
CGTCAGCGTCCTGGAGGCTGACTTGCCGGCCGCGTCGCTCACCGTCACGCTGGCGCTGTAGCTGCCCGCCGAGGTGTAGGTGTGGGAGGGGTTCTGCAGCGTCGAGCTGCCGCCGTCACCGAACGACCAGCTGTAGCCGTAGGGCGCCGTGCCGCCGGTAACCGAGCTGCTGAAAGCAACCGCGAGCGGCTGGTCGCCGCTCGCCGGTGTGGCCGTGGCCGAGGCCGTCGGCAGCGCGTTGACCGTGACCGTGGCGGTCGCGTGCGCCACCGCCGCAGTGTTGTCGGTGACGGTCAGCTGCGCCGTGAAGGAGCCCGGCGCGCCGTAGGTGTGGGTCGGGCTCTGACTGGTCGAGGTGGCGCCGTCGCCGAATGCCCAGCTGTATGAGTACGGCCCGGTGCCCCCGCTCGCGCTGCCGGTGAAGCTGACCGCCAGAGCCGCGTCGCCCTGGTTCGGCGACGCGGTGGCCGACGCGGACAGAGCGGCGGTCACCGTTACCACGAGCCCCACCGCGGAGGCGGATTTCGAGGTCGCGTCGGTCGCCGTCACCACCGCCGTGTAGGTGCCGGCCGAGGTGTACGTGTGACTGGGGTTCTGGCTGGTGGAAGTGGCGCCGTCGCCGAACGCCCAGGAGTAGGTGTAGGGCGCGCTGCCGCCCGCTGCCGTCGCCGTGAAGGCGACCGCCAGAGGCGCCGCGCCGCTCAGTGGCGTGCCGGTCGAGGTGACTGAGAGAGTCGAGGCGGCCAGGCTGGCCAGCCGGTTCTTGAGCCCCAGCCCGAAGGCTGTGGGCGTCCCGTTGTAGTCCGTGATCAGCGAGGGGAAGGTCGAGCAGTCGTAGGGGTCCCAGGCCCAGCCCAGGTAGGAGACCCCGTTGGCGTCGGCCCAGTTCATGTAGCCGTCGATGTACGCCTCGGCGCAGTCGTCCTCGCCCAGCTCTCCGGTGACGACCGGGTTGGTGGCCAGGATCGGCACCAGCTCGCTGTTCCAGCAACTGGTCGTCGTGCAGAGGCCGAATGGGTAGTTGTGGAAGGAGGCGACCAGCCCGTTGTTGGGATCGGCCGGCTTGTGTGTGAGCCACTGGGTGTCATCGCTCGAATAGCCCAGCCCGCCGAGCATGATCGGCTGCGTGGTGGCGCCCGCGTTGCGGACCGCGGTGACCAGGCTCTGCATGCCGGCGGTTGTATAGGTCGCCCCGTTGGCGGTCAGGGTGCAGCCGTCGCGCCAGCAGGCCCAGGGGTCGGCGGCGCCGGCCTGGTCCGGGTAGGGCTCGTTGAAGAGATCGAAGATGACCCCGGGGTCGTTCTTGAAGCTCGCCGCGACGCTGGCCCAGAAAGCCGGCGAGTGGTCGCTGTCGGGCTCCGGCCACTGCCCCGTGGCCTGGGTGGTCCCGGGCGCCGTCCAGTGGAGCTCGAGGATGGCGTAGAGGCCTGCCGCGTGCAGGGCGTTGACGTAGCTGGTGATGGCGGTCTGGTAGTTGCTCCCCGAATAGGCCGCCGCGGCGCCGTTGATGCCCAGCCAGCAGTCCTCGTTGAGGGGTACCCGGACGACGTTGGCGTGCCAGGCGGCGATGGCCGCGATGGAGGCCGTATCGCTCGGCCCGTCGAAGATGCCCCAGCCCTGGATGCAGGCGTACTCGGTTCCCGAGCGGTTCACGCCCAGCATCCGGACGGCATGGCCCGAGCCGTCGACGAGAACGTTCCCGTGGACCGACACCGACAGGGTGGACGCCCGGACCTGCGGTATGCGTGCGGCCGAGACCGTGAGGCTCAGTGCGATCGCGCAGAGGGCGAAAAGCGCGCCCAGCGACCGCGGGTTCCAGGTCAAAGCCAAGCGCCCTCCGGCGGCCGGCGCCACGCCATGCGGGATCGAAGGCAGAACTTTATGACACCGGCTAGCCGCACCATAGCACGGCCGCCAGACGGCTCAGCCAGCCAGAACCAGGGACCTCGACACGACGCGAAGGCCAAACAAACACCCCCGAAGCGGACTCAGGAAAACGAACGGGGGGTTCACGGCTTTCTTGCGGTCGCCGTGCGAATCAGCTCGCGGCGCAGGCCTCCGAAGTCATCTCCTGGGCCCATGGCTCCCGCAGGCAGAGATCGTGCAGGCGCTCCAGCCGCTCGACCGAGGCCTGCCACCCGTAGGCCTCCTCGACCAGCTTGCGGCCGTTCGCCGCCAGCCGCCGGCCGCGGTCCGGATGCCGCAGCAGGTCGAGCACCGCCTCCGCGAACTCGCGCGGCTCGTCGCGAATCAGCAGGTGCACGCCGTCCTCCACCGCGATGCCCTCCACGCCCAATGAGGTTCCCACCACCGGGCGCCGGCAGGCGAGGGCCTCCAGGACCTTCAGGCGGGTGCCGCCGCCGACCCTGAGGGGGACCACGACCACGGCGGCGCGATTGATGTGCTCGCGCACGTCGGGCACCCGGCCGGTGACCTCCACGCCCGGGCCGACCGCCGCGCGGACCTGCTCCACGTGGCCCCATCCGACCACCGTGAAGCGGGTGGAAGGCCGGGCCCGTCTGATGATCGGCAGCACCTCGCGCGCGAAGTGGGCCGCGGCGTCGAGGTTCGGCCGGTACCGCATGAGCCCGCTGAAGACGATGCTGTCCGGGTCGACGTCAGAGCCGTCCGGGCGGAAGTGATCGAGGTCCACGCCGTTGGGGACCGTCTCGACGGCGACGCCGGGCGCCTGCCGGCGCACGATCGCCTCCTCCCGCTCCGAGGTGACCGCGACGCCGGCCACAGCCTCCCAGCGGGCGATCTCGTGCCGGCGAAACTTGCGGTACTCGAGCCAGTTGAAGCCCCGCCGGAGCGGCGAGGACTCCGCCTGAGAGGCGCGCTGGAGCAGCTCGTACTCGATGTTGTGCTCATCCAGCACCACCGGCAGCGAGGTCGGGATCGTGAGCTCGGCGAGGGGGCTCGACGCAACCTGGACGAGGTCGAAGCGCGAGCCCTCCAGCAGTTCGTCGACGGCCTGCTGCATAGGAGCCGACCGCAGGCGCAGGACCTGGTAGGGCAGCGGCGACACCAGCGAGGCGAGCTGCGCCCGGCGGTCGGCGACGCCCAGTGGACGATCCAGGCTGACCGTGTGCACCTCCTGGCAGACGGCCCGCATCGCCTGGACCTTGTCGGTGTCGTCCGGGCCGGCGTGCGCGAGCAGGGTGACGTGGTGGCGCGCTGCCAGCCGGCTCACGAACTGGTGGATGCGGATCCCGGAGCCCCAGATCGGCGGATGCGGCAGCGACGGCGAGATCAGCAGGATCCGGCGGCTGGAGCGCATGGACATGGCCGTCAAGCGACCCTGGCCCGCGCCGCCAGGGCGGTGCGAAACCCCGTGGTCAGCAGCCAGAGGCCGTCTCTCAGGTACCGGGTCCCCAGGCGGCCCGGCTCCTGCAGGAACCTGTAAGACCACTCCAGGCCGACCGCCTGCATCCAGGCCGGCGCCCGCCGGCGCCGGCCGGCGATGAGGTCGAAGCAGCAGCCGACGCCGATCGCGGCGCGCACGGAGAGGCGGGCGCGGTGCATGGCGATCCACCTCTCCTGCTTGGGGTGGCCGAAGGCGACCAGCAGCACGTCGGCGCCCGCCTGCTCGATTCGCGCCAGGATCTCGTCGTTGTCCATCTCGGCGATGGCGGCCCGCGCGGGCTGGTACACGCCGACGATCTGCGCCCCCGGGTGGGCCTGGAGCAGGCGCGCGCGCGCCTCCTCGGCGACGCCTTCTTCGCCCCCCAGCAGGAACAACCGGCAGCCGGTCCGTGCGGAGGCCTCCGCCAGCCTCGGCACCAGGTCGGCGCCGGCCACCCGCGCGGGCAGTGGCCGCCCGAGCAGCCGCGCCATCCAGAGCACCGGGGCACCGTCGGCCAGGTTCAGCTGGCTGGACGCGAAGATCTGCGCGACGTCGGGTTCGGCATGGGCGTGGACCAGGAAGTCGAGGTTCACCGTGCAGGCCTGCAGCACGCCGGCGCCGGGCGGCGCGGAGACGATCCGCCGCACCGCCTCCTCGGTGTCGATGGCGTCTATCGCCACTCCCAGCACCTCGACGCGCTGCGCCGCGTCCGGACTCGACGACCCCGGCCTGACCGCGCGCTCCCAGGCGGCGGCGTCATGCCTGTGCAGGAGCAGTCCGGCGTAAAGCCAGGCCTTGGCGAGCACGAAGCCGGGCGCCTTGATCAGGGCCACGTACGCCTCTCTTGGGGCTCCCCCGGCACGGAGCCCCACCAGCGCGAAGGCCGCGAGCAGGACGAAGCTCGCGACCCAGGGCGCCAGGCTCAGCGGGGCGGCGACGCCGCCGGCGACGGCCAGGGCGGCGGCCGTGGTGCCACCGATCAACCCGATCGCCAGCACCGACAGCGGCGGGACCGCGAGGTCGGCGCCGGCGTCGAGCAGGTCGAGCCGGCCGCCCGCGATCTCGGCCGCCAGCCGCGGCAGCCAGCGGCGTGCGATGTGGAAGCGGCCGCCCTCCCAGCGCCGCCGCTGTCCGGCCTCCTGGCCGCCGCCGACCACCAGGATGGGGCCGCTCACCCGGGCGGCCGGGACATACCGGGGGCGGACGCCCGCCACCCGCAGGCGCAGCGAGTATTCGAGGTCTTCGACCGCGGTGAAGGCCGACCAGGGGACCCGGTCGAGGACCTCGGCCCGGAAGGCCATCCCGTTGCCGACGAGGTTGGCGGGCCAGCCGAGCGTCGCGCGTCCGGCCAGGCGGACCACGTTGAAGAGGAGGAAGGCCGCCGCCGCCAGCTGGGCGCCCGCGCCGGGGCCGGCCAGGCCTGTGTAGGCCGCTTGGGCGACCTCGGCGCCCGAGGCGAGAGCGTCGGAGACCGCGCGCAGAAAGCCGGGCGCCACCACCGAATCGGCGTCGACCACGATCAGCGCCTCCGGCCTGTCCTGGCCCGCCAGGAGCTGGTCGAAGGCCCAGCGCAGCACTTGGCCCTTGCCCCGCCGCTCGGGGTCGGTCCTCACCATGACCCGCGCACCGGCCGCGGCCGCCCGGGCCGCCGTGGAGTCGCCGCAGTTGTCGGCGACCACGAAGACGCCGAACCGCTCGCGTGCGTAGTCCTGCTCGAGGAGCGAGCGGACGCAACTTTCGATCAGCGCCTCCTCGTCATGGGCCGGCACCACCACGGCGAGGCGCAGTGCGGGGGAGGCTGGCCGCCCCGGTGGCGCCTTGCGCAGGGCCGCCACGGCCACCAGGGCCAGGTACGCGGACGCCAGGAGCACGGGCGCACCGAGGGCCAGGAAGAGCATGGTCAGGATCGGCACCATCAGAGGACCGAGACCCAGGCCTCCGCCTTAATAGGCGCCGTCGCGGGCCAGGACGACCACGACGGTGCGCAGCAGGATCTGCAGGTCGAGCGAGAGAGAGCGCTCGCGGACGTATCGCCGGTCGAGCTCCATCCATTCCTCGAAGCCGATCCGCGAGCGGCCGCTGACCTGCCAGAGGCAGGTGATCCCTGGCGTGACCGACAGCCGCACCCGGTCGGCAGGCCGGTACTGCATCACTTCGCGCGGGAGGGGAGGCCGCGGTCCGACCACACTCATCTCGCCGCGCAGGACGTTGATGAACTGCGGCAGCTCGTCGAGGCTGCTGCGGCGGAGGATGTCGCCGACCCTGGTCACCCGCGGGTCGCGGGCGAGCTTGAAAACCGGTCCCTCGGCCTCGTTGGCCGCCAGCAGGAGGGGCAGCAGGTCCTCGGCGTCCTGCCGCATGGTTCGGAACTTGATCATTCGAAAGGGCTTTCCGTGCAGGCCGACGCGCTCCTGGACGAAGAAGATCGGTCCCGGCGAATCGACCTTGATGGCGAGCATCGCCGCCAGCCAGATCGGGAACGAGATGAACAAGGCCACCGTGCTGATGGCGATGTCGGCGAGACGCTTCAAGTACGTCACATAGAGGCCTGCTACCGACGCGATCCGCAGGTCGTGATAGGGATCGCCGTCGAGTTCGATTTCGAGCGCCATCGCTGCGAGCGATGGTCCGGCGTGCGCGCTTCGAGATAAATGGGAGAGTGCGGAGGTCGAGCGGTCGCCGCCCCGGCGGTTGCGGGCGTGTGTCCCGGCCACCGGGCAGTCACATCACGGGCGGACCCGGACGTGGCCGGGACAGCTTGCCCAGGACGCCCGGCAGGACGCCCGCGCACGCGCGCGCGGCGTCAGAAACGGCTAGGCCGGGCGGATCTCTCCAGCCACCGACTGGCGAATGACTCGGGCGGGATTGCCCGCCACGACGCTGCCCGGCGGGACGTCACGCGTGACCACCGAGCCGGCGCCGACGACCGCGCCCGCGCCGATGCGAACGCCAGGGAGGATGACGGCCCGGTTGCCGATCCAGACGCCGTCCTCGATGCGGATGGGCTGTCCGCTGGGCCGGCGGCTGCGCTCCGTCAGCTCGTGGAAGCTGTTGTCGGTGATCGTGACGTGATTTCCGATCAGGCAATCGGCTCCGATGCTGACCAATCTCGTGACGGCCAGGTCGAGGCCGTAGTTGAGGTAGGTCCGGTCGCCGATCTCCAGCTTCGCGCCTGGAAAGATCGCGAACACGGACCGCGCGAAGTTCGACATCATGAGCACGCGCTCGCCGATCACCACCTCCGCATCGCGGCAGACGAATACGTGGGCGCGGCCGACCAGGCGCGTGCGGGCGCCGACCCGCGAGCGGTGCCGGAACTGCCAGCGCGCGCGGCCCCACTGCAGCAGCTTGCGGACCAGGGAGCTGTCGCTCATCACGTGAGGCGGAACACCACCACCGCCGCCGCCCAGCTGCTGGGCGAGCTGTTCGTGAACTGAGCGTTGGCCTGAGAGCCGGCGGCTTCGGTCTGATCCTCCAGCGCGATGGTGCCGATCACGTTGGGGCTGTTGTTGCCGTGCATCGTCCAGCCGGAGCCGGCGCCGATGGTGGCGCCCGAGCCACCGTCGCCGTAGGCGCCGACCGCCAGCTCGTTGGCGGCGGCGACCGGCGCCGTCGGCCCCGAGGCCGGGTTGGAGGTGGACACGCCGCCGGCACCTGCCACCACGTCGACCTCGACCGCGCCGCTGACTGAGCTCAGCCCCGCGTACTCGGCCGTGGCGATGGAGATGTCGGCGCTGCTGGTCGCGGTCGCCGTCACCGCCAGCTTGGTGCCGGCACCGGCGCTCACCACGGCCGACCAGATGGTGACCTGGGACTGGTAGCCGCCCGGCCGGTTGTTCTGCGCCGTGACGTGCTTGGTGTAGGTGTTGCCGGCACTGTCCGTCACCGTCCCGACGAGCGCGGCGTTGGGGCTGGAATCGACCCGAACCGCAACCACGATGCGGTCGCCGGCGGCGACCGCCGCACCCATGGTCGCGCTGACGCTGGTCGCACCCGACCCGTTGCCGCTGCCGGCGTTCTGGGTGGCTCCCTGGACGTATCGGCCGGTCGGCGTCACCGGGGTGAGCGCGAAGCTCTGGCCGGCGCTCCCGCCCGCCGGTACCGACACGCTGGCGCTCTGGTTCCCGAATCCGGCCGCGCCGGCGGTCACCGCCACGGTTCCCGCCGTCACGTTGGCGAGCGTGTACTGCCCGGATGCATTGGTGGTCGTGCTGCCGCCCGAGTAGGACACCGTGGCTCCGCCGATGGGCTGCCCGGTCGTCGCGTTGGTCACCGTGCCCGAGATCTGCCCCGGTGACGCCGCGAGGCCGAAGTTGAGCGTCGTCTGCTGCCCGTTGACCACCGTCGCCGACGATGACGCCGATCCGTATCCGGCCGCCGAGACGCTCACCGTGTAGGTGCCGGCGGGCAGGTTGGCGAGCAGGTAGGAACCCGCGGCGCTCGTGGTCGTCGAGCCGCCGCTGTAGGCGACGGTCGCGCCGGCCACGGGCTGGCCGTTGGCCGCGTTGGTCACGGTCCCGGCGATCGCGCCCGTGGTGGGCGCCAGGCCGAAGTTCTGCGTGAGCGTGGGCGGAGTGCCCGCCACGAAAACCGCCACCGCGGCCGCCCAGCTGGTGGGGGACGAGTCCGTGAACCTGGCGTTGACCTGGGCGCCGGACGCCGGCAGCTGGTCCTCCAGGGCGCCCGTCCCCGCTCCGTTCGGGCTGTTGTTCAGGCGCATCGTCCAGCCCGTCCCCGCGCTGATCGCCACGGCCGCCCCGCCGTCGCCATATGCCGCCACCGCCAGCTCGTTGGCCGCCGACACCGCTGCCGTCGGGCCGGTGGCGGGATTGGTGGTGGCGACGCTGCCGGCGCCGGCGGTGACGTCGACGGCCGCCGGTCCGCCGCTCCCGCCCAGGCCGGCGTACTCGGCCGCGGCGACGGTGATGTCGGCGCTCGCCGTCGAGCTGGCCGTGATCGTCAGCTTGGCGCCCGCAGCGACCACCGCCGACCAGATCGTCACCTGCGCCTGGTAGCCCGAAGGCCGGCTGTTCTGGGCCGTGACATGCCTGCTGTACACGTTGCCCGCGCTGTCGGTCACGTTCGCCACCACGGCGCCGTTCGGGCTCGAGTCGACCCTGACCGCGACCACGATGCGGTCGCCGGCGGCCGAGGTTCCCGCCAGGGTCGTGCTGGCGCTGGTCGCGCCGGAGCCGCTGCCGCTGCCGGCGTTCTGGATCGCGCCCTGGACGTACTTGGGCGCGGTGCTGACCGTCACCTGCTGAGAGGCGGTCGTGTGGTTGGGAGCCGAGGTGGTCAGGGTGTAGCTTCCGGCCGCGAGACCGTAGAGCGCGTAGGCGCCGTTGCCGTCGGTGGTGGCCGATCCTCCGGCATAGGAGACGGTGGCGCCCGCTATGGGCTGCTTGGTGGCCGAATCGATCACGGTCCCCGCGATGGCGCCGGTGCTGGGGCTCAGGTGGTAGTCCTGGACCACGTTGCCAGCCGCGGGCACCGCGACGGCGGCGGACTGCGCGAAGTAGCCGGCCGCGGTCGCTCGCACGGTGTAGGCGCCCGGTGGCAGCGCGCTCAGCGTGTAGCCGCCGGTCGCGCTGGTGGTCGTGCTGGAGCCCGGCACGGCCACCGTGGCCCCCGCGACGGCCAGGCCGGAGCGGCTGTCCGTGACGACCCCGCTGATGCTGCCAGGGGCCTGGCTGAGCGCGAAGTTCTGCGTGGTGGTGGTGGCCGGCGCCACGTTCACGGAGGTGTTGACGCTGCCGTATCCCTGCGCCGAGGCGGTCAACGTGTACGTGCCCTCCACGACGTTGGCCAGCGCATAGGCGCCGCCGGCATCGGTGGTGGCGCTGCCCCCGCTATAGGAGACGGTCGCGCCCGCGATGCCCGCACCTGTGCTGACGTCGGTGACCACGCCGGTGATCGCGCCCGAGGCCGGCGGCAGCGGGAAGTTCTGGATGGTCGGCGGTGGAGACTGGCCGACGAAATTGACCAGCACCGTCGCCCAGCTCGTCGGCGACGACGTCGTGAATGTGGCGTTGGGCGTCGAACCGAGCGTCTCCGGCTGCTGGTCCTCGAGCACGATGGTCCCGGTGTTGCTGGGGCTGTTGTTGAGCCGCGCGGTCCATCCCGTCCCCGCCGTCACCGGCACCCCGGCGCCGCCGTCGCCGTAGACGCCTACCGAGAGGTCGTTGGTGGCAGCGGTGGGAGCTGTGGGGGTCGTCGACGGGTTGGCGGTGGACACCGCACCCGCGCCGGCCGTCCCGTCGACGGCGGCGGCCCCGGACGCCGTGGAAAGCCCCGCGTACTCCGCGACCGCGATCGAGATGTCCGCGCTGCTGGAGGAGGTGGCCGTCACCTGGAGCGGACCTGACCCCGAGGCCACCGCCGACCAGACGCTCACCTGGGACTGGAACCCGGCCGGCTCGTGGTTGCTCGCGTTCGCGTGCATCGTGTAGGTGTCGGCGGCGGAGTCGGCCATATTGCCGACCACGGCCCCGCTCGGGTTGGAGTCGACCCGCACGCCGACCACGATCCGGTCACCCGCCGCCACCGGCGCCGGCAGCGCAGCGGTGACCGAGGTGGCGCCGGAGCCGTTGCCGGTCCCGGCGTTCTGCGCGGCGCCCTGGACGTACCGGATTCCGGTCGTCACCGCAACCGGCTGGGAGAGGGTCGAATGGAGGCTTGCCGAGGCGCTGACCGTGTATGTCCCCGGCGAGACGTTGGGCAGCGTGTAGCTGCCGTTGGCGGCGCTTTGTGTGGAGGCTCCCCCATAGCTCACTGTCGCGCCGGCGATCGGCTGGTTGGTCGCCGAGTCGCTGACGGTGCCGGTGATGGAACCGACCCGCGCCGCCGCGCTGGGCGATAGCGCGAAGTTCAGGTCGGCGGTAGTGGACCCGCTGACGTTCGCCGTCTGCGTCGCGGTGTCGTGTCCCGCCGCCGACGCGGTGACGGTGTAGGTGCCGTCGGTCACTCCGGTCAGCAGGTAGGTGCCGTCGGGGCTCGTGGTCACGCTCGCCGATCCGTCCCGGACCGTCGCGCCGCTCAGGGGCTGGCCCGAGATGGCGTCGGTGACCGTCCCGGCGATGTTCCCGCGGGTCGGATCCTTGGCCAGCGTGAAGGTGTGCAGGACGGTCCCCGCGAGGTTCACGAAGTCCGCCTGCAGCGAGGTCTGGGTGATCGTGAGGCGGACGGCGCCGAAGTCCTGCGTGTCGTTCCACACGCTGCCGGCGATGGGGCTGCCCATGGTGTGCAGGTCGGAGCCGCCCACGCCGTTGACGATGAAGTTCTGGCCACCCTCGACCAGGTGCTCGAAGTCGTGGTCGTGGCCCGACAGGTAGAGATCGATCAGCGGGTTGAGTGCCCAGTGCGTGTACTGCTGCGTCCCCGCCAGGCCCGAGCTGTAGAAGGGCTGATGGCCGCCGGTGAGCTTCCAGATCGCAGTGCTGGCGTCGACCGCGCTCTTGTATCCGCTCGCCTGCGGTGATCCAGCCGCATCACCGTCGCTGTCGGCGCAGTTCATGTCCGTGGCGAAGAAGTCGACCAGTCCACCACCGAGGTGCGCGACGTAATGGGCCGGCAGGCCGAAGTAGCTGGTCGAAGCCTGGATCCAGGTCGGATCCGTGCACTGGTCGCCCCAGTCGTGGTTGCCCGCGACCGGGAAGAACCGGCCGGCGGTGATGTCGGTGGCATATGGCTGCTGGTCGGCGGCCACCTCCGCCGCGGTCCCGGTCTCGTAGCTGTTGTCGCCGACCGTGAGAATCGCGCTCGGCTGCCAGGAATGAACCAGGTTCGCGACGGCCACCTCCTGCTGCGTCGAGCGCTCCGCGCAGGTGGTCGCCAGGCAGCCGTAATCGCCGATCACCGCGATCGTCAGCTGGGTCGCCGTGGAGGCGCTGGCGCGTTCGGGGCTGAGCATGGAGGCCGTCGCGGCCAGGGTCAAAAGTGAGAGCAGCGCCATCGACCTGAGCAGGCCCGGGTGCCATCGGGGCACCCGTCGCAACGACGGCAAACGACCAGGGATCACGCGGTCGAAGGCTAGCCGCGAGGGTGGGCGTTGACGATGGGCAACCCAGTCGAAGCTGGGTCATTTGACCCAGCCCTGGTTCCGCTCTTCACCTTCCCTTCGACGGCTGGCGAGATGGACAATCGGGCGGTCTTGGTCCTTCACTTGCGGCGGCCGTTGCGCGCCCTGCTGCGCAGCTGGCGGCCGGCCGAATCGGTGCTCCTGATCCCGCTGCCGCAGCTGGATTCCGCAGTCGGCGACCTGCGCTCGCGGCACGACCCCTCGGCGGCCGCGGGCGTGCCGCCGCACATCACCCTGGTGTACCCCTTCCTACCGCCCGGCCGGCTTCGGGCGGCGGAGCTGCGCGCCCTCCAGGAAGTCTTCGCGGAGCGGACCCCGCTCACGTTCGACCTGGTCGGCGTCTGCGGGTTTCCCGGCGTCGTCTACCTGGCGCCGGACCCGGCGGAGCCGCTGGTCGAGCTCGTCAAGGCCGTCTGGGCGCGTTTTCCGGAAGCGCCTCCCTACGGCGGCGTCTTTCCCCAGATCGTCCCCCACCTCACTGTCGCGATCTCGGCGCCGGACTCGGACCTGGACCCCGTGGTCGCGGCGGCGGCTGCCGCACTGCCGATCCGCTGCGTCGCCGAGGAGGCATGGCTGATGGTCCGCCGTGCCCGCTGGCAGCTGAGTGCGCGATTCCGGCTCGGCATCGCACCTGGCAAGGCCAGGGTCGCCGCCCTGGCGGGAGCCGAATGGACCTGAGCCGCGCCGGCTCCGGCAGTCTTTCGATCGGCGCGCGCACGCGTCGAGAGCTGCGCCGCCTACGCCGGCGCGCGTCGCAGATCACGGCCGAGCAGGGTCCCGCCGGCATCCTGGCCGGCGCCCTCAGGTGGCTCCAGCGGATGCTGCCCCGGACCGCCGGCAGCCGGCACCTGGTCTGGCGCCTGCTCCGGCTGCGCATCGGTCGCGAGACAGCATTGACAGTCGCCTTTCTGGACATGGATCAGCTGACGCAGGTCGATCGGCTGCAGGGACGCGCGGCCGCCGACCGCCTGCTCAGGGTGATGGTGGCCCGGGTAAAGCACGTGCTGGGCCCGCGGGATCGGGTGTTCCGCTACGGCGGAGATGAGTACGTCTGCCTCTTCCCAGGCATCGGAACCCAGGCCGCGACCGGCCTGCTCGAGCAGGCGCGACGTGAGTTCGCCGCCGACACCGGGGCCCGCTTCAGCTTCGGGATTGTCGAAGCGACTCCGGCCGACAGCGCCTTCACGCTCATGAAGCGCGCCGAGCTGACACTCTTCGCAGGGCGCGCCCGCGAGCGGGCCGGGAAGCCCGCTTAGCGAACTGCCGCCGGCGCGCCGGGCACCAGCTCGGCCGCCAGCCGTTCGGCGAAAAGCTCGAGGCTGTAGCGCTCCTCCACCGCCTGCCGCGCCGAGGCGCCCAGCCGCGCGCGCTCGGCCGGGTGCGCGAGCAGCCAGTCGATGGCCTCGCGCAGGGCGCCCGCATCTCCCGGCGGGACCACCAGCCCGGACCGGGCGTGATCGACGACCCGGTCGTGGCCGTTGGCGCCGCTGACGACGACCGCCTTGCCCATCGCCATGGCCTCCAGCAGGGTGGTGATGCCGGCCTGGAAGTCGGTCGGAAGCACGGGCACGGCCACCACCGCGGCGCGCGCGTAGAGGTCGCGCAGCTGCTCGTAAGCCGCAAAGCCGGCTTCCACGTTGGGCGGCAGCCGGCGCGGCAGCAGCGCGCGCGCCGCCGGCGAATGGAAACTGCCGACGGCGAGGAACACCCCGGCCTCGAGGCCCGCGCAGGCCTCGACCAGCGTCGCGTAGTCCCGGTGTTCGCGGCCGGCCGCCACCACCAGGCGCTCCTCGGCCACCGGCAGCGGGCGCCAGAAGCGGGTGTCCGCGAAGTAGGGCAGCAGCCGCAGCCGCTCGCGCTCGATCCCGAGCTCGCCCACCGCGGCCTCCAGCTGGCGGTCGCTGTGGACCACGATGCGCGACATCCCGCGCCCGCCGCGCAGGCCGCGAAGGAACGGCCGCTTGGCCGGGGTCGTGAGCCGGTGGCCGATCACCACGTGGCGGGCCTGGCTGCGCGTGGCCCGCAGGCCGATCGCCATGGGAATGCCGACGTGCTCGCCGTCCGAGAGGACCGCGTCGAACCGGCGCGCCCGGCGGAGCCCGTGCCACGCGTGGGCCATCGACAGCCGGACGCCGCGCCGGCCCGCCGACGAGCTGACGCGGCTCCAGTCGAGGAGCTCCGCCCCGAGCAACCGCTCCAACCGCAGGAACTCAGGCTCGGGGCGGCGGCCCTCGGCGACAGCGGCGCGCAGCGCGGCATCGACGCGCTGCGAGACCAGGATCAGGACGCGGGGTCGCACGTGGCGTCCTCGGCGCGCGGCTTCTCGAGGACCACCAGCGCGCACAGCGGCTTCTTGAGAGTCCGCCAGTCGTCCGTGGGAGCGGTGTGCAGAAGTCGCGAAAGCTCCGGCTGTACCGGTCCCAGCAGGGGATTCAGGTAGTCGGCGACCTCGTGCTCGGAGTGGACCAGGACTCGCTCGCCGACGTAGGCCAGCCGGCGCAGGCGCAGTCCGGAAGGCTCGACCAGGCGGCGGTGGATGTCGGCCTCCGAGTACCGGCGCTGGTAGAACGTCTGGCCGGGTTGCGACTCGACCGAGGACTGCGACCAGTAGAAGCCGCTCTTCGATTCGCTGCGCGACGTCGGCCAGAAGGGGACCGTGGCCGCGAAGCGCCCGCCGGCCCGGAGCACGCGCCCGACCTCGGCCACGCACTCGGAGTCCCCCTCGCCCGGGATGTGCTCGAGCACGGAGAGCGCGTAAGCCTTGTCGAAGGCGCCGGTCGCGAACGGCAGCCGGCGGCCGTCCGCGACGGCCAGCCGCAGGCGCCCGGGCGGCAGCCGCCGCACGCGGCGCACGGCACGATAGGTCGCCAGGAAGTAGGGCTCGATGTCGGTCGCCCAAACGGTGGCGCCGGCCTGCTCGACCAGGTAGGCGCTGAGCAGCTTGGGGCTGCCGACGTCGAGGATGGCGTCGCCGGCGGCCGGCGCCAGGGCCTCACAGAGGATGCCGTACTCCAGGTGCCGCCAGTAGTTGACCGGCTGGATCAGGAAAGGAAGGCTTTGTCGCACGGCGCCGGTCCTCAGCAGGTCGACGCCCACGCGCAGGCCGTAGGCCCTGATCAAGTTCCCGCGGCGACCGCCGGCGCCAGGTCGGCGGGGCGCTTCAGGCTGCGCACCCGAAACATGAGCCGGCGCCACTCGCACGCCGCCTCCAGCCTGGCGCCGCCTGCGCTCTCGGCGGGCACCCGGGACAGCCGAAGGCTACGGAAGGCGGTGCCGCGCCCGGCGCAGGCGCTCTGGTACCCGGCGGCAGCGGCGGCGGACTCAACCCGCGCGTCGACCTGGCTGTGCGGATAGGCCAGGCTCCGCACCGGCTCCTGGAGAAGCTCCTCCAGGATCGCGCGGCTGCGGGTGAGCTCGTCCCCGAGCGTGGATTCGTCCAGGGCCGCCAGGCTCTGCGGGTGCGTGTGGGTGTGCGAGCCGATGGCCATCCCGCGCGACCGCAGCTTGCGTATCTCCTCGGCGGTCAGCATCGGCAGAGGCCCTTCCGACCCCGGCGGATCGAAGCTGTTGACCGAGCCGATGGTGGACGTGACCACGAACACCACGGCCCGGTAGCCGAAGCGCTCCAGCACGGGCAGCGCTAGGTCCAGGTTGTCGCGGTAGCCGTCGTCGAAGGTGATGACCAGGGGCTTGCGCGGCAGGCGCGAATGGGGGTCGCCGGAGGCGTAGCGCGCGACCACGTCGAGCTCGACCGTCTGGTAGCCGCGGCGCGCAAGCCAGCGCAGGTGGCGCTCGAACGAGGCCACCGGGACGCAGTTGCGATACGGGTCGTCCAGGGGCCGGGCCGCGGTGACCCGGTGGTACATCAGGATCGGGACCCAGCGGTGCTCAAGGCGATACATAGGTCACGCTCCGGGGCTCCACTCGATAGCGCAGCGACCTGATCACGCCGAGCCAGGGGTAGACGAGCTGGCAGTAGCCGAGGTACATGACGCGCCGGCTCCGCCACTTCAGCAGCCCGGAGCCGAGGCGGCGCACCCCCAGCTGCCACATCCAGGTGCCGAACAGGGAGAGCCCGTAGCCATCGCCGCAGCGCAGGTACTTCGCGAATTCGGCGCCGGCGCCGATGCCGTACGCCCGCTCCATCCGCCGCTGCGCCGGCCAGTCCTTCCAGTGCTTGTGATAGGCCAGCGCAGCCCCGGAGTAGACGACCCGGCGACCCGACGCCAGCAGCCGGTGCGCGATGTCGGAGTCCTCTCCCGAGGCCAGCGCCGCGCCGGCGCTGAGCAGGGGATCGAAACCGCCGACGTCGAGCAGCGCGCTGCGCCGGAAGGCCATGTTGCCGCCGTGCCCGATGTACCAGCCCGGCGTCCTCTCCGCGTACTCGCAGCGGGCCTCGCTGGGCTTGAACCCGACCTCGATGCCGGTCCGGTCGGTGCCCTCGTAGGGCAGCAAGCGGCCGTACACCGCAGCCACCCCCGGCGATTCGAACTCCCGCAAGATCGCCCGCAGCCAGGCGGGGCTGACGATGCAATCGTCGTCCGTGTAAGCCACGACGTCTGCTGCGCTGTTGCGCAATGCGTGGTTGCGGCCGCGCGAAAGCCCGACCTCCGAGGTGCGCTCGTAGCGCAGGCGCGGGTCGCCACCGCCGGCCTCGACCACCGCCTCCAAGGTTCGGTCGTCGCGGCTCTGGTCGACGATCAGCAGCTCCATGCCCGGCTCCTCGAGCGCGAGCACGGAGGCGACCGTCTCCCGGATCAGGTCGCCGCGGTCGCGCGTCGAGATGGCGACGGTCACGGTCGGGGCGGTCATGCGGCGGCTCCCCGCGCCTTCAACGCGGCGCCCGCGGCCTGACGCAGCTCGGCGGGCGTGAACACGCGCAGGAGCAGCGCTCCGGCCAGAAAGAGGCCGGCTCCGCACAGCAGCTCCGCCGCCAAGCCGAGCGGGCGGACCGCGAGCACCAGGGCCGCCATCAGGACCGAGACGGCGAGCGCCCGCAGCACCCGCGACGCGGTGCCCCGGGTGAGGAGACCGCGCATCAGCACGACCGCGCCGGCCGCCATCAGCACCTCGGTCGTGAGCAGGGCCAGGGCGGAGCCGATCCCGCCGTTGCCGGTGCGCCGCTGCAGGACCTCGATCAGCAGCACGTTGAGTGCGACGTTGACGACCGTGGCGACGGCCATGAGCTTGATCCAGGTCAGCTGCCGGTCGGCGGCGACCAGGACGGACCAGGCGGCCACGTTCAGGTACATGAAGGGGATGCTCAGGGCGAGGATGGCGAGCACCGGCGCCGCCGGGGCGAACTGGTCGCCGTAGAGCAGCCGCACGACGTCGGGCGCGATGATCAAGGTGCCGGTCGCGATCGGGATCGCCGCCACCAGCGTGAGCTCCAGCGTTGCCCGCGCCCCGACGCGATAGAGCGCGCGGTCGGTCGTGAACTTGTCGGCCATCCGCGGCAGCCACGCCGCCGAGAGGATGACCGGCACGAACAGCAAGGCGCCCAACAGGCGGGTCGGCGCGCCATACCAGCCCACCACCCGGGTCGGCGTCAGGAGCGCGAGCAGCATCGAATCGACCCACAGATAGGTGACGGCGACGATGTCGCCTGCCCCGTACGGCAGGGCGGCCACGGCCAGGCGGCGGACCTCCCGAAGATCGACCCGCCACTCCAGGTTGAACTCCCGGAGCAGCCAGCGCACCTGCACGCAGGTCACCGCGGCGGTGACCAGCAGCGACATCCACGCCAGCTGGACGACGCCCAAGCCGACGCTGACGATGGCGATGGCGAGCCCGGTGACGCCGGCGCGCGTCAGCACGCGCCCGGCGGCGACGTATTCCATCCGCTGAATGCCCTGAAAGGCCGCCTCCAGGCGGGCGCCGGTCATCTCCAGCAGCGCGGTTGCGCTGAAGATCCAGAGGACCGCGAGCAGCGTGCCGTCGAAACGGCCGAGGCGCGAGTAGGTGGCGACCATCAGGACGGCGGGGACGGCGACCGCCAGCTGCAGCCCCAGCGCCGCCGGGATCAGCACCAGGCCGCGCTGGCGTGAGCGGGCGATCTCCTTGACGAGGAAGGTCGTGACTCCGAACCCGACGATGCCGGTGACGACGCCGGTCACCGAATAGGCGGTGGTCAGGTCGCCCATGCCGACCGGCCCGATCGCGCGGGGCACGAACACGATCCACACCGTCGCCAGCAGCCAGGTCGCGGCCTGGCCGCCCGCCAGGGTGAGCACGTTCCGCGGCGCCTGACCGTGGTCCGTCCGCGCGCTGACGTCGACGGCGGCGGCCATCAGGCGCTCCTGGCCAGCGTCGGGGAGAGGCCGGCAACCGAGGCCAGCAGCTCGATCACCTGCCGGTTGTTGCGGGCGGCGTCATGCCGGTCGACCGCCAGCCGCCGGGCGGCCTCGCCCATCCGGCGGCGCTGAGCCGGGTCGCCGGCCAGGGTCCGGATCGCGGCCCCCAAAGCCTCGACGGACCCGCGCGGCACGAGATAGCCGTTGCTGCCGCCTCTGACCACCTCCGACATGGCGCCGACGTCGGTCGCGATCACCGGCAGGCCCGAGGCCATCGCCTCGGCCACCGCTTGCGGCAGGCAGTCCGAACGGGAAGGCAGCGCGAAGATGTCCGCCCTGGCGAAGAGGTCGCGCAGGGCCGGGGACTGCGGTTCGAGGCGGTGCACGCGCACGTTGGGACGCGCCGGCACCGGCCCGGCGGTGACCAGGTCGAGCTCGACCGCCGGCATGCCCTCGGTCGCCGCCAGCAGCTCCGGTCCGCCCTTGCGCTCGAAGTCGCCGCCCACGAACAGGATGCGGACGGCGCCGTCGCGCTGCCGGTTGGCGGCATCGAAGAGCTGGAGATCGACGCCGGGATGGATCACGTGGATGCGCGCGCGATCGACGCCGTAGTCGGCGGCCAGGGAATCGGCCGTCCAGCGTGACCACGCGACCACGGCCGAAGCGGCGTGCAGCGCGCGCCGGTTGAGCCAGCGCTTGCCCAGCTCCAGGGGCGCCGGCTGCCGGCGATGACCGTAATGCTCGCCCTCGGCGTCGAAGTTGACGGGCGTGGCGTCCAGTGACACGACGGTGGGCACGCGCCGCATCAGGTCGACGGCGAAAAGGCTCGCCACCTGCGTGTGGATGAAGAGTCCCGCGAGGTCGCCCCTACGCAGTCGCTTCGAGATTTCGAGCCGGGCGGTCCAGCTGGCGCGCACGGACCACGACCGCAGCCCGGGCCAGCGGCGCAGCCCCGGCGCGGCCTCGAACGGAAGGCGGATGAGCTCGGCTCGAACGCCCGATTCGGAGATCGCCCGCTCCAGGTTCAGCGTGTGCGCGCGATGGCCGAGCGTCTGCTCGACCACGAACAGGAGGCGCCCGCTCACGCCGCGACCCTCAGCAGGGCGATCGACATCGGCGCCAGCTGGACCGCGGAGGCCAGCGAGATCGACGTATGCACGATCTCGGCGGACCCGCCGGTGACCGAGTACTCGTCGGCGTGTCCGGCCGTGGAACCGGCGAGCGCAACTCTCACGCTCGCGCTTTGGTCGACGGACTGGTTGACGATGACCACGTCGGCCTCGCCCCCCTGCGAGTGGCGTGCGGCGAAGGCCGACACGCCGGCCTGGTTGACGCGGACGGGCAGCGACAGGTCACCGAAGGCGGCCCCCCGTCCGTCGTAGTTGCGATACAGCCGGAACGCGGCGCCGGTGGGGCTCATGACCGGGGGCACCGTCCAGAAGCTGGCCATGTCGACGCCGTAACGGCCGAAGGTCCCCAGCACGATCGCCTCGGCGACGGCCCCGCTGGCGTCCTTCTCGCCGCCCCAGTGGTACTCGCTGATGGCCAGCTTGGTGCCCGGGTAGTTGGCGTTGATCCAGCCTTTCAGGCGCGGGATGAGGTCGACGGAATCGTCGATCCAGGACTCGTCCTTGTAAGTCGGATCCCACAGGCTGCGAGTCGATCGGATCCGCAGCTCGCGCGTGGCCTGGTCGGCCGCCGGCGAGTACACGCCCTGCCCTTGCGGGTAGTAGTGGACGTCGAGGTAGTCGAGAGACCGCACGCCGGTCGCGCGATCGTGCGCGGCGACCTGGGCGAGCCACCAGGGCAGGAAGGCCTCGCCGCCGTGGGCGGTGCGATCGGCGTGGGTGGCATAGGTGTCGGTGCCCGCGTCGGCCGGCGAGTACATGTAACCGGTCCAGCCCGAGAGCACCGGTCCCATCACCTGGGCCGACGGGTCGGCCACCTTGACCGCGGCCGCGTACGTCTCGAAGTTCGCCAGCAGGTCGGCATACGTGGGCTCGACGGGGTGGATGTCGGTATGCGTGTACGGCCACAGATCGGGCTCGTTGTCCATCTCGAAGAAGCGCACGGCGTTGGGCCCGTAGCGGCTCACCAGGTGGTGCACCCACTCGTCCTGGTAGACCGGCGAGCTGTTGGCGGGGGGCTCGTCGACGAAGGGGCCCGGCTTGCGCGGGAGCGAGGGCACCGCGATGCGCAGCTGGTTGCCGGAGGGGTCGTACCCCTTGATGGCCTGGCTGCCGGGGGCGAGGGCGGGGCCACCTTGAGCAGGTACCCCGAGCGAGCGGGTGTCGTTGTCGTCGTTGCGGGCGACGTACCCGATGGTGGGGATGGTGAGCACCGGCGTCGCGGCCGCCCCCAGCGTCGAGGTGACGAAGGCGTCGGCCGCCGACCCTGAGGGCGGACCGTAGTTGGCGTTGCGGAACTCCCAGTCGCGTGCGGCGTTCCAGGCGTGTCCGTTGACCCAGTTGTAGGTGCTGGCCGGGTTGCCCCCCCAACGGTTCGAGGCGGCGCCGAGCGCTTCCAGCTCGGCGGCCGAGGCCCCCGCCACCCCGTAGATAAGAGGACTGATGGGCGTGCCGGGCGCCCCGCCGTCGACCGTCACCACCACGTCCGTCAGGTCGCCGAAGGAGACCGACGCCGGAGCTGCGGTCGGCTGGCCGGCGGCGGCCAGGTGAGCGCGAATGCGCTTGAGCAGACCTGGGTGGCTGGCCGCCACTGCGAGGCCGCTGACCGCCACCACCGCCACCAGCAGCGCCCCCAGGGCACGCGTGCGATTCACGCGCGGACGCTAGCCGCCTTACCGGGACTGGTAAATGGGGAAATACCTACCCGGGTCCGCGCGCATCACGGCGCCCGGGACCAACGCCCATCGCCGGTCGGGACGCCATAATTCCACGCAGCTGCGCCGCGCAGTTGAGAACGCCGAAGAGCCCGCCCAGGAACAGCATGTTGCGGTAGTTCTCGAGCTGCAGATCGGTGTAGCCGACGATCAGTTCCGCCGCGATGGCTGCGGCTGCGAAGCCGGCAAAGGCGCGCAGCAGTGGGTCGGTGCTGGTGCCGAGCAGGTGGATCGCCTGCAGGATGGCGAGGCCGACAAGGCACCAGAAGACGAGGTATCCGACGATCCCCATGCGAACGCCGACCCACATGATCGTGTCGTGGGGGATGTAGTTCCAGAGCGAGTAGTACTTCGAGATGTCGGCCATCGGGAAAGGCGTGTGGAAGGGGAGGCCGAAGCCGATGCCGAGAACCGGGCTCGATTCGAGCGTAGCGCGGAGGTTCGCGTTCTCCGCCACCCGATAGAGGTCGGAGAGGCTGTCGCGCGTGCTGGCGGGGTCGATGACGGATCGCACCGCGCGCACCAGCTGTCCCGTGGCGCCGTTGGTGTGGTTCCAGAGCAGGACCACGTAGGCCGTGCCCGCCACGCCGAGGCCGCCGGCGATGGCGAGCAGGCGGCCGCGCTGCTCGCGTTCGTAGCGGATGGCGAGGACGGCCAGCACGCCGATCGCGACCGCCAGGGCCGCGATCCCCGCCCGCCGCTCATTGACGAGCAGGGCGGCGGTGACCGGCGCCGCGCCCAGCAGCAGCAGGCGGAAGTGAGATGCGCGATACCAGATCGCGGACGCCAGGGTGGCGGTCAGGTAGAGGACCAAGAAGAAGGAGTCCTCGTGGCTCAGCACCGACTCCCGGCCGCCCAGGTCGCCGTGCAGCGTGACGAAGTAGCGCCAGTCGGCGACGCCCGCTTTCAACACGGCGGCGACCAGCAGCACCATCGCCAGGCGAGCGAGTATCGAGCGGTCGCGCACCATCGAGGTCGCCAGCACAAAGGCGACGAAGCCGTACACCTGGGGTCGCGCCTCCCAGAGCGAGATGTTGAAGTCGCCCCCCGCCATCAGCCCGCGGATCTCGGCCACGATGACGCAGAGCGTCAACGCCACGTAGGCGGCGGTCAGCGGACCGCCGCGCCAGGCGTTGATACGCGCCCCCGCCGAGTGGATGACCCAGAGCGCGCCCAGCGTTAGCAGCAGCAGCTCCATGGGCGTGATCGCGAGCCCCTTGAAGAACGGGCTGGCGCTGAGGTTGAGGAAGATGCCCGTGCGGTCGGTCAGGGAGTCTGGGAAGGCGAGGCCGAAGATCTCCAGGCCCGTGGCGGCCGCCAGCACGATGTAAAGGCCGCGATGCGGGGCCTTGGCGAGCCAGGGAATAGCCGCCACCAGCAGGACCAGCACGCCCAAAGAAGGTGGGTTCACGAACTGGACGGCGATGACGGGAAGCGCCATCGCCAGGCCCACGCCCAGGGGTCCGTCCAGCCAGGCGGCGCGCGCGCTCGCGCGGGCTCCGGAGAGCGGTGCCGGGCGCGCTGCGATCACTGGCCGAACAGCAGGTAGGCGGAGACGGCACCCACCACGATCAGCAGTGGCAGGGCGCTGTTGCGCGGCCGCAGTCCAGCCATCCCCAGCCCGACCAGCACCGCGATCACGGCCGCAACCTGCACGTCAGCCGCGCCTTGACGCGTGCACGGGCACGTACGGCCTCTGGCGGTGCGCTCGGGTGCGCCGGACGGCGGCGGTGAACGCCTGCCGGCCGCGCAATCCGTCGCGCACGCCGCCCCAATAGGCGATGTTCGCCGCGCAGCTCATGGCGAGCCGGCTGAGGCGGCCGGCGCCCGCGGCCGCGGCCAGACCTGCGAACCACACCGAGGCCGACGTGAGGGCGTCCTCCCGGGCGCGGTCGGCCAGCGCCAGGCGGACCGCCAGCCTGTTCAACGGGTGACGGTCGTGGTAGCACGCCACCAGCGAATCGATGCCGCCGGCGTAGCCGCCATCTCGGAACAGCGCCACCTCCATCCGGCCCTGCACGCGCTGGCGCTGCAGCCAGTCCTCGACACCTACGGGTTCTTGCTGGCAGGCCACGGCGCGGGCCTCGTACGTGAACTCGATTCCCATCCCATGCAGCCGGTGGCCGAGGTCCATGTCGCTGTCGACGACCAGCCCGGCGCGGTAGCCTCCGACCTCCCTCAGGAGCGACAGCGGGATGGAGAAGTTGTCACCGTGGTGGATGCCGGACGGTGTCTCCCGCACGTACAGGCCCGCGTACTTACGCGCGAGGGCCCAATCGTCATAGGCCTCCCAGGGCCAGAGCCGGCGACCGTGGTCCAGCGTGACCCGGCCGAGCACGACCCGCGGCCGCGGCGACTGGGCGTGTGCGCCGAGATGGCCCGCCACCAGCTCCGGGCCCGCTATGACGCGTTGGCCCAGAAACAAGACGATCGGCGCCTGCGCCCGGGCCCAGCCCGCGTTCCGCGCCGAGGCCAGCCCCGACCGTGGCCTGACCGCGACGCTCACCTGTAACGGGGTCCTCAGCTCGGCGACGGCGTGCTGCGTCACGTCGGAAGCCCCGTCGGCCACGACGACCACCTCGAAGTCCCTCGCGCCGGCTCCGGTTTGCCGCTCCAGGGCTCGCAGCGCCCGCTCCAGGAAGTCGATCCCGCCGCCGGTCGCGATGACGACGCTGAGCCGAGGCGTCTGCACGTCAGAGAAGGCGGCGCAGGGCCCTTGGGATGCTGGGCTCGAAGCGGTTCAGGATGACGCCGCCGACGCGGTCGCGCCCGAGCAGGAACATCGCCTTCTCGAGATCCTCGACTGTGGTCCGTCCGTACTGGACCACGAGCAGGACGTGGTCGGCCAACCGGCCCGCCAGCGAGCTGTAGGCGATGTCGTTCATCGGAGGCAGGTCGATGACGATGTTGCGGAAGGAGGAGCGCAGCTGGCCGATCACGTCGTGGTCGCCGAGGCGGTACATGAGGCGGGCGGCATCCATGCCGACGCCGCCGGCGGGCAGCAGGAAGGCGTTGTCGAAGGGGCTGGCCCGGACCAGGCGGAGGTCGGCGTCGCCGCTCATCCACTCGGCAAGTCCGGTGCCGGCGCGGAGGCGGAAGATCTCGCCGATGCCGCGGCGGCTGGAGAAGTCGCATTCCATGAGCAGCGTCCGCTCGCCGGTGTCGACGGCGATCGCGGTCGCGATGCCGGCTGCGATCGAGGTCTTGCCCTCGTGGTGTGAGGCGCTGCTCACGCCGATCAATCGGTTCGCGTACTCGCCGCCGGTGATCACGGGAAGCGAGAGGTAGGCCTGCCGGCAGCGGTCGATGAACCAGGGCGGAAGGTTGAGCGGCTGCGCGCGCTCGCCGGGGCTGGCGAAGCCGGCCAGGGCGGGCTGCCCGTTGATGGCCAGGGCAACGGACTCGGCGACGTCAGGCGCGGGCCTGGGGGTGCTCATCAGACGCGCGCCCGGCCCAGGTCGGGGATGGTCGCGACCACGTTGAGTCCAAGCGCCGCCTGGATCTCCTTCGGTCCGCGGATCGTCCTGTCCAGCCAGGCCAGGGCGACCAGGTACACGATGCCGGGGACGATGCCGAGGGCGGCGACGATGGCGGCCGACTTGCGACTTCCTGACGGCAGCAGGTTGCCCCCAACCAGGTGTGGGGCGTCGATCACGCGGATCGTGGTCTGGTCGATCTGGTCGACGGCGGCGCTCGAAAGCTGGATGCCGGCCAGCTTGTCCGCGAGGTCCTTCTGCGCGGTCTGCGCGTCCTGCACCTGCTGGATCAGGTCCGCCAGGCGCGGGTTGGCGACCGAGCCGGGGTCTCCGGCGCCCGAGCGCTCACCGGGGTGCTGGGCCAGGTAGGTGTTGAGCGCATCCTCGGCGGCGGTCACCTTGTCTGCGGCCTGCTTGACCTGGCCGTTGTAGAAATCGATCGCGACCTTGGCCTGCGTCTGCTCAGTGCGCTTGAGCCAATCCTCGTGCGTCGTGATCGTGTCCCTGAGGATCGCCAGGCAGACGCTGCGCTTTGTGCACGTCACCTGCACGTCGACCAGGTGAGAGCCGGCCGAGGTGACCAGGAAGTTGCTGCGCATCTGCTGCTCCACAGAGGAACGGTCAGCCTCGCTGATCGTGCCCTCCGCGACGAGCTGCTGGCCGACGGTGCTCACGAAGGCGTCGGTCGCGACCATCTGCGTGAGAGAGTCGGCCTCGTTCTGAGACGGCGTCAGGTACTGGTTCCAGCCCTGCGCCGAGCTCACGCTTCCGAAGTAAGAGGGCGTGTCAACCCAGATCCGGGCGCTCGCCTGGTAAGAGGGGAACACCAGGATGCTGGCCGAGGCCGCCGCCAGCGGCAGGCCGACCAAGAGGGCGACGAAGCGGGCCCAGTGCCGGAACAGGATGTCGAGATAGCGCGCGCCCATCACGTCGGCGTGCCGGTTCCAGCGCGGTATTGCATGCACTGCACCCGGGCAGCCTAGGCACGATCGAGCCGGATTGCCATGGGCCACTCGTCCCGGCCGGATGGGCACTCCATCCGCCATGCCACGCTGGCCCGGTGGCGCCGCGGATCAGAAGGCGGCGACGATCCGGGGCCGGCATCGGCAGGGAGGGCGCGGTTCTCCGCGAACCGATCGGGACATGCGCCCACACCGCTCCCGGGACATCCATACAACCGCGCCTCGCTTGCCGATTCCGCTGCGTGCGCTCGCGGGTTGGAATGCGCACATCCTGAGACTCAGCAACGCCCTCGACCAGCTCCTGGACTCGGCCGGCTCCGACCTGCTGATCAGCGCCGGCAGCGAGCCGCGCATCCGCAAGGACGGCCGGCTGGTGGCGATCTCCGAGCATGCCGAGGCCGTCACCCCGAAGTCGGCCGAGGCCATGCTGCGCGAGGTCCTGAACGCGGAGCAGCTCGACGAGCTGTTCCGCAAGCGCCACCTCGACTTCGCCTTCACCTGGGGCGACCAGGTCAGGATCCGCGCCAACGCGTTCTTCCAACGCGGTTCGCTGGCCGCGGCGTTCCGCCTGCTTCCGCTCGCGATTCCCTCCTTCGCACAGGTGGGGACTCCGGAGTCGGTCGTCCGGCTGATCGATCGGCCGCACGGCCTTCTCCTGGTGACCGGGCCCACCGGCTCGGGCAAGTCGACGACGCTGGCCGCCGCCGTGGACCACATCAACCGCACGCGCGCCTGCCACGTGGTGACGATCGAGGACCCCATCGAGTACGTGCATCGCCACCAGCTCGCGATCGTCGACCAGCGCCAGGTGGGGACGGACGTGGACTCCTTCGCGGATGCTCTCCGCGCCGTCTTCCGCGAGGACCCCGACGTGGTACTGATCGGCGAGATGCGCGACCTGGAGACCATCGCCGCCGCGCTGACGATCGCGGAGACCGGCCACCTGGTGATGGCGACGCTGCACACCAACGACGCCGCCCAGGCGGTCGACCGCATTCTCGACAGCTATCCCGCCGGCCAGCAGCAGCAGGCTCGAACACAGCTCGCCGCCAGCCTGGCGGGAGTTGTCTACCAGCAGCTCCTGCCGGCGGTCGGAGGCGGCCGGGTTGCGGCCTACGAGGTGCTGATCGCGACCGGCGCGATTCGCGCGCTGATCAAGGAAGGTAAGACGCACCAGATCCGCAATGCGATGCAGACCAGCATGCGGGAAGGGTCGCAGACCCTGGAGCAGTCGCTCGGCGAGCTGGCTCGCGTCGGAGTGGTCAGCGCCACCGACGCGCGCGCGCGCTCGCTCCACCCGCAGGAGATCGCGGTCTAGCCTGGACAGGCTGGGCCCGGCTGGCCGGTGCCACCGCTGACCGCCTTCGCGGACGTCTGGCTGGGAGCCGGAGGACTCGCGCTGGGCAGCTTCGCCGGCGTACTGGCCGACCGCCTGCCGCAAGGCCGCTCGGTCGTTCTGGGCCGCTCTGAATGCGCCGGCTGCGGCCGGGGGCTGGGCGTCCTCGACCTGGTCCCGGTGCTCGGCTACCTGGTCCGCCGCGGCCGCTGCTTCTCCTGCGGGATCGCGATCCCCCGGCGCTATCCGCTGATCGAGTTGGGTTGCGGGGCCTGCATGGTGGTATCCGCGCTGGCGCTTGGCCCCTGGCCCGGCGGCCTGGTGGGAGTCGCCCTGGTGGCGGGGGTCGCGACGGCGCTGGTGGCGCTCGGCCGCGCACACAAGAAGAGGGGCCGCCTTGCGACGGCCCCTCCGGATTCAGTCGAGAACCGCGACTAGGGGTTGTAGGCGACCTGCACGATCTGGCCGTTAGCGCCGCAGTAGTAGGTGCCGTGGGTGGTCTGCTGGCGCAGGTAGTGCGGGAAGAGCGCGACCGGCAAGTGCTGCACGGCCGTGCTGACCTTCCCGTTGGCGTCCGTGCTCGACGACCAAACCGTCGTGCTCGCGAACTGGCTCATATTGCTGGTCGCCAGGCCGGCGCTGACCGCGGTGACGCCGCTGCACTCCGAGCCCGAGGGCACGCCCTCGTCGGCGAGCATCGTGTCGTAGGCCACCTGGACCGTCTGGGCTTCGGTCTTCCCCGCGTTGTCCTGCGCGATCTTGGTGATACCGACCATGCTCATGGTGACGACCGCGGCCAGGATGCCGAGGATCGAGATGACGACGAGCAGCTCGATCAGCGTGAAGCCGTGCTGGTTGTTCTTCGGAATGCACTTGCGCACGCTCGTGATCCGCGGGTGTCGAGTCTCCCATTCGAAGTAGCTGTTCCTGAGTTTCATTTCGTTCTTCTCTCCTTCTAGATTTGGAATTGCGCTTTGGGCTGTCGGCGCTGGAATCGAGTGATCACTGCATGGCCGCCGCCTCACGGTCCAAACGGGAGGGCGATGTGCCATCCCGCGAGAATCGCAATACCCACGCCCGTGACCGCCCAGGCGGGCACCGCCACGGCGATCAGGGCGGCCCGGCGGAGCGATGCACTCCACCGCCCCGCCCGCCGCCCCTGTGACCCGACGGCGGCCAGGTTCACCAACGGAAAGGTCGACTCGGGGGCTCTCTTCATCTCTCCTTTCATCGCCAATCCCAGGGCTGGTAGCAGGTGTGCGGCGGCCATGCCCAGCGGGCGGGCGGGCGCATGGGCGTTCAGCAGGTCGCGCGCAGGGACCGCACTTTGGAACGCGGTGCTCCACTCCTCGAGGCCTCCCGCAAAGACGACATCGGCCTCGGCGCCAGGCCCGGTCGCGCCGGCGAGGTGTCGCCTGCCTCTTTGGATCAGGCTCGTCAGGTCGTCCGCGTCCGTGCATCGGGTCTCGAACGAGTACGCGGCGCCGCCGTGGTCGAGGACCGTCATCAGCGTCGCCTCATCGACCGTCTCGAGCACAATCGCCCGTGACAGCTGGAGCGCGCGCGCGAGGCTCATCGCCCGAGGCTCGACGACGGTCAGCCGCAGCCCGGTCTCGGCCAGTGCTTCGCGCCAGGCGCCGACCACGTCGCTCCAGGCGGCGACCATGATGATGGTGATCGCGCTGTCCGACCGCCCGGCCACGGCCCAACCCCATGCCGCCTGCGCGAGCGGCATCGGGATCTCCTTCTCGGCCAGGTAGCGGATCGCCGTCCGCAGCTCCGAATCCTTCATCCGAGGGAGGTCGAGCACTCTCGTGACCACGGCTCCGTCCGGCAGCGCGAGCCGTACCTCGGCGGCACGCAGGCCCCAGCGATCGAACATCGCTCTGAGCTCGCGCCCGGTCGCGGCCGGATCCGACGGCTTGAATCGCTGCAGCAAGCCGTCTGGAAGGGGCTCGATCAGCCAGGAGCGAACGTTTCGGCCGGCGACCGCGGTCGCCGCGATGCGCCCGAACTGGACGTCGAGGCAGATGCACGCGCTCTCGCCGATCACAGCTCGCCCTCGTACGTGAGCCGGGCGCCGCCGGGCCCGCCCACGATCATGTCGGCCTCGCTCTTGGTCCCACCCCCGCTCGCGTCGGGTGCCAGGATCGTGATCAGCGCCTGCCGGTTGTGGACTTCGATATTCATCGCCGCGTCGCCGCCGGACACGATGTCCTCGTAAGACGCGGATCCCGCGAACTTGCCGATCCCCACGGTCAGGGCGCCCGTCGCGGCAGGGAGAGCGCCGCCAACCGCCTGCCGGAAGGTGCCGTCGCCGTTGGACAGCAGTGGGAGGACGGCGTTCGAGCCGCCGATCAGGGCGGCCACGTCCGTGAGCCCGTGGGCGACCAGGTTCCCGGTGGCGAGCGCGAGGACCGGGCCGCCGACGCTGGTCCGCGTCGACGTGAATGCACCGCCGCTGCCGGCGGCCAGGACAGCGATCCAGGAGGCTGCCGTTCCCACCGCGATGCCACTCATCGAGGAACCGTTGAACGTGCCGGCCACCACCGATGTCGGCGGCGCCCCGACGTCCACCTGGGTCGGCGGCCCGAACGTCCCTGCGCCCTGGTTGGGCAGCACCGCCGCCGAGCTGAGGCCAGAGTCGGCCACCGCTAGATCGGGAGCCGCGCTGGTCAGGAAGCGGCCCGCCGTGATGGCGACCGGGATCGCCGACGGGCCGCCGACGTCGTAGGCGGCGGCGGTCGCGAACGTTCCGTCGCCGTGGTTGAGGAGCACCGACACCGTGCCGTCGAGGCGGTTGGCGACCGCGAGGTCAGGCGGGCCTGAGCCGGACCGGAGGCGAGCCGCCACCAGCGCGCTCGGGTTCTGGCCGACGCCGTGTGTGTTCGCGCTGTTCGGCATGGTGAAGGCGCAGTCGCCGGTGGCCAGCAGCACCGTGACGCTGTTGTCGTCCTGGTCGGGATTGGTGAACGCCAGGTCGTCGATCCCGTCGCCGTTGAAGTCGGCCGCGGTGACCGAGCTCGGGTTGTCGGCCGGGATGCTCGCGCATTCCCGGAAGCTGCCGTCGCCGAGACCGCGGAAGACATCGATCTCCTGGGCGCCGACTCCCTCGTTTCCGCGGCCGCCCAAGATCGAGACGGCGATGGCGACGGCCAGGTCGTCGATGCCGTCCCTGGCGGCGTGGAAGTGGCCCGCGGTGATCGAGGTGATCTGGCCCGCCGCCGGCATCGGGCTCATCGGTCCGGGCACAAAGCTCGCCGCGGCGGCATAGCGCACTGCGATCGGGCCCTGGCTGCCGGCCAGGTGGACGAATCCGCCACCCAGACCCGAAACGTCACAGTCCTGCACGAAGACCAGTCCGGACGATGCGCCCGATGAGCAGCCGCCGCCGCTGCCACAGGCCGAGCTGTCGCCGTCAACGGACAGCCGGTATCCGGAGCCCAATGTGTTGACCCAGGCTGTGATGCGGCCGGTCGCGTTCAGAGCACCGACGGCACAGGAGCCCGTCCAGGAGAGGGCTGCGGATCCGCGCGCCAGCGGCGAGATCAGGGGCAGCCTGGAGCAGCCGTAGCCGCTCAGCTCGCCACCCTGGCCAAGGCCTCCCGAAGGGCAGGACTGAGACGTAGAGGTGGTGGCGGCGGCCACCGCCTGCACCAGACTCTGGGAATCGAAATCTCGCTGAGACGGCGGTTCGGAGCCCCTCTGTTGGGAGAGAGCCGCGGACGCGGCCATCGCCAGGCCCCCGGCCAGGGCGAAGAGGAGGAGCATCGTGATGAGCGCGGCCACCAGTGCCTGGCCGCTCTGCTGACGGCGCCTCAACCCCCACAGCCTCCGGCCGGAGCGGCGAAGTACACGACCAGCGGAGACTGCGACGCAGCGGAGGGAGCGCCGCCCAGGCTGGGCGGAAAGGCGATCCCGGCCACCGAGATGACGCCGGTGGTGGCGCCGGCGGACGACGTGCAGGTGACCGTGAACCGGGGCCGCTGCAGGAGCCGGCGGGCGACGACGGCAGAAGCCCCACTGGACTCGGTCGTCCGCACCAGATCGCACGCCCCGCTGCTGTCGCAGCCCGCGGTCGTGGTGTAGGTGACGACGACGGCGGTCGTGGCTGGAAGGCAGAGCTGGAGCGTGTAGGCGTCGCTGGTCGCTGAGCACGCCGGGTAGCGATGCGCATCGGCCTGGAGAGCCGCAGGCAGCCCGTCCTCGACGCCGCTGTCGTAGACGCGCTGACCCCATTCGCGAGTCAGGTCATAGGCGCCGAAGATGACGCCCGCCAGCGCGGACAGCACCAAAGACGTGATCGCCATGGCGATCATCAGCTCGAGGACGCTCATCCCGCGCTGCGACCGCGGGTCGAGGATTTTGGTGAGCCTCACTGGCCTTCGAGCTCCGCGCACGAGTTGACGATGGCCGTGGTGTCGGTGGAGCTGATCGGGTTGCTGCCCGCCAGCGCACGCGACTTGTAGACCTGGAACGGGTACGCGGAGGTGATGATGCGCTGCGCGTTGTTGTCGATCACCGTGACCGACACCTTCTGCAGCTGACTGTCGGAGCTGGTCCAGACGACGTTGGCGCTGACGCCGGCGGGCGCCGGGTATGAAGCATCCGACCAGGTCGATGCGGTGATCGCGGACAGCTCGCCGCGCGCCATGCAGCGGCTCCACGCCGTCGAGGCAGCGAGACGTGCACCGGAAACGGCCGCATCCAGGGTTTCCAGGCCGGCCACGACAGCGATCGCGATCAGCGCCGAGGCGATCACGCCCTCGACCAGCGACTGGCCGGACTGCGCGCGCCGACGGTTGAAGCGGCTAATGGATGGCATGGACCAGCGAATACATCGGCGCGATCACCGAGATCGCGATGAATCCGACCATCACGCCGACCACGATCACGAGCGCGGGCTCGAGCAGCGTGATCATCTGCTTGAGCCGGTAGTCGACTTCCTCGGCGTAGTGCTCGGCCGCCTCCTCGAGGTTGGTGTCGAGGCTGCCGGTCTCCTCGCCGACTTTGATCATCTGAATGACCAGCGCAGGAAAGAGGCGGCTCTTCGAAAGCGGACCGGAGAAGCCCAGGCCGCTCAGCATGTCCTGCCGGACGTCGGCCAGACCTTTCTCGAACACGCTGTTGCCGAGCGCTCGGCTGGCGGTGTCGATCATCTGGCTGATCGGGACGCCGGCCCGCGCCAGCGTGGCGAGCGTGCGCAGGTAGCGCTCGACGATCGCGAAACGCATGATGGTCCCCAGCTGCGGCATGCGCAGCACCACGACATCCCAGGTTTCGTGCCCGCGCTTGGTTCGCGCATACAGCCCGATCGCCACCGTGAGCAGCAACACGATCACGATGAGCTGGATGCTGTGGTCGCGACAGAAGGTCCCGGTCGTGAGGAGGATCTGCGTCGGCAGCGGCATCGCCGCGCGGTAGTCGGCGAAGAGCCGCGCGAACGCCGGAAGGACGAAGCCGATCAGCACGGCGATCACGGCCAGGGCCAGACCGATGACGATGGCCGGGTAGATCATGGCGTTGCGCACCTTGCGCAGCGCACTCTCGTCCCGCGACATGTAGACGGCGAGCTGTCGCAGGACTTCGTCGAGATTGCCGCTCACCTCGGCTGATCGCACCATGTCGATGTAGAGCGCCGAGAAGATCGCCGGATGCCGCGCGAACGCGGCGGACAGCGGTGACCCGGCGCGAAGATCGGCGACCACGTCGGTCAGCGCCGCTCGCATACCGCCCGAGGACGCCTGCGCCTGCAGCACTGAGAGTCCGTCGAGCATCGGGACGCCGACCCGAACGAAGGTCGCCAGCTGCTTGGTGAACAGAATGACTTCGCTGCGGCGGACCCGGATGAAGGTTGGGAACGCCTCGTGCAGAGCCGGCAGCTGGAAGAGCGGCCGGCGGATGTCCACGATGTGCATGCCCTGCGACCAGAGGTGGTTCCTGATGTCGTCCATCGACGTGGCCGCGACCACCTGGCTGATGCGCTGGCCCTCACGGTCGTAGGCGACGTAGCGAAAGCGGTTCATCAGTTGAGCCACACGCAGCGCATGACTTCGGCGAGCGTCGTGACGTCGGTGGCGACCTTCATCACGGCGTCCGCGCGGAGGCCGATCATGCCCTCGCGAACCGCCTGCGCGCGAATCGCGTTGGCCGAGGCGTGCGCGCTGACCATGGCTTTGATCTCGTCGCTCAGTGTCAAGACCTCGAACACGCCGACCCGGCCGCGATACCCGGTGCCGGCGCAGCTCTCGCAGCCCAGTCCGCGGTAGAAGACCTGCTTGGGCCCGGGCGCGTGCTGCGTCCACAGCCGCATCTCCTCCCGTGATGGCTTGTAGACGTCCTGGCACTGCGGGCAGATCCTGCGCACGAGCCGCTGGGCGACGACGCCGATCAGGGATGACGAGATCAGGAATCCCTCCACCCCCATCTCGATGAAGCGCTGGATCACCCCGGCAGCGTCGGTCGCATGGAGCGAGGACAGGACAAGGTGTCCGGTGAGGGAGCTCTGCACCGCGATCTCGGCGGTTTCGCGGTCTCTGATCTCGCCGACCAGGATCACGTCCGGGTCCTGGCGGAGGATCGCCCGCAGGCCGTTGGCGAAAGTCAGGTTGGCGACCTTGCGGATCTGGATCTGGTTGATGTCGTCGAACGTGTACTCGACGGGATCCTCGATCGTGGTGATGTTCTGCGTCACGTGATCGAGCTCGGCGATCGAGGCATAGAGGCTCGTCGTCTTTCCGCTGCCGGTCGGGCCGCTGACGATGATCATCCCGTAGGGCGACTGCAGCAGCCGCTGCATCACCGGGTGGTTGTGCGCGCCCAGCCCGAGGTCGTTGAGGCTCAGGATGGTCCGGCCTTGGTCCAGCAGTCGCAGGACCAGCTTTTCGCCCCAGATCGTCTCCGCGGTGGATACCCGGATGTCGACCTTGCGGCTGTCGGAGTCGATGCGGATCTGGCCGTCCTGCGCGCGATGCCGGTCGACGATGTCCATGTTGGCCATGACCTTGATCCGGGAGGCGATCGCGGGGCCCATTTCGCGGGGGAGCCGAATGGCGTCCATCAGCAGGCCGTCGATCCGGAAGCGGATCCGCAGGGCGTCCTTCTGCGGCTCTATGTGCACATCGGAGGCGCGGTCCCGGAGCCCCTGCGCGATCAGCCGGTCGACGATCTGGACGATCGGCGAGCTCTCCGAACCCAGGATCGCGGGGTCTGAGCGAACGCCGGCCACGGGGCTTTGCTCGTTGAACACCCGAACCCACTCGTCGACCTGCGGCAGCACCCGGTAGCGCTGCCGAATCGCCTCTCGGACCGCGCTCCGGGGCGCGACCACAGTTTTGAGCTGCCGCCGCACCAGGACCTGGAGCTCGGCGACCAGCGCCTCGTCCACCCGGTCCGCAAACGCCACCACGAGAGCGCCGTCGTGGTCGATACGGATAGGCAGGACGCAACGCTCTGAGGCGTACGTCTCGGCCACGTGCCCCAGGGCGTCGCTGTCACTCGGCCAACGAGTCAGGTCCACCATCTCCACCGAACCGGTGTCGATCGGCGGAACCGCCCGCAGGGCGCTTTCAGCCACAGCGGGATGATCGCGGCGCCGACTTTAGTGCGTAATGGGAATTGCCTCCCCGGGGGAGTCACTTGTCCCGGTTTTGGGACCGCCCGGTCCCGCTCGCTCCTAGCCGCTGAGCCCGGATCGCACCGCCCACAGCATGGCTTCGGTACGCGTCCGGAGGTGCAGCTTCCGATAGATGCTGGCGATGTGATTGCGGACAGTCTTCGCACTGACCGACCGCTCCTTCGCGATGTCGGCCACCGAGCGCGCCTGGGCGAGCAGCTTGAGGATCTCCAGCTCGGTCACCGAGAGGATCGAAGAGGGTGCCGGCAGGTCCGGCACGCCGGCGCCCTCCAGGCGCTCGACGAGGCTGTGCATGAGGTGGGCGCTCAGCGCGCGGTGGCCGTCGAGGACGGCGTTGACGCCCGCGATCAGCTCGTCGACGCGCGTGTCCTTGGTGAACAGGCCGGCTACTCCTTGGGGGAGCGCGGCCAGCAGCAGCCCCTCATCGTCGCTGTCGGCCAGCAGAACGAATTGGGCCAGAGATCCAGATTCGCCGATGAACCTCCGGAGCTCCGTCCAGGGCCGCGGTTGAGCTCGTACATCGCAGAACACGATGTCGAACTCACAAGCGGTGAGCCGTGTCAAAGCGTTTTCCGAGCTGGCGCAGGTCTCGACGCGGGCCCAGATAGGAGCCTTCTCGAGAATGCCTTTGAACCCGGCCAGGAAAAGGGGCTGCCGGTCGACCACGAGGACCCTGGGGCCGATCGGGTCGAGGGCTCGAGCGCCGGCCCGCACGGCGGTGCCGGGATCGGGGACGATCACCATGGGCCGCCACTGTAGGGACGATCTCCGCCGCGGGTAATGGGATAGTCGTCCCGAGAACCGGGACATCGGCGCGCCCGCAGGTGGCGGGCTTAGGCTTTTACGGCGAGCCGGTCGTCAGACCTCGACCAAGCCCTTCCTGACGGCGTACAGGACCGCCTGCGCGCGATCGTAGATCTCGAGCTTCTCGTACATGTTGCTCACATGGTTGCGAACCGTCTTCTCGCTGATCTTGAGCCGGTACGCGATCTGCTTGTTGGCCATACCCGAGGCCAGCATCTTCAGTATCTCGACCTCGCGCGCGGTGAGCCCGTCGTAGAACTCCTTCGGCGTCGTGGTGCCCGTCAGCATGTCGACGACGCGGTTGGCGACGGCGCCTGCCATCACGCGCTCGCCCGAGTGCACGGCCAGGATGCTGGAGACGATCGCCTCCGGCTGCGAGTCTTTGAGCACGTAACCGGCCGCGCCCGCCTTCAAGGCCTGGATCACGTAGCTGTCGGCATCGAAGGTGGTCAGGATCAGCACACGGATGCCCGGGTGGGCCGTCGCCAGCTGGCGAGTGGCCTCGATGCCGTCGAGCTGAGGCATCTTGATGTCCATGAGGATCACGTCAGGCCGCAGCGCGGCGGCCAGCTTCAGGGCCTGCGCCCCATCGGTGGCCTCGCCCACCACCTCCACGCGCGGGTCCTCGTTCAAGAGGCGCGCCAGCCCGGTTCGAAACAGAGCCTGGTCGTCGACGACGAGCAGCCGGACGGTCGTCACTGCAGCAGTCACATCAATCTCCCTTCTACAAATGACGCTCTGACCAGCGTGCCCTTCGGTGACACCGGGACGATGGCCAGCTCGCCGCCCAGGAGCAGCGCACGCTCGTTCATTCCGGTGATGCCCAGGCCCGCTCCCTCACGCCCCGGGGAAATCCCGGTCCCGTTGTCCCTGATCGAGACGACCGCGCGCGCCGAGCGGTCGCGCCCGAGCCGGACCACCGCCTCGGTCGCTCCGCTGTGGCGGCGCACGTTATGCAGCGCTTCGTCCACGATGCCCGTCAGCTGACTGGCGGCGTAGGTGGAAAGCCGCTGCGGCCAGTCGGGCGAAACGCTCATGCTGGTCCTCACGCCGGCGCTGCGATCGAAGTCGGTGAGCCGGCTCTGAAGCCTGGGTACGAACTCTTCGGTCGTGCCCTCGTAGCCACGAAGCCCGAAGAGAATCGCGCGCAGATTGTTCAGAACGTCGCGCGTGTCTTCCTGATAGGCGACGATCTCCTGGATGACCCCCTGACGGCCGTATTGCGCGGCCTTGAAGTTCTCCATGGCCACCAACATCGCCGAGAGGGTCTGTGCGACCGAGTCGTGCAGCTCCCGTGCGAGATCCCGCCGGACGGCATCCGCCGCACCGGCACCCAATGACAACATCTGAGCCACTCGGCCAGTCCCCTCCCAATGGGCAAGGTTGCCCCTGCCTTCTCTCTCTCTCCCTCGACACCCCTGAGCCGAAAACCCCAAGTCCCTGGATAGCTGACCTACGGGCAACGTCCCGGGACCGTGGGTCGGAACGGTAATGCCTGCCGAAATTCCAAGTCAATGGGCATTTCTGCCCAGGAAACGACGGTGAGCATCTTGTCCTAGTGAGCCTGGACGGAAGGGCGAAAGCGAACGCTCACTCTTCTGGCGGTGTGTCGGGCGGCGCCTTTGATACACGCCGCATGGGATGAGACTTCAGCGAGGCTGTGGCTTATTGCTGGCTGTCCCGCTATCACGATCCTCGGCGGTCATGCGGCTGGAGAAGATCGCGGCGGCCTGCACACGGTTGCGGGCGTTGAGCTTCCTCAGGATGTTTTGAACGTGGTTGTCGACGGTCTTGGGGGCGATCCCCAGCTTCCTGGCGACCATCGCGGAGGTCGCGCCCCGCGCGGTCAAGGCGAGGATTTCGTCCTCGCGCTCGGACAGCGCGATACTCCGCGGCGACCGCTTTCCGCGACGGGGGCTCGCCTGGACGCCGCTGGCCAGCGACCGAACGGCGCTCACCAGCTGCGCGAACGGCCGGTCCTTCTCGATGACGCCCGCCGCCCCGGCGGCTTCAGCCAGACCCGCCACCTGGCCCAGTGCCGTCACGATGAGCACGGCCGTGGACGGCCAGCGCACCGTCAGGGCTCTGCAGGTGTCGATGCCGCTCAGCGTCGAGCGCGGTCCCAGATTGAAGTCGAGAACGACGACGTCGGCCGCCCCTTCCGCCATGTGCTCGAGTGCTTCCTCGCCCGTGCTGCATTCCCAGGCCACCTCGATTCCGCGGGCGTCAAGCAGGCCCGTGCGAACCCCCATTCGAAAGACTTCGTGGTCGTCGACGATGCCAACCGTGATCATCGGCCGAGAGTCTCCTCGTAAAGAGCCAGGAAGCGGGAATCCGCCGGGATCAGGTGCGGGATGGGCAATCCGCCGCCAGGAACGGGACAAAGGTACATGGCAGTGCCGAAAATCTCATTGGCGCGCAGCGGCCGGCGTGGCAGCCTCGCCACCTGGAGAGCGGTGGGTATGGTCACGTCAGTCAAGACAACCCTCTTGAGCCAGATCTCATTCTTGATCGACGAGCTGATCTGCGATCCGGCAACCAGCCCCCGCCAGCGGGCGGAGCTGCTTCGGGTTCGGCGGCGCTTTGCGGTCTTCATGCTGGACGACGGCCAGACGCTGCAGGGGGCCCAGCGCCCGACTAAGTCGTCCCCGGCGTAGAAGCGGGGCCGCCGGCGCGCATGCTCTCGGCGATGCCCCGGTGGAGAGCGGCCGCGTCGTACGCCCTCTCTTACCGGGTGAGCGACTCGATCGTTTTGACAGCAGCGGCCGGTGGCGGCATCTGCTCGATCTGCCGGCGCGCCGCTTCGGCGGCGCTCTTGAAGCGCGGATTCGCCACTACGTCGGCGATCGCATCGGCAAGGCGGCCGGTCCCGACGTCGTCCACCTGGACCGCACGACCGATGCCAGCCTCCTCGCACCGAGCCGCGGTGCGAGGCCCGTCGGCACCAAGAGGGACGGCGACGATCGGCAATCCATGGGCGAGGGCGGCGATCGTCGTTCCCCATCCGGCATGGCATACGACCGCGTCGCAATGCGGCAACAGGGTTGTGAGGGGGATGTAACGCTCTACGTGGACGTTCGCTGGTTGATCGCCGAGGTCGGCCGGATCGGCGCCGGGACCGGTGGTGGCCACCACCTCCAGATCGAGGCGAGCCACTTCGGCGACGATCCGTCGCAGGAGGCCGTGCCAACGGTTCATGACCGTCCCCAGCCCGACATAAACGCGGGGGCGATCCCGCGGCGTCGCCAACCACGCTGGCGGGTCGGGAGAGCCGTCGGTGGTGTCAAACAGCTGCGGGCGGACCAGCTGATGTGAGGATGGGCGAAACCACGCGCTGGAGGACTGGACCACGGGCGGGCAAGGGTCGATATAGAGAGCGCCGCCGAGCCATTCCACCGGGTCGTCGGCGATGCCGAGCGTCTCGGCGTGCTGTGACAGGCGGCCGCTGGCGAGGGTGAGGATCTCTTCGACATTGGCGCGGGCACCGATGCCGTGTAAGACGCAGGGGATACCGAGCGTGGTGGCGGCGATGGCGCCGCCGAACTCCCACGGTTCGCGCATCACGACATCGACCTTCCGTTCGCGCGCGATTGCCTCGACGTCGCGGGCCATCGCACGGGCTGTACGCCATCCGAAGATCTCGGATTGCAGAAAGGCCTTGGATTCGCCTCGAGCGCGGTGCTCTTCGTAATCCGGAAAGGCGGAGAGTTCTGACTCCAGCCAATCGATACCGGCGGGCAGTGCTTCAATCCCCGTCGCATCGACCTGCGGCCGGAACGACTCTGCGGCCGCGATGGCCACCTCGTTGCCGGCCCCGATCAGCGCTTGACACAACGGAACAAGCGGATGGAGGTGCCCGAAGGCGGGCTGCATCGTGACGAGCACGCGCACGGCGAGAGTATGGCCGAGGCAGTCAGGTGGACTACGTCGAGCGGCTGGCCATGGAGGTACGTCCGAGGGTCGGACTCATGGTTGGGAGGCGGTGAAGCGGCGAGGAAACCGCTCCTGCCAGGGCGTCTCGATCGCCCCTTTGCTGTAGCGCTCGCGGACGAAGGCGACGGCCTCGCGGGCCGAAAGCCCATCGATGACGGCAAGGCAGGCCAAAGCTGTGCCCGTCCTGCCTCGGCCTCCAGCACAGGCGATCTCCACACGTTCGGTTGTCGCCCGTCTCCAGGCCTCCTCGAGGACGAGCCGGGCCTCCCGCGGGTCGCTGGGGAGCCAGAAATCGCGCCAGCGCAACCAGCGGCTTTCCCAGCGGACGGCCGGCGGCCGTCTCGCGAGCAGATAGACGGCGAAGGTCGGCTCTGGTCCGGGTGGCAGAGCCTCGCGCAAGCCGCGGCCTCTGACGAGACGGCCGGACGGCAGCGACACGACGCCGGGGGCGGTCGGATCCCAGGACGTGCTCAAGCTAAGGCGAGTGCAGGCCGCCGTTCACGCTGATCACCTGGCCGGTCAGATAGCCGGCGCTGTCTGAACACAGGAAGCCCACCACCGCGGCGACATCCTCCGGCTCGCCGAAGCGGCCCGCGGGGATGCGCCGGCGCAGCCGCTCCGCCTTCTCCGGGAACTCGGCCTGGAAGTCGCGCAGGAGCCGGCTGTTGGTGGGCCCCGGGCTGACCGCGTTGCAGGTGACCCCGCTGCGCGCCAGCTCTTGGCCAAGGGTCTTGCAGAGGGCGATGACGCCGGCCTTGGCGGCAGAGTAGACCGCCTCCCCGGGCGAGCCCACCCGTCCGGCGTCGGAGGCGATGCAGACCAGGCGGCCCCAACCGCGCTCGGCCATGGCCGGCAGGAGTGTGTGGCTGAGCTGGATCACCGAGCGCAGGTTCACGTCCAGCAGTCGGTCCCAGGTCTCGGGCGTGGAGTCGAAGAAGGGCTCGACGCGGTCGAAGCCGGCGCAGCAGACCAGGATGTCCACGGGTCCGCCCGCCAGCGCCGACGCAGCCAGTTCCGACACCGCGGCCGGATCGGTCAGCTCCGCCCGCTCGCCGAAGCAGGCGATGCCCGCGCCCTCGAGCTCGCGCACCACGGCCGTGCCGATCCCGCCCGCGGCCCCCGTGACCAGCGCACGCCTACTCGTCGTCGTCCGGTATCTCCGCCGGCAGTGCGGGCAGGGACTCGACCACGCCGGCGCTCACCTGCTCCAGCACCCGCAAAGTTTCCGACGAGGCCTCCAGCCCCTGGTTGGCCACCAGCTTCGTCAGCCAGGTCACGGCCGGGCTCTTGTCGGTGAAGCGCGCGGCAAAGCGCGCCACGGCTGCGTCCAGCTCACCGGGAGCGCAGGCGGCGTTGACGAGGTTCCACTCCAGGGCCTCGCGACCACTCAGCAGGTCGCCCGACAGCAGCAGCTCCTTGGCGCGGCGCAGTCCGACGATGCGCGGCAGGCGGTGCACCGGCCCCACGCTCCCGAACAGCCCGTTGTGGAGGTGGCGGTCGCCGATGCGCGCGTCCTCCGCCGCCACCGCGAAGTCGCAGGCCAGCATCAGCTCGAAACCCCCCGCCACGGTATAGCCGTGCACCGCCGCGATGGTGACCTTTCGCGACTGGGCAAACCTGTCGAAGACCCGGCCGACGAAGCGCGACAGCTCGATCCAGGAAGCACCGCCCTCCAGCAGCGACAGGTCGGCACCCACGCAAAAGGCGTCGCCGCGCCCCCGCACCACGATCGCGCGCACCTCGGCGTCGCGCTCGGCGGCGGACAGCGCGCGCCCCAGCGCCCGCAGCATGGGCAGGTCGTAGGCGTTGCGCGCGTCCGGCCGGTTCAACCACAGGGTGGCGACCGGCCCCTCCTTCGCGTACTCGACGACGCTCACCGCAGGCGCCACTCGACGAACTCCCGGATCCAGCGCACGGTCTCCTGCGGCCGCTCCAAGAAAGGCATGTGTCCGGCATCTGGGACCGGGATGACGATCCCGCGGCAGCGCGCCGCCAGCTCCGCGTGATCGGCCAGCGGCACGCTGTGGTCCAGCGTCCCCCAGATCACCGCCGTCGGCGGCGGGTCGGCCAGCGGCTCGGGCCGGTACTCGCGCAGCGCCCGCAGGTGGCGCGCCACCAGGCGCGGACCGCGCGCCTCGAAGTCGGCCACCGCGACGGACTGCAGCTCGCTAGCGGACCGGTCGGCGATGGAGGCCCGCGCCATCTTCGGAAAGAGGTCGGCAGGGGCCGCCTCGACCCAGGCCAGGAAGGAGTCTCCGACCTCGATCCCGAAGCCGGCCGCCAGCAGCACCAGCGCGGGCACAGGCCGCCGCCGCGCCACCTCCAGAGCGACCATGGCGCCGGCGGAGGCCCCCACCAGCACCGTACCGGGGTCGAGCGAAGACATAAGCGCCTCCGCCATGGCGGGCACCGAATCGGCGTCCGGCAGCGGCAGCACCCGGGCTCCGAGGGCGGCCGCCACCTCCTTCCACACCAGCCCCGCGCTGCCGGCGCCCGGCAGGACCGCGTACTCGAAACTACCCGACGAGCTGGAGCCCGGCATCCACGAGGCCCGGAATCGTGCGCAGCAGCTGCTCGTAGACGGGGTCGATCCGGCGGCCGCGCCGGTGCAGGCCGAGGTTGTAGCCGAGGATCGCCGCGTACTTGTGGCTGGTGGCCGCCAGGTACCAGTCGAAATCGGGGCCGGCATCCGCCAGCGAAACCATCTCCTCCAGCGGCAGCGCCGCCTCGGCGCCGGGCTGCGGCTCGCCAAACGGCGCCCGGATCGCGAGCAGGCAAAGCGCCGCCTCGTCCAGCGGCGGCGATCCCATCTCGGCGATCTCCCAGTCCAGGATGGCGACCACCCGGCTGCCCTGGAACAGGAGGTTGCCGAGGTGGAAGTCGCCGTGCACGAGGGCCGGGGGCCGTAGCGCGGGGAGCGCCGACAGCAGCCGCTCCTCCAGCCGCTCGGCACCCCGCAGCAGCTCCTCGGGCGCCCGCACGCGCAGCGCCTGCCAGCGCCGAACCTCTTCGCCGGGAGCCATCACGGGCTCCTCGCCGATCCCGGTTCGCGCCAGCGGCACCTCGTGCAGCCGCCGCGCGGCGGCGAATGCCGCACTGATCAGCGCGCGCGCCGAAGCCGCCGCCAGCGCCTCCTCGACCCGGACACCGGCCACACGTTCCATCACCAGGAACGGCGGCTCCTCGCCCATCGCCAGCACTCGCGGCACCGGCACGCCGGCCTCGCTCAGCGCCGCCATGATGCGGCCCTGGCGCACCACGTCCGCCGGCCCCACCGGCCGCGCGCCCGGGGGCGGCACCCGCAGCACCCCCTCCACCAAGGTGCCCTCGACGAGCGCCGTCACCATGTACGTGAAGCCCGAGTGGCTCTCGGGGATGGCCACCATCTCCTGGATGCGCGCGCCCGGCCACGCTGACTCCAGGACGGCGGCGTCAGGCATTTACGGTCGCGGTCTCCAGGTACTCCGCGAACTGCTTGGCCGCGGCCGCGCGCCGGGTGGGCACGTGGTCGCGCGGCCAGATGCCGTCCGGCGCCGTGTAGTCGCGCAGCAGGAGGCGGGCCACCGTGGCCCGGTGCACCTCGTCGGCGCCGTCGACGATGCGCGCGCAGCGCGCGACCCGGTACATGGCTTCCAGCGGCATGTCCCCGCTGTAGCCCAGGCCGCCGTGGGCCTGGATGGCGCGGTCGATCACGTTGAAGAGCACCTGCGCACCGTGGTACTTGATCATCGAGATCTCCACCCGGGCTCCGCGAGGCCCGGCCTGGTCGATCTTCCAGGCCGCGTACAGCGTGAGCAGCCGGGCCGCGGCCATCTCCGCGGCGGAGTCCGCGATCCAGTTCTGGACGGTCTGCTTGGCGGCCAGCGGCTCGCCCCCGACCTCGCGCTGCAGGGCGCGCTCGCAGAGGTCGTCGAAGGCGCGCCGGGCCTGGCCCAGCCAGCGCATGCAGTGGTGGATGCGGCCCGGCCCGAGCCGCATCTGGGCCAGCTCGAAGCCCTGCCCACGCTTACCGAGCAAGTGCGTCGCGGGCACCCGGCAGTTCCGGTAGTAGACCTCCGGGTGACCCATCTGGAAGCGCTCCTCGCCGGCCATGGTCGGCACGTTGCGGACCACGTCCAGGCCGGGTGCGTCGCGCGGAACGATGATCATCGACGCGCGCCGGTGGGGTTCGGCGTCTGGTTGTGTGACGACCATGGCGATCAGGAAGTCCGCTCCCATGGCGTTGGAGCTGTACCACTTGTGCCCGTTGATGACCCACTCGCCGCCGTCCAGCACGGCGGTGGTGGTCAGCCGCGTGGGGTCGGACCCCGCGTTCTCGGGCTCGGTCATCGAGAAGGCCGACATCATGTCGCCGGCCAGCAGTGGGTACAGCCAGCGCTCCTTCTGCTCCGGAGTGCCGGCCAGCGCCAGGATCTCGGCATTACCCGAGTCGGGCGCCTGGTTTCCGAACACGAACGGCCCCCAGAAGGAGGTGCCCTCGATCTCGTGCATCAGCGCCAGCTTCACCTGGCCGAAACCCTGGCCGCCCAGCTCCGGCGGCAGGTGGGTCGCCCACAGTCCCTGCGCCTTCACCTCGGCCTGCAGGTCGCGCAGGATGCGGCGGAAGACGTCATCCTCCACGTCGAGGACCTCCAGCGGCCACACCCGCTCCCGGACGAAGGAGCGCATCCATTCCAGCTTGGCTTCGAATTCCGGCTCCGTCGAGAAGTCCCAGCTCATGACGCCACCGCCTCCAGTTCGAGCAGACTCAGGCCCAGCTCCCGGCGCAGGGCGTGCTCGTCGCCATGCGCCGAGCGCAGCTCCAGGCTGCGCAGGAAGTACGAGCTCAGCGCGTGCTCGGCGGTGAAGCCGATGCCGCCGTGCACCTGCAGTGCGCCCTCGGCCACCTCGCGTATCGCCGCCGATGCGTGCGCCTTCGCCGCCGCCGCGGGCGCGCCCCCGATCTGCGCCAGGTAGCAGAGGCTGCGCATGCTCTCCACCGCCACCGCCATCTCCGCGAGCCGGTGCTGCACGGCCTGGAAGCCGGCGATGGGGCGGCCGAACTGCTCACGGTTGCGGGCGTGCTCGACCGCCATGCCCAGCATGCGCTCGGCCAGGCCGAGCAGCATCGCGGCCGCCACCACGCGCGAGCGCTCGGCGTCCCCGTCCCGCACCAGCGTCTCCACCACGGGCCCGGGGAAGTTGTGGCGGCCCGCGGCCTCCGCCACCGCGCACGCCTCGACCAGACTCAGTCCGGGTCCGCCCTGAGCCTCCGGGACCAGCGCGTCGAAGAGTCCCGACTCCAGCGCCGTGGACCAGTCGCGGGTGCGTCCGAAGAGGTCGTCGGCCGCCGCCGCGATCTCGACCTCGACCCCCTCGCGGGCCAGCGCCACTTTCAGGCCCTCGCCAGGCCGAGCCAGCGCTCGGCCAGGATGTTGCGCTGGATCTCGGAGGTGCCGCCGTAGATCGAGGCGGCGCGGCCGAAGAGGTACTCGTGCAGCCGGCTCGCGCCCAGCACCTCGTAGGCGAGACCGAACACCGTCTGCTCGACGCGGGTGAGGAAGAGCTTGTCGATCGAGTCCTCGGCAGTCCGCTCGCCGGCCTGGATGCGATCGACGATGCGGTAGCCGCGCGCCTCCATGGCGGCCAGCAGCGCGGCGCTCTCACCGACGCGCTCCGCGACCAGCTCCAGCTCCCGCGCCGGCAGCCGCTCGCGCATCTCCTCCAGCATCCCGTCGAACGCCGTCCGGATCTCCGCCAGCCGGCGGAGCATGGCCGGCGCGCGTTCGAAGGCAAGGGTGGTCATGGCCACCTTCCAGCCCTCGTGCAGGGGGCCGAGCAGGTTCTCGCGCGGGACCCGGACGGCATCGAAGTACACCTCTCCGAACTCGGGATCACCGGTCGGCTGCAGCAGGGGGCGCACCGTCACGCCGGGCGACGTCAGGTCCACCAGCAGGCAGCTGATGCCCTCGTGCCGGGGCGCCGCGGGATCGGTGCGGGCCAGCACGGCGCACCAGCGCGCGTGCTGAACCTGGGTGGTCCAGACCTTGTGGCCGGTCAGCACGAAGCCCCCGTCTTCGAGCTCGGCCCGGGTCGAGAGCGAGGCCAGGTCGGACCCGGCGTCCGGTTCCGAGAAGCCCTGCGACCAGATCTCGTCTCCCCGCAGCAGGGGCTTCAGGAAGCGGCGCGCCTGCTCGGGGGTGGCGAAATGAGCGATGGTCGGACCCACCACCTCCAGCGCCACCAGGCCCACGGGCATGGGCGCGCGCGCGCGCGCGATCTCTTGATAGACGATCAGCTGCTCGACCACGGTGCCGCCACGGCCCCCGTGGTCGATAGCCCACCCCCAGCCCAGCCAGCCGGCGTCGTAGAGCCGCCGCTGCCAGTCCCTCAGGACCTGGAAGCGCTGGTCGTAGTCGGTGGGCAGGACGCCAGGCGCCTCGTCCAGCAGCCAGGCCCGCACCTCCTCGCGGAAGCGCTCCTGCGCCGGCGTGTACGGGAGGCGCACCTCAGTTCACCGCCACCACGGTGGAGCTGACGCCGAAGAGCCCGTACACCTGGCCCAGCCCGGCCCGGGCGCCCTCGACCTGGCGGGAGCCGGCCCGGCCCTGCAGCTGGCGGGTGAGCTCGTATACCTGGGCGATGCCCTGGGCGGACACGGCCTCGCCCAGCGAGGACAGGCCGCCGCTGGGGCAGATCGGGAGCCGGCGGCCCAGGCCGAGCTCGCCCGCGCGCAGGAGCTGCTCGGGTTCACCGGGCGCGCAGAGGTCGAGGGCTTCCAGGTAGGCCAGCACGTGCCAGGCCGAGTTGTCGGGCAGCTCCACGAAGTCGATGTCGCGGGGACCCAGGCCGGCCTGCCCATAGGCGCGAGCCGAGGAGTTGACCGACTCGCTCAAGGCCCGGCCGCGGGCGCCCGGAGTGGAGGCGAGGTAGGGCATGCGGAGGGAGGGGTCGTCGGCCTGGCCGGTGCCGATGCCCACGCCCGCCAGCCGGACGCCGGTCGAGCCTCGCTCACGGGCCACCCGGTCACTGCACAGGACGACCGCGGCGGCGCCGTCGCTGGTCGCGCAGAGCTCGAGCAGGTGCAGCGGGTCCGCCACCACCGGCGAGGCGAGCACGTCTTCCACCGAGTAGGCGCGGCGATACCGCGCCACCGGGTTGTCGGCGCCGTGGCGGCTGACGGTGACCTTGACCAGCGCCAGGTCGTCCTCGGTGGTCCCCAGGGCCTGCATCCGGCGCCGGCACTCCAGCGCCCAGTACACCGGGTGCGAGGCGGCGACCGCGCTCCAGCGCAGCTCGTCCACGTCCACGGGCTGCGGGATGACCTTGGGCACCTGGGGCAGGAAGCCTTCGGGCGACTTGTCGGCGCCGATGGCTACCGCGATGTCGGACATCCCGGAAATGACCTCCAGGTAGGACTGGTAGAGGGCCGTGCCGGTCGAGGCGCAGGCGTTGTAGCCGTTGCTGACCGGGATCCCGCTGGCGCCCATCGCGGTCACGATCTGGTTGGCCGCCAGGATGCCCGGGAGCCCGCCCCAGACGTGGCTGGCCGCATTCAGGCTCTGCACCTCCCGCCACTCGATGCCGGCATCCCCCAGGGCGGCGCTCAAGGCCTCGACGCCCAGGTCGACGAAGGTGCGGTCGGGGAACTTGCCCCAGGGCGTCATGCCCACGCCCATCACGTGCACCGCGGTCACTGCAGCTCGTACCCCCAGCCGACGACCTGGGTGCCGTCCGCATCCGGATAGAGAGGCGCCAGCACCAGGCGCGCCCGCCGCCCGGCCGCGACCGGCTGGCCGTCCCAGCCCTGGACCACGCCCAGCACCGCGATACCGGCGCGAAACTCGACCAGCGCGATCGGGATCGGTCGATACGGGACCTGGCGTCCGAACGGCCCCGGCGGCTGGTAGCGCTGGACGGTGTAGGAGATCACCGTCCCGGAGCCGCTGATCTCGGTGCGCTGGGTCTCGACCAGGGAGCAGGCCGGCATCCGGCAGTGGGCCACCGCCGGGAACGCCACGTCCTGGCACTCGGGGCAGCGGGAGGCGATCAGCCGCGCCTCACCCGGAGGCGAGGGCCAGACGAACAGGCCCTCGGCCACCGGGCGGGCGGCGGCGGTGGCGGCTCCGGCCGTCACCTGCCGACCCAGGTCGGCTGCCTCTTCTCCAGGAATGCCGCGACTCCTTCCTTGGCGTCCTCCGACTGGTGGACGACGTTGCAGGTCATGGTCTCGAGCAGGATCAGCGTGTCGCTGTCGGCGTCGAGCCCCCGGTTGGCCGCGGCCTTGGTCATCCACATCGTGAAGGGGCTCTTGTCGATCAAGGGTGCGATGAAGTCGGCCACCAGCTTGTCGAGCTCGCCGGCGGGGGCCGAGGCGTTGACCAGGCCCCACTCCGCGCACTCGGTGCCGCTGAGCAGCTTGCCGGTCAGCATCAGCTCCTTGGCCCGGCGCATGCCGACGTAGCGCGGGAGCCGGTAGATGGGGCCCGCGCCCCCGAACACGCCGCGCCGGATGTGGAAGTCGCCGATCCTGGCGTCGGCCGCCGCGAGCGCGAAGTCGCAGGAGATGAGCAGCTCGAAGCCGCCCGCCACCGCATAGCCTTCGACCACGGCGATCGTCGGCTTGCGCAGGTTGTAGATGTGGTCGTAGGTCTTGGCCGAGAGCTGGGCCAGCTCGATCGAGTGCGCCGAGGTGCCCAGGAACTCGCCGCCCAGCATGTTGAGGTCGGCGCCGGCGCAGAAGGTGTTGCCCCGGCCGCGGAAGAGGACCACGCGCACCGACTCGTCCTTCTCCGCGCGGTCCACCGCCTCGGCCAGCGCCGTGAGGGTCGGCCAGTTGATGCAGTTCTTGACGTGCGGCCGGTTGAGCCAGATCGTCACGACCGGCCCCTCCTGCTCGTACTGGACCGTGTTCGTCTCGGTGATCTGGGTGGCTGCCATTCTGCGTCCTCCTCGGCGCGCGTCGTTGGGGTCGGCTAGCTAATTAACCGTTAGGAAGGTAAATTAGCGCAAATGGACCCGAAAAGCAAGGTGGCGGTGGTCACGGGCGCCGGGGGCGGAATCGGCACCGCCATCTGCCGGCGGCTCGCCCAGGACGGGGTGGCGGTCGCCGGCTGGGACCTGGCGGCCCCGGCCGGTGGCTTCGCGGTGGACATCACCGATCCCGGCGCGGTGGCCGCCGCCTGTGCGGCGACCGTGGCCGCCCTGGGTCCCCCGTCCATGCTCGTCAACTGCGCGGGCATCCGGGAGGTGGTGGACCCGCTCGACCTGTCGCCCGAGGCCTGGCGCAGGGTGCTGGCCGTCAACCTGGACGCCGCCTTCTACTGCACTCAGGCGGTGGCTCGCGTGATGGCGGAGCACGGCGGTGGAGCCATCGTCAACATCGCCTCCATCGCCGCCTTCGACGCCTACGCTGAGCGCACGGCCTACGTCGCCTCCAAGCACGGGCTGCTCGGGCTGACCCGCTCCAGCGCCCTCGACCTGGCGCGCCACGGGATCCGCGTGAACGCCGTGGCTCCCGGCCTGGTGCTGACACCGCTCACCGAGCCTCACCAGCACGAGCCGGCCTTCGCGGACCTGGTGGCGGGCACGCCGCTCAAGCGCTGGGGCCGCGTCGAGGAGATCGCGGAGGCCGTCGCCTTCCTGCTCAGCAACCGCGCCTCCTACATAACCGGCGTGGCCTTGCCCGTCGACGGCGGCAAGACGGCTGCCCGCGCCTGATGGACGTCTTCGAAGCCATCCGCACGCTGCGGGCCATGCGCCGCCTCGATCCCGAGCGCGAGGTGCCGGAAGCGGACCTGCTCAAGATCCTGGAGGCAGCCGGCAAAGCGCCCTCGGGCGGCAACGCGCAGCCGGTGCGCTGGCTGGTGGTGCGCGACGCCGCGCTGCGCCGAAGCCTGGGAGAGATCTACGGTGCGGTGGCGCGGCGCACGCTGCAGCGATACGAGGAGCCGGCGCGCCACGATCCCGCGGTGGCGCGCATGCTGCGCAGCTCGCTGCACCTGGCCGACCATCTTGGGGAGGCGCCCGTGCTGCTGCTGGCCTGCGCTCCGGCGGCCCTGGTCCGGCCCGAGGGCGCCGTCTATCCCGCCATCCAGAACCTGATGCTGGCCGCCCGGGCGCTGGGCCTGGGCACGACCCTGACCAGCATGCATCGCGAGAACGAGGCGGCCGTGAAGGAGCTGCTGGCGATCCCCGACGACGTCGACACTTACGCCCTGATCCCGGTCGGCTACCCCCTGGGCCGCTGGGGGGAGGCCGCGCGGCTGCCGGTGGACGAGGTCACCTATTGGGACGGGTGGGGCCGGCGGCGGTAGCGGTCGTACTGCGCACGGAAGAGCTCAATCACGCCGGCGGCGTCCTCCGGGCCGTTCATCCAGCAGCTGACCCAGCCGGTTTCGGGCAGGACGTGGTGGGGCTGAGCCCGGCCGGCCGCGATCACCTCGTCGTGCACCTTGCGCGGCAGCGGCAGGTCGGCTAGGCGGTCGCCGTGGACGTGGCCCATCTCCTTGCGTCCGTACCGGTACTCCGTCCCCCCGAATCGGTGCGGCAGTGCCTCGACTCCGGGCCACGAGCTGACCTCCTGTCTGGTCAGCTCGCCAGCACCCTTCATCCGAGCGAAGATCCGATCGCGAGAACGGCGACCTGGCCGTGCAGTCCGAGCACCTTCCGCTCACGCACCGTTCGCAGGCCGGCGGGAGCCAGCATGGCGCCCAGCGTCTCACGCTCGGGGAAACGCCTCAGGCGCAGCAGCCGGCGCACATAGCGCATCAGGCCCGTCGCGAGGAAGTCCGCCAGCAACCAGCGGCCGCCAGGTGCGAGCACCCTGGCGATCTCAGCGACCGCCCGCGACTGGTCGGCCCAGTGGTGGAAGGTGAGCGTGCTGAAGACAAGATCGAAACGCGCGTCGGGGAAGGGCAGCTGCTCGGCGCTCGCCTGCTGGAAGCGGAAGGTGCTTTCGACCCTGGCCGCGAGCTGAGCCTGCCGCACCATCGCTGGCGCGGGATCGACACCTGAGAGCTCGGCGCCGGGAAACCGCACCGCCGCCGACCTCAACAGCCGGCCGGTGCCGCAGCCGACATCGAGGATGGCGCCAGGCCGCGGGACATCCTGTTCAGCCAGATCGAGCACCGCCCGCTGCACCGGCTCGAAGATGAGTCGCTGCATCCAGTGGCGGTCGTAACTCTCCGCCCAGCGGTCGAACCGATCGACGTCGCGGCTGCGACCCATCGCCCGATCGTAGCGAGCGCCCTACCTAGGTAGAGAGCCAGCCGGCGTCCATGGTCAGGGTCTGGCCGGTGATCGCCCACATGTCCTCGCGGCAGAGGAAGAGCACCGCCTCCGCGACCTCGTCGGGCTCGATCAGGCGCTTGACCAGGTTTCGGCTCATCAGCTCGGCGGCGACCTCTTGCTCGGTGACGCCGCGCGTGCGGGCCTGCTCGGCCAGCGTTCGCTCCAGCGCCCCGCTGCGCACATAGGAGGGCGAGACCGCGTTCACGGTCAGGTTGGCGCCGGGCGCCAGGGCGGCCGCCTCCACCGCCGAGGACCTGGTCAGCCCCAGCACGCCGTGCTTGGCCGAGACGTACGCCGCCCGCCGGGTGGCGGCGATGAAGCCGTAGACGGACGCGATGTTGACGATGCGGCCGAAGCCGCGCCGCGCCATCGCCGGCAGCGCCGCCCGGGTGAGCATGAAGGGAGCGGTCAGCATGACCATCAGGAGCTCGCTCCATTTGTCGTCGCTGAGCTCCTCGATGGGTACCAGCGCGCCCAGCCCGGCGTTGTTGACGAGCACGTCTGCTTCGGCCGCCAGGCCGTCCAGGCTGCGCACCGCCGCCGGCTGCGAGAGGTCCGCGGGAGCGGCCTGCGAGCCGGGCAACGAGGCGGCGGCGCCGCTCAGCGCGGGTGTGTCGAGGTCGACCAGGACCACGCGGGCGCCCAGCGCGTGCAGCTTGCGGGCGAGCGCGAGCCCGATGCCCGAGGCGGCGCCGGTGACCAGCACCGTGCGGCCCTGCCAGCCGCTCACGCTCCGGCGTGCTGGTGGCGGCTGGGGGCCATCCGAATCGGGCAGGAAACCGTCAGGTCGAAGACCGCATTGATGCGACCGAGGGCCAGCCACTTGGCCACGGACACGCCGAGATCGACCAGCTCGGCGTCGCTGAAGGCGGCACGGAGGCGCTTCCAGATGGCGTCGTCAAAGGCGTCTTTGCCGGCGGCGAAGCGCTCCGCGAACTCGATGGCCAGGCGCTCGCGCTCCGTATAGCGGCTGCGCTTGGCAGGATCGTCGACGTCGAGATAGAACGACTCGTCGAGGCCCCAGCGCTCGAGGTCGTCGATGCGGGTTTCGGAGCACGGCTCGCAGCCGTTGATGTGCGCGATCCGGATGCGGGCGGCCTCGTGCTCGCGCACGGGCAGGATCGACTCCTCCTGCACGACGCGGCTCAGCGCCTCGGCAGCCGCGCCGAACTCCGGCCGCAGGCGCCACATGCGCTCTCGCTGCTCGCCGGGGCCGTCGGGGATCTCAATCCGCGGCATGGACTTCCTCCCAGATCCGCGACTCCAGCTCCGGAAGCGCGAAAGTCGTCAGGCTCCGGCCACCATCGACAACCAGCTCCCGGCCCGTGACATCGCGCGCTGCGGGCGAGAGCAGGAACTCCATGGCCGAGGCGACATCGTCCGGATCGGAGATGCGGCCGAGCGGGATGCCGGCCTCCATGCTCCTTCGGAAGTCAGGGTCGGAAAGGTTGCGCGCGCCCATGGGCGTATCCATGAAGCCGGGTGAGACGGCGTTGACGCGCACGCCCCGCGGCGCGTACTCGATGGCCAGGCCGCGCATCAGCGCCAGGATCCCCGCCTTGCTCACCGCGTAGGGCGTGCCGCCGGGCATGGGCTGGGTTCCCAGCACCGACGCCACCAGCACGATGGCGCCCCGGCTCTCGACCAGCATCGGCAGCGCGGCGCGGACGACGCGGAAGGTGCCGCTGAGGTTCACGTCAAGCATCCGGCTCCATTCCGACCAGGGTTGCCGGTGGCTCACGACCCAGTCCCTGGTGGCGATCCCGGCACAGGAGGCGAGGCCGTCGAGGCGCCCGAACCGGGAACCGATCTCCGCCAGCGCCGCGTCCACGTCGTGATCGCTGGTGACGTCGGCCAGCAGGGGCAGGTCCGCCCCTGTCGCCGGCGCCAGGTCCAGTCCCGCCACCTGGTGGCCGGCGGCCCTCAGCCGCCGCAACATGGCCGCGCCGAGACCCGAGGCGGCTCCGGTGACCAGCACCACCATGTCAGCCAGATTCTAACCTACCGACGCGTCGGTTGGTACGTAGGCTATCGACTCGGAGCTCTGGGTTTGCCGAAAACTGCCTCGGGCTACGCGGTCACACGAGGTCGATACGCTGCACGAAGGTCCATTGGCCGCCCTTGACCTGATAGACCGACATCAAGGGATCCTTCGCATCGCCGTTGGCATCAAATGTGTAGGTCCCGGTGACCCCCCGGTACCTGGCGTTCGCTCGCGCAACGGCATTGAGCACGTCGATCCGCTTCGGGATTTCGCCATTGTTCGCATTGATCGCGTACTCGATCGCGTCGATGAGGATGTTCGCGCAGTCGTAGGCCGCGAATGTGTAGATCGACCCGGGATCGGTTGCCGGATACTTCGTGCGATATTCGTCGACCACTTTTTTCGCGTCCGGGAGCTGGGTCGCGTCGACGTCGGCCAGAGTGCCGAACATGTTGTTGGCGGCATCCCCTGCCTGTTTGACACAGAGTGGGGCTAATGTGAAGTTGTCGGTCCCCAGGAAAAGCATTCCTGGCGACATCTGGGACGCCGCGACGCAGACCTTGTCGTCGGGACTGCCGAGGGCGTAGATCGCCTGCGCGCCCTTCGCCCTGGCGTTGGCCATGAACTCAGAGAAGTCCATGGTGCCCGAATCCAACGCTTTGGTAAGGACCAGCTCGCCTCCGAGTTGGGCCAACTGGTCCGAGAAGCTGTCGATGTAAGCCATTCCATCATCGCCCATCTCATTGATGGCGGCGGCCCGCCGCAGGTTGAGGTGCTGGACGAGATACCGTGCCATCGCGGCACCCTGCAGCGGCTCCGGTGGCGCGATACGGAAGAAATTGTTGCGGCCACTCGGGCGCAGTTCGTCGGCCGCCGCGTAGCACGCAGGCTGAGAGCGCGTGAGGCAAGCACGCGTGTTTGAGGGGCTCAGGATGACCAGAGGCACCGGGTTTGCGTTTGCGATGGGAATCTCGGCCGCGGCGACGTAGGACGGGCCGCTGCCTATCACTCCGAGGACTCGGTGGTCGTCCTGAAGCCGTTCCAGGTTCTGGATTCCCTTCTCCTGCAACGCCGCACCTGCCACTGTATCGTCGAGCGACCAGTACGCGAGCTTGAAACGGCCGATCTTGCCGTGATGTTGATCGAGCGCCAGCTGAATAGCGTGCTGCCAGGGGACGGCACTGCCGTCGAAGTCCGTGATCGGCATATCGCTCGCGATCAGGATGTCGGCTACAGGCGGCTGGGGCGTCGTGTTCGGGGCGCTTGATTCGCAGGCGATCAAGGCGAATACAAAGGTCAGGCAGAGACCGAGTCCCTTCAAGACCGTATCCCTGCGATCTCTCGCACGCGATGGTTGATGGTGTCGGCGACGAGCAGGTCTCCACTCGTATCGAAGGCGATGGCCTCGGGAGCTCGGAAACTGGCGCCGAGAGCCGAACCGCCGTCCCCCCTGAAGCCGGCATTCCCGGTTCCGGCGAAGGCCTGGACCACGCCTGAAGGAGTGACTTTTCGAATCCTGTTGTTACCGGTGTCGGCAATGTAGACGGTTCCGTCGCTGCCCACCGCCACTCCGTAGGGAAAGCTCAAGCGTGCCTGCCCAGCCAGGCCGCCGTCACCGCTGTCACCGTAATAACTGCCGCTGCCTGCGAAGGTTGTTATCACACCTCGCCTGTCGACGCGCCGGATTCGGTTGTGGCCCGCGTCGGCGATGTACAGCTCACCAGTCCGGTCGACATACGCCAGACCGGCGGGGCGCAGCAGTGAAGCGTCCTTGGCCGGCCCGCCGTCACCAAGGGCGCCTTCCGCTCCTGGGCCCACTATGACGGATGCCTGCGGCTGACCAGGCACGTACTTCCAGACCTCGTTCCGTGCCCGATCGGACACGAACATGGTCCCGTCCTTCGACAGTGCGATCCCCCCCACCGCCAGCGGAAAGTAGTTTGTGACGCCGAGGCTCGAGGGGCCGAGATCGACCGCAAGCGTCACTGTGTTGGCTTTGTCGATCCGCCAGACCTCGAGGCGGCTTGCTGGTGACACGGTGAGTAGATAGACGATGCCCTGCGAATCGACGGCGAGATTGCTGGCATGGCCAAGATCGACAGAAGCGGCCAGCCGGCCGTCCGCGATCGGCTTTCCGCTCCCAGGAGCTCCGGCGTAGGTTGAGATGCGGCCGTCGCGGTCCACGCGGCGGATGCGCCCGTTTCTGTAATCGGCGATGTAGAGGGTGCCGTCGGGCGCGACCGCGACATCGGTCGGGAGTGAAAGCAAGGCGTTTCTCGCGAGTTGGCCATCGCCGCCGAAGTCGCCGAGGAGCGGGTAGCGCTCGCTGACGTTTTCGTTGCCCGCGACCGTGTCGATCACCGGTCCCGGTGCCGGCATCACAGCGAGGACGACAAAGGCTTCCAGGCCGACAAGGGCGACCGCCCCGAGCAGCAGCAGGCGCGAGGAAACCCGCCTCTTCGTCCGAACGGGCGCCCTGGGCGGCGCCTGTACGGCCGGTTCAGCCTGGCGCACGACCCAGGCCGCCACCTGGGCTCGCGTGTTCACTCCGAGCTTTTCGCGGACGTGCTCGAGATGGCCGTCGACGGTGCGTTCGGATATGAACAGGCGCCCGGCGATCTCGCGATTGGTCAGGCCATCGGCAACGAGGCGAGCGACCTCCAGCTCGCGACGACTGAGCCGTATCGGAGCGCTCTCGGCGGAGCCAGCAGCCATCGCGGCGTATTCAACTCCAAAAAAACGGGTACCGAAACAGGTACCTGAATGGGCGATTTGGCCGCTGGGCGATCGCTCGGGCCAGGCCTAGCTTGCCGCAGCATCAACCGGCCCCTCCGGCCGGACAAAGCGAGGTGCGACATGCAGACGGTAGACACGTTCCGAAGAGGCGTTTCGGCCCGCGCACTGGGAGGAGCCCTGATCATTCTGGCGGTGCTGGTGGCAGCTCTGCTGGCGACGGCGGCGCTGTTCGCCCGTCCGGCGGCGGCGCCCAGCACCACGGCTCCTTCGATCGCCCAGCAGATTCACGACCATCAGGTCGCTGAGCGCGAGGACGGGGGCACCACCGCGGCCATGGTCCAGCAGCGCCACGACCACGCCGATGGCGAGCTGACGCGTTAGCGGCCGGAGGTCCCCGCCGGCGCAGCCTGGCTGCGTCCGGCGGGCGACCCGGCCCCGGCGGCTTCCGGTAATGCCACCAGATCCACACCGAGACAGGTTGACACCGTAGCCTTACACCGTTAGGCTACAAGCGTAGCCGTTCAAATTGGGGCTGGAGGTGCTTGACGTGGATCTGAGAAGCCTGGTTCGCAGGTATCCGTTGGTTGTCTACTTCGGCCTGGCGTATGCGTTGTCGGCCGTCGCTCTGATCGTCATCGGTTTCCCCGACCTCTCGGGCAGGACGCCGGTTCCGAGCAGCTCGTTCGTGATGTTCCCGCTGCTCGTCATCGGAGTGGGCACCAGCGGTGTTGCTCTGACCGCCCTTGCGGCTGGCACGAGGGGCGTCCGCGAACTGGCGCAACGGATCACGCGATGGCGGCTCGGTCGATGGGCCTTTGCACTGCTCATTCCGCCGCTCGGCATCACCGGTGTGCTCTTCGCCTTCAAGACGCTCGGGTCACCTGTGTTCGCGCAGCAGCTCACTCTTGGGTTCGCCCTGTTTGGGGTCGGGATCGGCCTGGTTGCGGGCTTCTTCGAGGAGATCGGTTGGACCGGCTTTGCCTATCCGCGCCTGAGCTCTCGCTTGGGCGCATTTGGTGGAGCGCTTCTCCTCGGCGTGCTCTGGGGAATCTGGCATTTCCCCGTGGTCGACTCGCTGGGGGCGGCCAGCCCGCACGGCGCCTACCTGCCTGAGTACTTCGCCGCCTTCGTGGCCGCTATGGTGGCCATGCGAGTGCTCATCGCCTGGCTGTACACCAACACCGGCAGCGTTCTCGCGGCCCAGTTGATGCACGCCTGCTCGACCGCATCGCTCGTGGCCCTGAGCGCACCACACGTTTCAGCCGCGCAGGAGGCCTTGTGGTACGCGGCCTACGCCGGACTCCTATGGGTAATCGTGGCGGTGGTCGTCGCCCGCTTCGGCGTCAGCCTGCAACGCCGGCCTCGCAGCGAGGATCCAGCGCCGAACCTGGGACGCGTGCAAAGCACGGTCGGATGAGTCGCCAGGCTGGGACCGGCCCGAAGGCTCGTCCCCGGCCGAACAATCGCCGCGGAGAGGGGGACCGTCTGCGGACGGACCTTCTCGCCGCGGCCGTGCGGTTGGTGGAAACGCAGGACGCCCCACTCAGCCTGCGGGGGGTCGCACGGGAGGTGGGAGTTGCGGCCACCTCCGTCTACCTTCACTTTCCCGACCTTGACCACCTCCTCGGAGCAGTGATGGCCGAGGGGTTTGACCGGCTCGCGCTGGCGACCTCGGTAGCGGCCAGAGACGCCGACGACCCGGCCGAGGAACTGCGCGCGCGCTGCCGCGCCTATTGCCGCTTCGGCCTGGAGAACCCCCGGCTCTATCGGGTGATGTTCCAGGTCGGCCTGCCGCTCGGAGTCTGGAGCGATCCAACCCAGACGCCTGGCCGCAAATCATTTGAAAACCTGGTCGGCAGCGTCACACGCTGCATCGAATCAGGTGTGGCGCCAGCCCACGAAGACCCCTTTCGCCTGGCCTCGTTGATCTGGGCCGCTGATCTGGGCTTGATCCTGGCTCGCATCTCGAGGCCCACATTTCCGTGGGCTCCGATCGATGACCTCGTCAACGAGATGGTCAACCGAGTGATGCTGCTGCCGCCGCCACTAAAGAAGTGACCCGCCGGAGCCGTTGCTCCGCCGGCGCGACTCGCTCCTGCGCTCGCCGGCACTCACTCGTGGGTCAGCGGGCGCGCTTGTAATGCATGGCGACCGCGCCGTTGCGGAGCGGCTTCGCCGTGACCAGCTCTAGACGTCGCGTGGTGGGCAGCCCACTCTGGTACAGGGTCGGGCCGTGGCCGGCGATCCTGGGGAGCACCAGGAACATGTACTCGTCGACCAGATCCAGCCGGTCCAGCTCGGCTGCGAGCTTGCCGCTGCCGAGGAGCACGCCCGCCGGGGTCGCGTCCTTGAGAATCTGCACGCCCTTTCTCAGGTCGCCGGTGACGTGGTGGCTGTTGGTCCACGGGAAGTCCGTGCGCGTCGACGACACCACGTACTTCGGCTTGGCATCGAGCTTGACCGCCCACTCGCGCATCGCCGGCGGCGCTTCCTCGTCGCCGCGGGCGACCGCCGGCCAGTGGCTCTCCATCATCTCGTAGGTCACGCGGCCCCACAGCATCGCCCCGGCCTCGTCCATGAGGCGGGTGAAGAAGGCGTGCGTCTCGTCGTCGGCGATTCCCTCTCGGTGGTCGACGCAGCCGTCCAGGGTGACGTTGATGCAGAAGGTCAAGCGTCCCATGCGGCGAGTCTAGGATCCAGCCCCCCAATCACGAGAGCGTGTCCTCATCGCCACGCCCGCGCCGCCAGCGTGACCCCCGAGGCCAGGATCCAGATCGCCTCCACGATGGACATCACGATTGCCAGGACGAGCCCGGCCGTCCCGAAGATCGCCGCGATGCCTGACACTACGAATAGCGCAGCGATCACCAGCGCGGCCGTGACCAGGGGCCCCGGCAGGAGATTGGTGCCGCGCAGCGCGAACCCGATGCCGGCGAAGACCAGCGGCGCCGGAGCCAGCGGAAAGATCCGCGCGAACACGCCGTTGCTGAGGGCGAAGGTAGTCGCCACTGTGATCCTGTCGCCGTTCGCCGCCGCCATTGGCACCGCCTCCAGCAAAGCCGCCTCGACGAGCACCACGGCCAGAAGGGTGGCGCCGCCCACGTAGACCGCGACCGCCGCCAACTCGTCCCGGCGCCCACTGAGGTGGGTCAGCGCCACGAAAAACGCGATGCTGAGCAGCGCGCCCGTCGCCTGCAACCAGCCGCCCGCATAGAACAAGATCGCGTGCGAGCGCGCGTACGCGACCAGGGCGTCGGGGGAGGCGCCGGCATAGGGCCAGGCGGCCAAAGCTGGTGCCCCGAAGTAGGCGCCCAGCAGCAGAGGCCCGAGGATTCCGGCCGCCGCGCTCCAGCCCTGGAGCCGGCGATCCTCCATCACGGCGTCGCCGGGATCGCGATCGCTGCCGGCCGCTGCGCCGGCTTCGAGCGGCGGACCGCCAGCCACAGCAGCGCGGCGGCGACGACGTTGGCGCCAAGTCCCAGGAGCCCGATCTCCGGACCGAAGACGAGCGTGTTGTGAATCTCGAAGACGCCTGCCGTCGTCCCATAACCGAAGAGGACGTAGACGAGCCCGTTCCAGAGCCCATGGCTTACCGAGGTCACTGCGATCGAGCCGGACACCAGACGAAGCTGAGCCCAGACCAACCCAATCGCGATGGCGCTGGCGATGTAGACAGGTACCTGGACGAGGGCTGGATGGAAGGGCGTGGGCAGGAGCGCCGTCGACAGGTGCCAGAGCCCGAAGGCGACGCTGGTCCAGACCAGCACCGCGTTGCGTCGGAACCCGGCGCGGAAAAGCGCCGCCCAGAGCCAGCCGCGGAAGATCCCCTCTTCGGTGACCAGTGCGAAAACAGCCGTGACCACCACCATCCCCGCCAGGTTGAGCAAGGCGGCCGTCCAATTGACAGCCGGCATGTTCGCAGCCCCGGTCGCCCGGGCGATGACTCCGATCAGCGTCAGGACGAGCACCGGATACGCCACCGCCAGGACATACGGCTGCCAGGCTCCCAAGACCAGGCCGATCTCGATTCGCGTGAGCCGCTGCAGGTACCAGCAACCAAAGAAGACCAGCGGCAGCAGCAGGACATTGATGCCGAAGCCCACAGCGTCCAGGACTGTGGTGGTGGCGATGGCGAGAAGCACACCGATGACGGCGAACCCGAGCGGGTGGTCACCGACCCACGATCTCATCGACCCCTCCTGCAGCTTCAGCCGGAGTCGCCGGTCGCGACCCGGATGCCAGGGTATAGCCGCGCCCTGCGCGAAATCTAACCCGGCTGAGCTTCGCAGACAGTACAGGCGCTGAACTGCAACCAGCGGTTGCGTTTCGTGTAGGATAGCGCAACAGATGGTTGCGGATTCGGTTGAGCGGGAGGTCCTGATCGAAGCGCCCCCAGACGTGGTCTGGAGGGTCATCACAGAGCCGCGGCACATCGAGCGCTGGTTCGTCGACGAAGCCGAGCTCGACCCCCGACCCGGCGGCCAGGGCCTGCTCACGTTCCGGCACACACCGACCGGGGAGCACCTCTACCGGCTGCAGGTCGTGGCCGCTGAACGCCCCCACCGCTTCGTCTATCGCTGGATGCATTCCGATGGTGTGCACCCCGCAGAGGGCAACTCGGTGCTGGTGGAGTTCACCCTTACCGCGGAAGGCGAGGGCACCCGGCTGCGGGTGGTCGAGAGCGGCATCCAGGCGCTGGAGTGGGCCGAGGACGAAAAGTCCCGTTATGTACAGGACCACAACAACGGCTGGGTCCGCATCCTCGGCCGGCTGCAGGACTATGCCCCGGAGGTGGCGGCCGGGCGATGACAGCGGCCACCGACGACCGGCTCTGGACGGCGGTGGCCGAGCCCTCACGACTGCGACTGCTGGAGCTGCTGCTCGAACACGGCTCGGCGACGCCGAGCCGCCTCGCCAGGGAACTGCCCTTCAGCCGCCAGGCCGCGTCGAAGCACCTGGGCGTGCTGAACCGGGCCGGCCTGGTAGCCGGGCATCGGGAGGGCCGGGAGGTCCGCTACGAGGTCGATCCCGAGCGACTGGCGGCGGCGGCGCGCGTGATGAACGGGGTGGCGGCGCGATGGGACAGGCGGCTGGCGGCCATCAAACGGATCGCCGAGGAGCTGCACGCACAAGGAGGTTCATCGATATGAAAGCCATGGAAGAGCACAAGGTCGTCGACCATGCCGCCTGGGTGGAAGCGCGCAAGAAGCACCTCGCCAAAGAGAAGGAGTTCACCCGCCTGCGCGACCAGGTCACGCGCGAGCGGCAGGCGCTGCCCTGGGAGCGGGTCGACAAGGAGTACGCGTTCGAGGGCCCCGATGGTCGCCTGGCGCTTGGCGATCTCTTCGACGGGCGCAGCCAGCTCGTCATCTACCACGCGATGTGGAACCCGGACACCGCCGATCCACCGCGGACGACCTACACGACGGACTCGCCATGCTTCGTCTGCTCCTGGTGGATGGACAACTTCGACCGGCAGGCGATCCACCTGGCCCACCGCGACGCCACCATCGCCGCGGTGTCGCGCGCGCCCTATCCGAAGATCGCGACGTACAGGCAGCGGATGGGCTGGACCTTTCCTTACTACTCGTCCGCGGGCAGCGACTTCAACTTCGACTACCACGTCTCCTTCGAGCCGGGTGCGCTGAAGGACGGCAAGGTCGAGTACAACTACACGACCTCGCCCTGGGGATCGGGGATGACGGAGGCGCCCGGCATCAGCGTTTTCTTCAAGGACTCCGACGGCGCCATCTTCCACACCTACTCGACCTACGCCCGAGGCCTCGACATGCTGAACGTCGGCTACCACTACATGGACCTGCTGCCGAAGGGCCGCGACGAGGCCGGCGGGGGCCCGGGGTGGTTGCGGCGGCGCGATGAGTACGAGGACTGAGGCGCGGGGCTTCTGCCCCGCCTGCGGTGCCGGCCGGTCCGTAGCGGGGCCCCAGCTCGAGGTCTCAGGCCCCGCGATTCTGGGCGGCGGCGCACTGCTGGTCGCCGGGCTGGCCTGGGTATGGGTGATTCGAGCTTCGACGGGGATGGGCGGCATGGGCCTCGGCCCACCCGCTTCGTTCGCGGGTGGGTGGACGTTGATGATGGCCGCGATGATGCTGCCCTCGGCGCTGCCGCTGCTGTACCGGTTCGGGCAGGAGATGGAGAGCCGGCGTCACTGGCCACTGGCGGCAGGTGTGCTGGCAGGAACCTATCTGGCCGTGTGGCTGGGATTCGGCCTCGCCCTCTATGTGATCTACACCGCGCTCGGAATGCCGTGGCCGAACCAGCCGATCGTGGGTGCCGCCGCCATCGGGCTGGCGGCGATCTATGGCCTGACGCCGCTCAAGCGGGCGGCGCAGGCGAGGTGCCGCGAGCTCTGTTCACTCCACCAACCGCTGCCGTTCAATGTGTGGCGTGCCGGCGCGGTCGCGGGCTTCCGCTACGGCCTCAGCTGCCTGGGCTGCAACGCATTCCTGATGGCGGCGATGCTCGCGGTGGGCATGACCAACCTCGCGTGGGCGGTGCTGGTCAGTGTCTTCGCGGTGCTCTACCGCCTGGTTCCGCGCCGCTCGGGCCTGCGCTTCGAAGTCCTCGTCTCGCTGACTCTCGGAGTGGCTGCCGCCGTCAACGTGGTCGGTTGATCGGGCACTGAGCCATCAGTTAAGGCGGTGGCACCCAACCCATAACTGTCCCCTGCCTAGCGTTGGCGGGTCGCCGGCCGCTGGATCAACAAGGGGGAGCTTCATGCCTGGAATCCCAGTACGCGTGCTGGGCGCCGCCACCGCGGTGGGAATCGCCGCCTCGGTGGCTGCGGCCGCGCCAGTGGCGGCCAAGGACAGGGCGCCGATCAGCCATGTCCTGCTGCTGTCGATCGACGGCCTGCATCAGACCGACCTCGAGTGGTACGTCGCCCATCACCCCGCATCGGCGCTCGCGAGCCTGGTGGCCGGCGGCATCCAGTTCACCCACGCCCAGACCCCGGTGCCTTCCGACTCCTTCCCGGGCATGGTCGGCCAGGTGACTGGCGGCAACCCGTCGAGCACGGGCATCTGGTACGACGACTCCTTCAACGCCGCCCTGCTGCCGCCCGGGACGACGGGGGCCGCCTGCCAGACCACGCCGCCCGGGACCGAGGTCACCTACTTCGAGGCCCTGGCCTTCGACCAGACGGCGCTCGATTCCGGCGCCGGCCTGCCCGGCCTGCCCGACGGCATCCTGGCGCTCACCGGGAACGCCACCAGCCTCATCAACCCGGCCAACCTGCCCGTCGACCCCAACACCTGCAAGCCCGTCTACCCGCACCAATACCTGCGCGTGAACACGGTCTTCGAGGTGGCCCGGGCGGCGGGCCTGCGCACCGCCTGGTCGGACAAGCACGCCGCCTATGAGGTTCTGAACGGACCCTCAGGAAAGGGCGTCATGGACCTTTTCACGCCGGAGATCAACAGCGACGCGCCGACCCCGCCGGATGCCGGCAAGCCCACCGGCGACTGGACGAGCGACAACCTGCTCACCCAGCGCTACGACTCTTACAAGGTGCAAGCGGTGCTCAACGAGATCGATGGGTTTGATCACGGCCGCACGCAGCGGGTCGGCGTGCCCGCGATCTTCGGGATGAACTTCCAAACCGTCTCCACGGCGCAGAAGCTCACCAACTCCCCGCAGTGCAGTCCGCCGGGCTCCGGCTGCGGCAACCCCAAAGGCGGCTACCTGGCCGATGGCGTCACGCCCGGGCCGGTTCTGACGGGCGCCCTCGACTACATCAATGCCAAGGTCGGCAAGCTGCTGGCAGAAATCAATGCTCAGGGGCTGCGCGGGAGCACGGCGGTGATCCTGTCCGCCAAGCACGGCCAGTCACCTGACACGCCTGCGGCCCTGACCCGCATCGACGACGGTCCCATCATCGACGCGCTCAACGCGCAGTGGGCCCACGACTTCCCAAGCTTCAAGGGAGACCTGGTGGCCTTTGCGATCGACGACGACGGCTGGCTCATGTGGCTCAACGACCGCTCGCAGTTCGCGGCCGACTACGCGAAGAGGTTCCTGCTTGGCTTCTCGGGCACCGGCAACAACATCAGCGGCCAGCCCAAGCCGTTCGTATCCAGCGGACTGCGCGAGATCTTTGCTGGGGAGGACGCCGCCGACTACTTCCACACCTCCGTCAGCGATCCGCGCACGCCTCAGGTGTTCGGGATCGCCCAGTACGGGACGGTGTACACGGGCGGGAAGAAGAAGATCGCGGAGCACGGCGGGGCCAACCCGCAGGACCGCGACGTGCCCCTGGTGATATCCGGTTCCTGGCTTCAGGGTGACCACGTCGTGAGCAGGGAAACCGTGGAAACGACCCAGATTGCGCCGACCATCCTGCGTCTGCTGGGCCTCGACCCGCACGCGCTGCAGGCGGTGCAGATCGAGCACACGCCCACGCTCCCAATCGACTAGCCCACTACCCCCAAAGGCTTCCTCGCTCGGCAATCACGCCGGGCGAGGGAGCCGTTTCTTTGCCAAGCCTTACAGCTCGCTTAGCGCCCTGGGGCCGACGATTTAACCCGCACCTGCCACGCTAGGCCACAGATGGTTGCCGGCCTCGACGGCCTTGACGGCCTCGCCGACCTCCACGTCCACACCAACCACAGCGACGGCGTGGATTCACCCGCCGCGGTCGTGGAGCACGCCCTGGGGCGGTGCGAGCTCGACGTCGTCGCCATCACCGACCACGACACCCTCACCGGCGCCCTGGAGGCGGCCGCCTATGCCACCGCTCGCGGGTGGGGCGACCGGCTGATCGTGGGCGAGGAAGTGTCGACCCTCGAAGGGCACGTGCTGGGGTTGTTCCTGGAATCGCCGATCCCGCCTCGTCTTTCGGCCGCCACCACGGTGCAGGCGATCCGTGACCAGGGTGGCGTGGCCATCGCGGCCCACGCGTTCTGGGGATGCTCGCGGCAGAAGGGCGTCGGGTCGCTGATCGAGACGTTGAGATTCGACGCAGTTGAGGTTGCGAACGGAGGTCTGCTCCCGGACATGCGCCGTGCGAACCGCGAGGCCGAGGCGGCGTGTGCGCGACTGGGGCTGCCGGCCGTCGGCGGCTCGGACGCGCACGTCAAAGAGGCGATCGGCTGGTGCCATACCGCGTTCTCCGGTGTCACCGCGCCTGCACTTCGGCTCGCGCTTCTGAGAGGGGCGGTGCAGCCCGCGCGGATTCGCGCCGGGGCGACCGGCATCGCCCGCTACATCGCCTGGGGCGTAACGCGCCGCGGGGTGACGGCCTGATGCGCGTCGCGGTCGTCACCGAGACCTGGAGCCCGGCGGTGAACGGCGTCGTGACCCGGCTGCGACATTCCGTGCCCGAGCTGGTTGCGCGCGGGCATGAGGTGCTGGTGCTCGCGCCGCGGCCGTTCTCGGATCCGCTGCCCGGAGCCCGGCTGGAGGCGGTGGCGAGCGTGTCCATTCCGTTCATCTACGGCGGGCACCCGTGGGGCCTCCCGCTTCCGCGCGCCTTCGGCCTGATCGAAGAGTTCAGGCCCGACGTCGTGCACGCGGTCAGCCCGGTGCTGCTGGGCTGGGCGGCGGTGCTGGTCGCTGAGCGGCGGTCGGTGCCCCTGGTTTGCAGCTACCACACGCACGTGGCCGAGTACGCGCGCTTCTACGGTTTGCGAGCGGCGGAGGAGGCGATCTGGGCAGTGGTTCGTCGGCTGCACGCCGCGGCCGACGTGAACATGGCCGCGAGTCCGGCGGCTGGCGCCGAACTGGCGGCGCACGGTATTCGCCTCGACCTGGTCTGGCCAGGCGCCGTGGCGGAAAGCTTCTTCACCGCCTTGCCGTCGCTGTCGGTGCGGCGGCTGCTGAGCGGGCGCTCGTTTGGCTCGCGGCCGCTGGCCCTGTTCGTCGGCCGGCTGGCGGCGGAGAAGCAGATCGAGCGATTGCGTCCGCTGGCCGAGGCCGGCTGGTCGCTGGCGCTGATCGGCGACGGCCCGCACGAGGACGCTCTGCGGCTGACGTTCGCGGGTCTGCCCGTGCGCTTCCTGGGGCGCCGCGATGCTGATTTCGTGGCGCGCGCCATGACCTCATCCGATCTGTTCGTGTTCCCCTCCACCACCGACACACTCGGGTTGGTGCTGCTGGAGGCGGTGGCCGCCGGGGTGCCGGTGGCGGCGGCGGCTTCCCCCGCTTCGTCGAACTTGCTCGAGGGGCTGCCCGCCGCGCGCTTGTTCGAGGCGGGCGACGGGGGCTCGCTGATGGCCGCCGCGGGTGCTGCGACGGCGCACGGTTTGTCGCGCGCGGCGCTGCAAGCCGCGGCTCGCGATCGAGTCCTCAGCTGGCAGGCGGCGACAGACGTCGTCGAGGCCGCCTACGAGCTGGCGGTGCGACGGCGGCAGGCACGTCGCGCCGCGGCCTGATCCGTCTAGCCCCAAGCCCCAGGCGGCCGGTCGCCGAGCGGCCGCGCCAGGCGGATGGCGACCACGATCGAGAGCACGTCGCCCAGGCGCCGCAGGTCGAGCCCGGTCTGCTCCGCGATCCGGTGCAGGCGGTGATGGGCGGTGTTGCTGTGAATGAACAGCCGCTTGCTCATCGCCTTCACGTTGAGATCGCACTCGACGTAGGCGAGCAACGTGCTCGTGAAAACACCGCCGTGCTCGAGATCCTCGGTGACGAACCGCCATACCTGCGGTGAAACCAACCGTTGAGCGGTCGGGTCCCGGAACGACGTCAAGTAGTCAAGTGCGCTCAGAGCGGGTAGAGCGATGATGCCGCCCTCCGTGCCCACGCTCTCGGCGGCCCCGCGAGCTTCCTGGTAGGCGGAGGGCAGGCTGGTGATGGCGGGATGGACGGTGCTCACGCCGACCGCCAGCGGCAGGCGCTGCTGCTTCAGCTTCTGCTGGGTTTGCGTCAGCGTGCGGACGACCTCGTCGGTCTGGCCGTCACGCGTGGGCGCCACGACCACGATCTCGTCGCGGCGAAGCACGGTTAGCGGCCGCAGGGGCGTCCGGCAGGCGCGCGCCAGTGCGCTGGCCGCTGCGTGGAGCGACTGCTCGTCGGCCGCTCCGCCCCGGGGAACCGCGACCACCACCAGGCAGGACGCAGTCGGGCCGAGGCCGGCATCCCGCGCGGCGTCCTGGCGCGGCCCCGGCACCACGGGCCGTCCGCCGACCAGGTCCTCGAGCAGGTCACGGCGCACCCGCTCGCCGCCCGCCAGCTCGAGCTGCTCGATCTCGATGTACAGCTCCGCCGCGTAGGTCGTGGCCTCGTTGACGTAGTCGAGGACAAGACCGACCAGCGTCAGCACGGTCTGCGCGCTGGTGGCGTCTTGGGACTGCTCCAGCAGCTCCAGCCAGATCACGTCCAGGTAAGTCCGAAAGGCGTGCAGGTAGTCGGCGATCGGGATCCGGCCGACCCGGGCGGCCGTGTGCGTGCGGGTGAAGGTCATGTCGTCGTGGGCCGCGCGACGGCCGGCCTCGACGAGTCCGACCAGCACCTCGTGATGCTTGCGGATGTGCTCGCTGACATCCGTTATGAGGTCGCCGGGCGCGGCGGCGTAGGCGGGGATCTCGGTCGCGATCCGGCGCGTCGCCTCCGCCACGATCTCGGGGCTGCGCTCGCGCAGCCGCCAGGCGACCGCTGCTCGATCCACCGCGCGGAGCCTATATCGACAGTGACGTGTGCACAATCCACCGGCCCAACGTTTGGTCACCGGTAATCTCGGCAGGGGCGGCGCCCAGCCCTAGCGTGTGGTCATGGTCCACATGGTCCACACCGATGTGGGCGCGGCGCTGGGCACCGACTACTTCCTCCTCCGCTCCACGCTGACGCCGACCGAGCTCGACTATCTCGAGCGAACCCGCCGCTTCGTCCAGGACGAGGTGCTGCCCGTCATCAACGACTACTGGGAACGCGCCGAACTGCCGCTCGAGCTGTGCCGGCGCCTTGGCCGGCTGGGCCTGGTCGGCGACGGCATCGAGGGCTACGGCTGCCCGGCCATGAGCCCGACCGCGGCCGGCCTGGTCAACATGGAGCTGAACCGCGGCGACGGCAGCCTGGGGACCTTCCTCGGCGTCCAGGGCGGGCTGGCCATGCGCGCCATCGCCATGCACGGCTCCGAGGAGCAGAAGCGGCGCTGGCTGCCGGCCATGGCCCGCTGCGACGTGTTGGGCGCATTCGCCCTCACCGAGCCCGACCACGGCTCGGACTCGGTGGCGCTGGAGACCGAGGCCCGCCGCGCCGGCGACGCCTACGTCATCAACGGCGCCAAGCGATGGATCGGCAACGGCAGCACCGCCGACGTGGTGGTGCTCTGGGCGCGCGACAGCGCGGACGGGCAGGTCAAGGGGTTCCTGGTCGAGCGCGGCACGCCCGGCTTCGAGGCGGAGGTCATCACCGGCAAGGGCTCGCTGCGAGCCATGTGGCAGGCCGACATCAGGCTCACCGACGTCCATGTGCCCCTCGCCGACCGATTGCCCGGAGCCAACACGTTCAAGGACGCGGGCAGGGTGCTGCGCGCGACCCGCGCCGGCTGCGCCTGGATGGCCCTCGGCCATGCCGTGGCCGGCTACGACGCCGCGCTCACCTACGCCGGGCGGCGCCGGCAGTTCGGGAGACCGCTGGTCAGCTTCCAGATCGTCCAGGAGAAGCTGGTCCGGATGCTCCAGGAGATCACCGGCATGCAGCTCTACTGCGCCCGGATCGGCCGCCTCGAAGAGACCGACGAGCTCTCCGACACCATCGCCGCGCTGGCCAAGTTGAACAACACCGTCAAGGCCCGGCAGGTGCTGGCCGAGGCCAGGAACCTGCTGGGCGGCAACGGGATCCTGCTCGAGAACCACGTCATCCGCCACATGGCCGACCTCGAGGCCATCTACACGTTCGAGGGCACGGAGACGATCCAGACGCTGCTCGTCGGCCGTCACATCACGGGCGTCAGCGCATTCGCGTAGGGAGGAGAGATTTGGCCATTCAGAGCACGATGCAGGACTTTCCGTTGACCGTGACCGGGCTCTACCGCCGCGGCCGCGACGTCTTCTCCGACAGCGAGGTCGTCACCTGGGAGGGCGATCGGTCGCGGCGCGCGACGTTTGCCGCGGTTGCAGAGCGGGCGGAGCGCCTGGCGGCGGCGCTCAAGCGCCTCGGCATCCGGCCCGGCGACCGCGTGGCCACGCTGGCCTGGAACCACCAGGAGCACCAGGAGGCCTACCTGGCCATCCCCGGCATGGGCGCCGTGCTGCACACGCTGAACCTGCGGCTGGCGCCCGAGCAGCTCGCCTGGGTCATCAACCACGCCGAGGACCGCGTCATCCTGGTCGACCAGTCGCTGCTGCCGCTGCTGGACGGCATCCGGCGGGAGCTGACGACGGTCGAACGCGTCATCGTCATGGGCAGCCCCGAGTACGAGCAACTGCTGGAAGCCGAGACGCAGGGCTTCGACTGGCCGCAGCTCGATGAACGCTCGGCCGCTTCCATGTGCTACACGACCGGCACCACCGGCGATCCCAAGGGCGTCGTCTACAGCCACCGCTCCCTGCATCTCCACTCGCTCGCGCAGTGGGGCGCGTTCTCGCTCGCCGAGCAAGATCGCCTGCTGGTGATCGTGCCCATGTTCCACGTCAACGCCTGGGGCTTCCCCTACACCGCCTGGATGCTGGGCGCCGATCTGCTGATGCCCAATCGCCACCTGCAGGCCGAGCCGCTGGCACGCTTCATCGAGCAGGAACGGCCCACCGTCGCTTTTGGCGTTCCCACTGTCTGGAGCGCTCTGCTCCAGCACGTGGACCAGAATCGGGCCGACCTCTCCAGCCTCCGCCTGGTGGTCTGCGGTGGTTCGGCCGTGCCCCGGAGCCTGATGGAGCAGTTCCAGGCTCGCCACGGCGTGCGTGTCATCCAGGCCTGGGGAATGACGGAGACCAGCCCGGTGGCGGCCATCGCCTTCCCGCCCAAGGGCATCGCACCCGAGAGCGAGATGGACTGGCGGGCCAAGACCGGCCGCGTGGTCGCGGGCGTGGAGCTGAGGACCGTCGGGGAGACCGGCGACGTGCTGCCCGCGGACGGCGCCTCGGTCGGCGAGATCGAGGTGCGCGGGCCCTGGATCACCGGCTCTTACTACCGAGTCGACGCGCCCGAGCGGTTCGACGACGGCTGGCTGCGGACCGGCGACGTCGGCCACCTCGACCGCCGCGGCTTCGTCCAGATCACCGACCGCACCAAGGACGTGATCAAGTCGGGCGGCGAATGGATCTCGTCGGTCGAGCTGGAGACCGCGCTGGCCGCGCACCCGGACGTGCTCGAGGCGACCGTCGTCGGCGTGCCCGACGAGCGCTGGGAGGAGCGGCCGCTGGCCATGGTCCGGCTGCGCGATGGCGCCCTGGCCGGCCCTGAGGAGCTGGGCACTTTCCTGGCCGACCGGGTAGCCCGCTGGTGGGTGCCCGAGCGGTGGGTCTTCGTCGGCGAGGTGCCCAAGACCAGCGTCGGCAAGTACGACAAGAAGCGCGTGCGCGCGATGTACGCGGCGGGGGAGCTCGAGGTCGCTGAAGTCATGGCCGGACGGCGTGGCTGAAAGACTCGCGGAGCAGGCGTCGGAGGCGGTTCTCGGAGCCAACCCCTTCGTCGGCATCGACGCCCGCCAGGTCGCCGCCGACACGGTCGGCTGGGCGGGGCGGATGGCGTTGCGGCCACGCGCCCTGGCCGGCGAGGCAGCCGGCATCGCGCGCGAGCTGGGGCGAATCGCGGCCGGCCGCTCGCTGGTCACCCCTGCGCCCGGGGACAAGCGGTTCGGCGATCCGACCTGGCAGGAGAACCCGGCCTTTCGTCGACTTCTGCAGAGCTACCTGACGCTGACCGCCGGCGCCCACCGGCTGGTCGACCAGGCGGACCTTGAACCGCTGGGGCGCGAGCGTGCTCACTTCGCCGTGACACTGATCGCGGACGCCCTGGCGCCCACCAACTCGCCGGCCAGCAATCCCGCCGCGGTCAAGCGCGCCTTCGAGACCGCCGGCCGGAGCCTGGTCCGGGGCACCCGTCAGCTGTCCCACGACCTTCGCCACAACGGCGGCATGCCGGCGCTGGTCGACGAGCGGCCGTTCACGGTCGGTGGCAACATCGCGACCTCGCCCGGCGCCGTGGTCTACCGCAACGAGGTCTTGGAGCTGATCCAGTACCGGCCGTCCACGGAGACCGTCCACGAGCGGCCCCTGGTCGTGATCCCGCCCCAGATCAACAAGTTCTACGTCCTCGACCTGGCGCCCGGACGCAGCTTCACCGAGTACGCGGTGTCGCAAGGTATCCCCTACTTCGCGATCAGCTGGCGCAACCCGACTGCCGAGCAGCGGAGCTGGGGCCTCGATACATACGTGCGGGCCTGCGTGCGCGCGATCGACGCCGTGGTGGCGATCACCGGAAGCCCGCAGGTCAACCTGATGGGCCTCTGCGCCGGCGGGGTCACGCTCTCGGCGCTTCTCGGCCACCTGGCCGCCAAGGGCAAGCTGGACCGGGTCGCCTCGGCGACCCTCTGCGTGGCGATGCTCGACATGCGCTCGCCCTCGATGATCGGGCTCTTCGCCACCGACTCCGCGATCGCGCGCGCGCTTCGCCGGTCGCGCGAGCGGGGCATCCTCGACGGCGGCGAGATGGCACGGGTCTTCGCCTGGATGCGGCCCAACGACCTGGTCTGGAACTACTGGGTCAACAACTACCTCCTGGGCGCCGACCCGCCGGCCTTCGACATCCTCTTCTGGAACGCCGACAACACCCGCCTGCCGGCTCGCCTGCACGCCGACTTCCTCGACCTCTACCTGCGCAACCCACTCCCCCGCAACGGCGCCGCCAGGGTCCTGGGAACGCCGATCGACCTCGGCGCCGTCGACATCCCGACCTACGTGCTGGCGGGGACCAGCGACCACATCGTGCCCTGGCAGGCCGCCTACCGCTCGACGCAGATCTTCGGGGGCCGGCCGGAGTTCGTGCTCAGCTCGAGCGGTCACATCCAGAGCATCGTCAACCCGCCCGGCAACCCCAAGGCGTCCTACTTCCACGGCGGCCGCACCGGCGATGACCCCGATGCCTGGCTCGCCGGTGCGACTCACTCGAAGGGCTCCTGGTGGGAGCATTGGGCGGACTGGCTGGGCCGCCATTCGGGCGAGCGCCGGCCGGCGCCGAGCCGCCTCGGCGGCCGCCGCCACGCGCCGGGGACGGCGGCTCCCGGCCGCTACGTGCTGCAGCGATAAGCACGCGGTTTGCGGTGGTCGACGGCCTCCGGCTCAGGCTGAGCGTCCGCGGCACGGGGCCGCCGCTGCTGCTGGTCATGGGCATCGGCGGCAGCATCGAGATGTGGGAGCCGCTGGTCGCCCAGCTGCGGCGGTTCAAGACCATCGCCTTCGACGCGCCGGGCACGGGCGAGTCGGATACGCCTGCCTGGCCGCAGCGCATGCCTCAGCTTGCGCGCGTGTGCGCGGGCGTCCTCGATGTTGTCGGCGAGGCCGGCCCGGTCGATGTGCTGGGGGTGTCCTTCGGCGGCGCCGTGGCCCAGGAGTTCGCGCACCGGCATCCCGAGCGTGTGAGGAGGCTGGTGCTGGCGGCGACCATGTGCGGGGTCGGAGGCGTCCCGGGCCGGCTCGACGCGCTGGCGCTGCTGGCCACGCCGTACCGCTACTACTCCCGCGACCACTTCCGGTCGATCGCCGCCCGCCTCTACGGCGGCGAGATCGCGCGCCGGCCGGAGCTGCTCGAGCAGGAGGCGTACGCGCGGATCAGCCACGCGCCCAGTCTGAGGGGCTATCTATGGCAGCTGGCAGCCATCACCGGTTGGTCGAGCCTGCCCTATCTCCACCGCATCCGGCAGCCGGCGCTGGTCATGACCGGGGACGAGGACCCGATCATCCGCGTGCTGAACGGGCGCATCCTGGCCTGGGCGCTGCCCCATGCACGGCTGCATGTCGTGCGCGGCGGCGGCCACCTGTTCCTGATCGACCAGGCCCGGGAGTCGGCAGCGGTGATCAGCGACTTCCTGCCCTGAGCCGCCGTGCGCCGCCGCGTCCTATCGGCCGCCATCCACCCAGATCGCCGGCAAGCCTTTTCATCTCTCGAGAATCAGCGCAGACTCGCCTGACGAAGGTTTGACGTCGTGGAAGGTCAGGTGCGCTACGCCAAGAGCGGCGACGTCAGCATCGCCTATCAGGAGGTGGGCGATGGCGATTTGAGCCTGGTCTTCGTGCCCGGCTTTTTCTCGCACCTCCTCATGGGTTGGGAAGAGCCGCGCCTGGCCCGGTTCCTGCACCGGCTCGCCTCGTTCAGCCGGTTGGTGATGTTTGACAAACGGGGCACGGGGATGTCGGACCCGATCACTGCGATGCCCACTCAGCGCCAGCGGGTCGACGACATCAAGGCGGTACTCGACGCCGCCGGGGTCCAGCGCGCTGCCCTGTTCGGCGTGTCGGAAGGCGGCGCCTTGTGCACCATCTTCGCCGCCACCTATCCACAGCGCGTTTCGGCGCTCGTGAGCTTCGGAGCGGCGATCAAGATGATGAACGCGCCCGACTGGCCGTGGGGCTGGTCGGCGGAGCGCTACGAGCAGGCAGTGGCCAATGCCGAGGCCAACCTGGTGGACGGCGCTGTGGTGCGCAACCCTAGTCTCGAGGCAGACGAGCGTTACCGCCGCTGGTTCGTGCGCTTTCTGCAGACCGCGGCGAGCCCGGGCATGGCGCGAACCCTGCTGCAGCTGAACGCGACCAACGATGTGCGTCCGATTCTTCCCCATCTCAGGCTGCCCACGCTCGTCATGCACCGGGTCGATGACACCGTCGTCCACGTGGAGCAATCGCGCTTCATGGCGGATCAAATTCCGGGCGCGCGCATGGTCGAGTTCGAAGGGGTTGACCACTGGCCGTGGATCGGCGACTCCGCTCGCATCCTCGATGAGACCGAGCTCTTCCTGACTGGACGGCTCGGTAGCGCAGGCAGACATCCGGTATTCGGAGCCGAGGCCTTGAGCCGTCGTGAGAAGCAGATCCTACGGCTCGCCATCGAGGGTTATTCGGCATCGGCCATCGGAAAAGAGCTGTCCATCAGCAAGCGAACTGTCGAGAGCCATCTGGCCAATGCGTACATCAAGCTGGGCGTCGAGTCGAAGATGCAGCTCGCGCGCAGGGCGGCCGAGCTCGACCTCTAGCGAGCGCAAAAAATTCCGTAGACCTACGGAGCCCACGGGCCGGACGCTCGCCACAAACTGAGTGGCCGGATGCCGAATATAGGTAGGGAAACGGGTTTCGGGGAGCTGATCGCCGCCGGCGAAGGCCGCCTGGTGGGGTCGGGCGCGATCAGTCTGCGGGTCAAGGTCGAAAGCGCCGAGACAGGTGGCGCATTCGCCCTGGTCGAAGTCGTGATGCAGCCGCAGCTTTGGGAAGGTCCGGCTCCCCACATCCACCACTCAGGGTCCGAGACCTTCTATGTGATCGAGGGGACGCTGAAGATGCTCGCAGGCGGCGACGTCGTCCAGGCCACGGCCGGCACCTGTGTCCACGTGCCCGCCGGCACCGTTCACGCCTTCTCAAATCCGGGGCACGGTCCCGTTCGCTTTCTCCAGATGCTGGCTCCGGGCAGCCTGCTGACGATGGTCGAGGAGATCACATCGCTGGTGGCGGCAGGCATCCAGGACCGCGCGCAGATCGCGGCAATCTTCCGGCGGCACGAATCCGAACAGGTGCCCAGCGAGAGCTGGATGGAGAGGTCGAAATGAGAGTAATCCGTGCGCTCCTGCTGGCGATCATGTTGACTGTCGCGCCAACCGCGCCGCCGGCATCGGCAGACTCGCCGGCAACCTCATCTCAGATCGCGCTCGACTGGAACCTGAATGCCGTCAATGCCGTGCGCGCCGCTCGAACGATGGACGGCGTGGCGCCCGGCAGCACCCCGAGGCTTCTCTATCAAGCCGAGGGGCTCGTCTACATGTCGTATGTGCAGGCGGCGGAGTACGACGCGGTGATGAAGATCTCGCACCGCTACCTGCTGTACCACCACTTCGAGGCAGCCGCCGGGCATGCTTCTGTCGAGGCCGCGCTCGTCGCGGCCGCCTACAACACCCTGGTCTTCTACCTCGGGGACAGCGGCGGCGTGCTGGCGGCGAAGTACTCGTCTGCAATCGCGGCGCTGCCGGCGGACGAGGAGACGATGCGCGGAATCAGCGTCGGGGAGGCCGCGGCCGCCGACATCGAGCAGTTGCGGGCCAATGACGGCCGGAACTCTCCCGTCTCGGACAGCTGTCCCAGGACGACCACTGCGGGCGTCTGGCAGTGTGCGCCGCCGCCCTCAGTCCAGACCGAGCAGACTCCCTGGCTCGCCACCATGCAGCCGTTCATGCTCATCGACTCATCTCAGTTCCGCGCTCCGGCTCCGCCGGCGATCGACAGCACGCAATTCCTGACCGAGCGGGACGAGACCAGGGACCTGGGCGCAGCGGCCAGCACCGTCCGCACGCCTGACCAGACTTCCATCGCGACGTTCTGGAACGCGAACGCGGTCAGCCTGTACGGCAAGACTTTGCGTGACGCCGCTATCCAGTACAACCTGGACCTGGTCGACACCGTGCGGCTGATGGCGGCAGGAATCATGGTGTCGACGGACGCGGGGATCGCGTGCTTCGACTCGAAGTACCACTACAGGTTCTGGCGTCCGATCACCGCGATCCGGGCCGACGGCGAGCCCGCTGACGCCACCTGGAGCCCACTGCTGACCACCCCGAACCATCCCGAGTACCCGGCGCAGCATGGTTGCGCGACGTCCTCATTCATGCAGGCGATAGCGGCCACGCTGGGCACGAACAACTTCAATCTGACGATCTTCGGTGCACCTGTCACCGGAACCGCCCTGGTGCCGCGCGTTTACGGCACGCCGCAGCAGGTCGACCACGACATCCAGATCGCGAGAGTGGCGGGGGGTCTCCACTACCGGAACTCTGTGGTACAGGGACAGAACCTCGGTCACTCGGTGGCGACCTGGACGCTCGACCGGTTCTTCCTGCCGGGCGACGACTAACCAGAGCTGAACAGGTAAAGGGCCCACCGCCGCGCGGTGAGCCCCTTGACCTGGAGTAGTGGTCATTCCCTCAGGGCAGGTTGCCGTGCCCCGACTGCTCGACGGCAGCCCCGGTGTCGGGCCCGTCGCCCGCCAGGTTCCCGTGCTGGGACTGCTGGGTCTGGCCGCTGGCCCGGTAGTCATCGGCACTGCCGGCGGCGCGGCTGGCGCTGTTCAGCGTGCTGCCGACCAGGAGCACGATCCCGATCGCGAGCACCGCTGCGGTCACCAGCGCGGTGCTCCTCAGCCAGAAGCCGTAACCGAGAGCCCTGCCACCGCTCCGTTTGACCTCGATCGCCTGCATTTCAGTTCCTCCTCTTTTGTTGATCCGGTCGGTTGGTCAGCCGCCGGTGAGGAGATCGTGGCCGGGAGCCGCGAGCCCGCCAGCCGGGAAAGTACGTGGTGCGGTACGCGATTCGGTACGTGTTTCTTCTGGCCTCCGGGTAAGTGGGATGAATTTGCCCGGCCGCGTGCTTAACTTCGCCGCTCAGATGGACCCGAAGCGCAGGAACTTCCTGGTGGCCGCCGCCGTGGTGGCCGTGGCCTCGATCGCCTACGCGGTGAACGTTCGCTACCTCCTCACCGGCGCCCACGCCGTGACCGCCATCGACGACATCGGCGAGGCGGTCGCCGCTGCCCTCGCCGCGGCCGCCTGCGCGTGGGCCGCAAGGCGGGCACAGGGCAAGGACCGGCTGGGCTGGGCCCTTATGGGCACCTCGGCCGCGCTCTGGTCGGCGGGCGAGGTGGTCTGGTCGATCTACGAGGTGGGCCTCAACGTCAAGGTCCCCTACCCCTCTCTGGCGGACGCCGGCTTCCTGTCGGCGGTGCCCTTTGCCATTGCGGGCATCCGGGCCTTCTGGAGCGACCCGCGCGGCAGCTCTGCGCGCTGGCGGGTCTGGTTCGACGGCCTCATCGTGGCGCTGGCCCTGACCTCCACCGCCTGGGGCTTCGGGCTGCGCACCGTGTACGCGTCGAACGAGGGCCTGACCACCAAGGCCTTCGACCTCGCCTACCCGGTCAGCGACATCCTCATCGGCACCGTCCTGATCCTGGCCGTGCGCCGCGCCACCCACCACCAGAAGGGCCGCATGGCGCTCCTGCTGGCCGGGGTCGCCGCCTACTCCATCTCGGACAGCGCCTTCTCCTATCTCACCGCCCAGGGCGCTTTCGGCGCCGTCGGCAACGTGCTGGATACCGGCTGGTTCGCGGGCTACCTGCTGATCGCGCTGGCGGCTATGTACCCCGCGGCCCCTCCCAAGCCGGCCGCCGAGAAGGCCCCGCTCGACCTCTGGCAGCTGGCGCTGCCCTGGATGACGCTGCTGCTGGCCTCGGCCGGCGACGTGTACTCAGCACTCTCTGGCCACGAGCTCGACCTTTTCATGTCCTCACTCACAGCCACGCTCGCGATCCTGCTGACCGTGAACATGATCATCGAGCGCCGGGAGTTCCTGGAGATGCTGAAGGAGCTGGAGGCCTCGAAGGCCGTTCTCGAGCACCGGCTGGAGGCGGCGGCCACCAGCTAGCGCACTCTTAAGGGGTGCCTTCGGAGGCCCTCGACGCGGTGGTGGTGGGCGCGGGGCCCAACGGGCTCGCGGCGGCCATCCGGCTGGCCCAGGCCGGCCGCTCTGTCCTGGTCCTGGAGGCGAACCGCCGGCCGGGCGGCGGGCTGCGCAGCGACGAGCTCCTGGAGCCGGGCTTTCGCCACGACATCTGCTCGACGGTGATGGCGATGGTGCCCCTCTCTCCGGCCCTCAAGACCATCGAGTTCGACCTGGTCACGCCGCCCGCGCCGCTGGCCCATCCCTTCGACGACGGCACGGCGGCGGTGGTCGAGCGCTCAGTGGAGGAGACGGCCGAGGCGCTGGGAGGCGACGGCCCGGCGTATCGGCGCCTGCTGCGGCCGCTGGTGAAAAGGGCGGACGACCTGGTCGCGGATGCCATGGGCCCCCTGAAGCCGCCGCGGCATCCTCTCCTGCTCGGCCGCTTCGGGATGCCGGGGCTGCTGCCCGCCGGCGCCCTCGCGCGCGTCCTCTTTCGTGAGCGCGACACACGAGCTCTGCTGGCGGGCACGGCCGCCCACAGCATGCTTGCGCTCTCGGAGCCAGGGACCGCGGCATTCGCGCTCGTGATGCTGGTGACCGCCCATGCCGGCGGCTGGCCGCTCGCGCGAGGCGGGTCGCAAAGTGTTGCCGAAGCTCTGGTCGCCCGGCTCGAGCAGCTGGGTGGCGAGGTGCGATGCGGCGAGCGCGTGACCTCGCTGGACCACGTCCCCGAGCACCGCGCGGCGCTGCTCGACCTGGTGCCCGAGGGCGTGCTCGCGGTTGCCGGGGACCGCATGAGCCCGGCCTACCGCAAGCGCCTCCAGCGCTACCGGCACGGCCCCGCCGTCTTCAAGGTCGACTGGACGCTCGACGGCCCGATTCCCTGGCGCGCGCCGGCCTGCGCCCGCGCCGCCACCGTGCACCTGGGCGGCACCCTGGAGGAGATCGCGCACTCCGAGCACGAGGTGGCCCGGGGCCGAAGCGCTGAGCGGCCCTTCGTGATCCTGGTCCAGCCCACGCTCTTCGATTCCAGTCGCGCCCCGGCCGGCAAGCACGTGGCCTGGGCCTACTGCCACGTGCCCAACGGCTGCGACCAGGACCTGACGAAGGCGGTGGAGGACCAGGTGGAGCGCTTTGCCCCCGGCTTCCGGGACGTCGTCAGGCAGCGCCGCACGTGGACCCCCGCCCAGCTCCAGGTCGAGCAGCCCAACTGCATCGGCGGCGACATCAGCGGCGGGCGCATGGACCTGGGCCAGCTCTTCACCCGCCCGGTCGCGCGCCTGGACCCCTACCGCACCTCCGACCCCGCGATCTTCATCTGCTCGGCGGCCACGCCGCCGGCCGGCGGGATCCACGGGCTCTGCGGCTGGTACGCGGCGCGCTCCGCGCTGCGCTCGGTGCTGGCCTGACGATGGAGTGGCTGCAAGCCCCAGACTACTGGCTCAGCCGCCTGCTGTTGGAGCGCGCCCTGGCCGCCATCTACCTGGTGGCCTTCCTGGTCGCCGCCAACCAATTCCGGCCGCTGCTCGGAGAAAGGGGCCTGTTACCGGCGCCCGCGTTCTTGGCGCGCGTCCCCTTTCGCGCTTCGCCCAGCCTCTTCCACCTCCACTACTCCGACCGCGCGCTGCTGGTGGTGGCCTGGCTCGGGGTCGCCGTGTCGGCGGCCATCGTGCTGGGCGCCCTCGAGGTGGCGCCGTTCTGGGTCGCGATCCCGGCCTGGCTGCTGCTCTGGGTGCTGTATCTCTCGATTGTCAACGTCGGCCAGATCTTCTATGCCTTCGGCTGGGAGACCCTGCTCCTGGAGGCCGGCTTCCTGGCCATCTTCCTGGGCGCCGGCCCCACCGCGCCGCCGCTGCTGGTGATCTGGCTTTTCCGCTGGCTGCTCTTCCGCGTGGAGTTCGGGGCAGGGCTGATCAAGATGCGCGGCGACCGCTGCTGGCGCGACCTGACCTGCCTTTACTACCACCACGAGACGCAGCCGATGCCCAACCCGCTCAGCTGGTACTTCCACCACCTGCCGCGCCCGCTGCACAAGGTGGAGGTGGCGGGCAACCACTTCGCGCAGCTGCTGGTGCCCTTGTTCCTGTTCGCGCCCCAGCCGGTCTGCGGCGTCGCCGGCGCCATCGTCTTCCTGACCCAGTGCTGGCTGATCGTGAGCGGCAACTTCTCCTGGCTCAACTTCGTGACCTTGACGCTGGCCCTTTCCACGTTCGACGACGCCGAGCTGGGGCGGCTGTTGCCGGTGCACGTCCCGGGGCCGGCGTCGCTGCCGGGCTGGTGGCTGGGACTCAGCGTGGCGCTGACGCTGCTGGTGGCCGCGCTCAGCTACCGCGTGGTTCGCAACCTGCTCTCGCCCGGCCAGGTCATGAACACCAGCTTCGAGCCCCTGCACCTGGTCAACACCTACGGCGCCTTCGGGTCGGTGACCAAGGAGCGCTACGAAGTGATCGTCGAGGGCAGTGACGGCGGCGGCTGGCGCGAATACAAGTTCAAGGGCAAACCCGGCGACCCCCGGCGCCGGCCGCGGCAATTCGCCCCCTACCACCTGCGCCTCGACTGGCTCATGTGGTTCGCGGCCATGGACTCGGCGCGGATGCATCCCTGGTTCCTGCAGCTGGTACTCAAGCTGTTGCGCAACGACCGCGCGGTTCTCAAGCTGCTCGGCCGAAACCCCTTCCCGGATGGGCCTCCGCGCGCCGTGCGCGCGCGCCTGTTTCTCTACCGGTTCAGCAGCCGCGAGGAGCGCCGGCGCACCGGTCTTTGGTGGGTGCGCACCGAGGTTGGCGAGTACCTGATGCCAATCTCTGGCTGAGCCGCAAGTACCCGCACTGGCGCCCGTTGCACTTTCTTGAAGGCTTCGATGGCGATACCTGCGCTCTGGCGCGACTGGCCGGGACTCTATGGCCGCCTGTGGGCGGTCACGGCCGACGCCGGCGACCAGGCGCCGGAAGCCGCCGCCGCCTCGCCCGCCGCCGACGCCGGGGCGGCGGCGGACGAGCTGCTGAGGGGCGACACCGACCACTCTGGTTAGGCTGTCGGCATCACCGACCTTAATCAGCTGACCGCTCTCAACCACGATTACGTCGCCTCCGTCCAGAACGGCGACGTGGCCCGTTTCGACGCCATCCTGGCCGACGACTTCATGTGCAGCAACCCGGACGGGACGCTGGTCGACAAGGCGCAGTTCCTGAGGCAGACCGCACTGCCGGTCAAGATCAGCGGACTGGAGGCGGAGGACGTCCAGATCCGCGTGCTGGGCGACGTCGCCATCATCCACGCGGCCACGCGCTACACGAAGCCTGACGGCGAGGCCGCACGCGGCCGCTACACCGACGTCTGGGCGCGCCGCGACGGCCGCTGGCTGGCCGTATCCGCCCACGTGACCCGCTAAGTCCAGCTCGCGACGAGCTGCGCGGTCTGGCAGCGGCGGCAGAGGCGGGCTGGCAGCTTGGCCCAGCGGCCGCAGCCGGCCACGCACGGCCGCAGGTGGTGGTGGCAGGCGAAGCAGAGAACCATCAGGTTCTCCTCTGAGTCGTCACCGCCGGCGAAGATGCCCTGCCGGTGGTGCACATCGAGCTGCCGCTCCGAGGCCGGCGCGCCGCAGGCCTGGCAGCGGCCGCCGCGGGCGGCGATCAGGCGGCGCCGGCGCGCGTCCGTGAGCTTGGGCGCGCCGGAGCGGCGGTTGTTGGCGTCGCGCAGCCGCTCGCGCAGCGTGCGCTCACCCAGGAGTGTCCTGAAGGCGCCGGCCTGACCTTCGGAGCAGCGGGAGCAGAGCACGCGCAGGTTGGCCGCCACATCAGGACCGGCCTCCTCGACCCGGAAGACGTAGAGCAGCCACGGCCACTCGAGCCCGCAGGCTTCGCAGGCGCCGCCGCAGCGCCGCGCCAGCGCGGCTCGAGCCCCGGGGCTGAGGCGCAGGCCATCCGAACGCACGTTCGCCCTCGGACAGAGTCTAGGTCAATTCGTAGGCGCCGGCGTCGAAGCGGAGCGTGCGCAGCCAGAACTTCCAGGTGAAGTCGGGCCACATGGTCGGCACTCGGCCCGCCGCATCTTGATACCAGCTGGCGCAGCCGCCCAGCACCCAGACCGACTTGCGCAGGCGGCGCTGGAGCGAGGCGTCGAACCGGGCCTGGGCCTCGGGCCGCACTTCCAGGACCCGCCGCCCCTGCCGCTGCAGGGTGTGCAGAGCAGCCAGGACGTAGCGGTACTGGGCCTCGATCATGAAGACGAGGGAGGTGTGGCCGATACCGGTGTTGGGTCCGGCCAGCACGAAGAGATTGGGAAAGCCCGCCACCGCAGTGCCCTTGTACGCGCTCATGCCGCGACCGGCCCAGGCCTCGACCAGGCTGCGTCCGGAGCGCCCGCGGATGCGCTCGAAGATGGGGTTGTCGGTGACCCAGAAGCCGGTGGCCAGGATGAGCGCGTCGAGCTCGTGCTCGGCGCCGTCGGCCGTGACGACCGAGCCGGTGAGCACCTCGTGGATGGACGCGGTGACCAGCTCCACGTTGGGGCGCGTGAGTGCCGGGTAGTAGTGGTTGGAGGGCAGCAGCCGCTTGCAGCCGGGCTCGAAGGCCGGCCGCAGCTTGTCGCGCAGGGCGGGGTCCGGGACCTGCCGCTCCAGGTGGCGCTCGGCCAGCCGGCGCAGCACGCGCATCCAGCGCTTGTTCTTGCAGAAGCCGAGTACCAGCAGCTCCAGGAGCCAGTAGATGCGCGCGCGGGCCAGGCGCTGCAGCAGCGGCCGGCGCCGGTACCGGTTCCGCTGCGACTGCGGTATCGGCCGGTCCAGGTGCGGCAGCACCCAGGCCGCCGTGCGCTGGAACACGGTCAGGTGGGCGACGCGCGGCTGGATGCGCGGGATGATCTGCACGGCCGAGGCGCCGGTGCCCACGATGCCCACCCGCAGCCCGTCCAGCGGTTGGTCGGCGGCCCAGCGTGCTGAGTGGAAGCGGGCGCCCTGGAAGCTGGCCAGGCCGGGGATCTCGGGCTCGCGGGGCTCGGCCAGCGGGCCGGTCGCCGCCACCAGGAAGTCGGCGCTCCAGGGCCCGCCCGTCGTCTCCAGCTGCCAGCGGTTCGCTCTCTCGTCCCAGGCGGCGGCGCAGACCTCGTGGTTGAAACGCACCCGCTCGCGGACACCCCGCTCCGAGGCGACGCGGCGCAGGTACTCCAGGATCTCGGCCTGGGGCGCGTAGAGGCGCGACCAGTCCGGGTTGAGGGCGAAGCTGTAGGAGTAGAGAGGGGTCGGGACGTCGCAGGCGCAGCCCGGGTAGCGGTTGTCGCGCCAGGTCCCGCCCACCTCGGAGGCGCGTTCGAAGACGACATGCTCCACGCCGGCCTCGGCCAGCCGGATCGACATCCCGATCCCGGCGAAGCCGGCGCCGATGACCGCGACCCGGGTGTGAGGCATCGCCGCCAAAGCTACGTGCTCAGCCGGACGGGCCTCTGCAGGAATCGGCCCAGGCGCTCGGCAGCGCCTTGCAGCGCCGCGCTGTCCTCGGGCCCCATGACATCGAGCGCTCCCAGTTCCACGACCACCTCGCGGCCCGCCTGCCGGCGCTTCCAGCCGCCCCAGACCTGGCCGTCGAGGAGGACAGTGTGGGCGAGGATGCTGCCCATCGGAAAGGGCGCCAGGTCGACGCCGCGCGCCGGGTCGAGAGCGGCCGAACGGTCGCGGTAGGCGACCACGTACTCGTCGTAGTTGGGCAGCAGGTGCACGGTGTGCGGGGGCACGCGCGCCGCGGGCGCGTCCGGTGCCTGCCAGTACCGCTTGCCGCCGATGTCCTCTGCGACGAGTGCGGTTCCGACGAGATCCAGGCCGCGCCGAATGTCGGCGATGGTCAGCCCCGACCACCAGGCGCAGTCCTGGACCTGGGCCGGGCCATGGCCCGTGAAGTAGCGCAGGGTGAGCTCGGCCAGCGCCTCCTCGCGGCTGAGGCGCCGCGCCGGCGCATCGAGCAGCCGGTGCGTGTGCTGAAGGCCCTGCCGGGGGCCGCTGACCAAAAGCCCTTCCAGCTCTCCATGCATGAGCAGGTGGCCGGCGGCTTGGCCGGCGACGCCCAGCGCCTTGGACAGCTCCGCGCGCGTGCGGGGCTGGCCGTCGGCCAGCGCCGCCTCCAGCGCCCGCCGGCTGCCGCGAAGCATTTCCGCGTCAACGCCGGCGCGCCGGTCGAAGGAGGCCAGCTGAGCCTTGACGCGGGGCGCCGTCAGCTCCAGCAGCCAGCCGATGTCGGCCGGCAGCACGAAGTGCCAGGTGGGCCGGAGGACATGCGTGCGCAGGATCGCGCCGGCGTCGAAGAGCCGGTCCAGCTCGGCCTCGGTGGTGGGTGTGCGCAGCCCCAGCGCCCACTTGGCGCCGGCGTAGTCCTGGCTCTGCACGGCCAGCAGCCGGCCCACTGCTTCGACCGGCGTCGCGAAGGGCTCGCCAACCAGGCGCTGGGTGCTCAATCGGGCCTGCGCCACCTCGGGCATCGCCGGCGTATCTTCGCGCCTGCATGCAAACCGAGCACTTGCTGGCGGCCTACGGCACCCTGCGCCCGGGCGAGGTCAACTACCGGCTGCTAGCCGACGTGCCCGGCGAATGGCTGGACGGCTGGGTGCGCGGCCATCGCGGCGAGGAGGACGGCTACCCCGCCTTCTGGCACGACCCCGAGGGGCCGCGGCACGAGGTCAAGGTCTTCCACTCCGCCGAGCTGCCCAAGCTGTGGACCCACCTGGACTGGTTCGAAGGCTCTAACTGGCCGCGCACCACCGTGCCCGTCGAGCTGGCCGACGGGCGCAGGGTGACAGCCAACCTCTACCAGCGCGTGGGCCGGCCGCGCCAGACCTAGCTTTGCGGATCGTCTCGCTGCTGCCCAGCGCCACCGAAGCGCTGTTCGCCCTGGGGCTGGGCGAACAGCTGGTGGCGGTGACACACGAGTGCGACTACCCGCCCGAGGCGGCTGCCTTGCCGATCGTGACGCGGTCCAGCCTGGCGCTGGCCGGCCGGGACAGCGGCGCCATCGAGGCGGAGGTGGCCAAGGCGGCGGCCGAGGGCCGCTCGCTGTACGAGGTCGACACCGCAGCCATCCGGGCGCTGGAGCCGGACCTCGTGGTGACCCAGGACGTCTGCCGGGTGTGCGCCGTGCCCTCGTCCCAGGTGGAGGCGGAGCTGGTGGGCATGCGCATCATCCGCCAGCACCCTCATTCACTGGCCGACGTGCTGGCCGACATCGAGGAGCTGGCGGCCGCGGCGGGAGCCGACTCCGCGCCCGTCACGCGCGATCTGCGCGCGCGCCTGGACCGCGCCGCCGCCGCCGCCCGCGCGCGCCCGCGCGTGCGCGGCGTCTTCCTGGAGTGGCTCGATCCGCCCTACGCCGCCGGGCACTGGACGCCCGACCTGCTCGACCTGGCCGGCATCGACGATCCGCTGGCCCGGCCCGGCGTGCCCTCGGTCGCCGGCTCCTGGGACGAGGTGGTGGCGGCGCGACCCCAGGTGCTGGTCCTGGCGCCCTGCGGCTTCGACCGCACGCGGGCGCTGGAGGAAGCGGCCCGGGTCCAGGACCAGGTCGACCGGGTGGGCGCCCGCCAGGTCGCGGTACTGGACGGCTCGGCCTACTTCAACCGGCCCGGGCCGCGGCTGGTCGACTCTCTTGAAGTGCTGGTCGCGACCGTGAATTGCTGAGCCACCTCGAGGGCTCGCTCTCCGGCCGCCGCTACGACGCCGACCAGCTGATCGGCCTGGACCCCGCCGACGGCCGCCCGCTGCTGGCCAGATACGAGGCCCCCACCCGGCCCTTCGGGCCGGCCTCCCCCGAGGGGAGGCGGGGCGCGCTGTGGCGCTGGAAGGACCTGCTGCCGGTGCGTGACGAGCGCTTCATCACCAGCCTGGGCGAGGGCGGCACGCCGCTGCTGGAGGCCCCGCGCACGGGCCGGCTGCTCGGCTTCCAGAACCTCCGCTTCAAGGCCGAGAGCCTCAACCCCACCGGCTCCTTCAAGGCGCGCGGGATGGCGGTGGCGGTCAGCCGGGCGATAGAGCTGGGCGCCCGCAGCCTGGTCGCCCCCTCGGCCGGCAACGCCGCCGGCGCCCTGGCCGCCTACGCGGCCGCGGCCGGCGTCCCCGCCACCGTGGTCATGCCCACCGACGCCCCCCAGGCCAACAAGGACGAGGTGCTGGTGGCGGGCGCCCGCCTGGTCCTGATGGACGGCCTGATCTCCGACTGCGGCCGCTTCGCCAACCGCCTGGCGGCCGACCAGGGCGCCTTCGACCTCAGCACACTGAAGGAGCCCTACCGGGTCGAGGGCAAGAAGACGATGGGCTTCGAGCTGGCCGAGCAGTGCGGCTGGTCGCTGCCTGACGCCATCGTCTATCCCGCCGGCGGCGGCACCGGCCTGATCGGCCTCTGGAAGGCCTTCGCCGAGCTGGAGGCGCTGGGCCTGATCGGATCCGGTCGCCCGCGCATGCTGGCCATCCAGTCCGAGGGCTGCGCGCCCAACGTGCGCGCCTTCCAGAAGGGCGAGCGCTTCGCGGAGCCCTGGGCCGAGGCCGAGACGGCGGCGGCCGGCATCCGTGTGCCGGGCTCGGTCGGCGACTTCCTGGTCCTGGACTGCATCCGGGAGTCGGAGGGTGCCGCCCTGGCCGTGCCCGAGGCCGAGATCCGCGGCATGCAGGCGCGCCTGGCGGCGGCCGGCGCCGGCTATCTCAGCCTGGAAACCGCGGCCGCGGCGCTGGGCGCCCTCCTGGCCCGGGAGTCGGGCCTGCTCGAGGCCGGCGAGCGGGTGGTGATCTTCGACACCGGCGCCGGCTTCAAGTCGGAGAGCCCGAACCTGCCCCTGCCGGACCCGATCAGCGCGGACGCGAACGAGTGGGAGGAGGCCCTCAGGCCGCCGGCACCGTGACCGCGTGAACGCCGCGCCGCTCCCGGATGCGGGCGGCCAGCAGCGTGCCCAGCGCGCACCACCCCGCCAGTGCGACCCAGGCCGGCGCATAGGAGTGCGCGGCGTCGGCCACGGCTCCGAACACCGGCGTCACCAGCAGCATGCCGGCGAAGTTGACCATGGTCCCGGCACCCACCACGGTGGCCGCGCGGTGCTCAGTGAGCTCCGCGGCCAGCGTGATGTAGAGCGCGTTCCAGCCCATGCACGAAAGGCCGACCAGCAGGAAGAGCCCGCCCAGGACCAGCGCGGGCATCCCGGGCCGGATCAGCCAGGCGGCGCCCAGGCAGACCAGCACCGCCAGCGCTCCGTTCACCACCATGACCGGCGCACGCCGGCCCAGCCGGTCCGAAACGACGCCCCAGCCGATGCGGCCGATGGTGCCGCCCAGCTGCACCAGCGCCAGGATGAAGCCCGCCTCCACGACCCCCAGGTGGGCGCTGTCGTGCAGCGTCACCGCGGTGTAGGTGACGGCTGAGCCGAGCGCGCCCATGAAGACGAAGCCGAAGCCGGTGGCGGCCAGGAAGGTGCGGTTGCGCGCCAGGTCGCGGAGGCGGAAGTCGCCGCCCGCGGCCACTGTCCGGGCGGCGGTCGGCTCCCGGTAGCCGATCACGAACACCGCCACCAGCACCACCACGCCCACCGCCACCGCCCGGAAGGCCGCCGGCCAGCCGTAGCTCGCCGCCAGTCGGGGCAGCGTGAGCGCGACCAGGATGCCGGCCGCGGTCACGCCGGTCTGGCGCACGCCCATGGCCAGGCCGCGCTCGCGGGGCGGGAACCAGAGGCTGAGGGCGCGGGTGCCTCCGGGCGAGCCGCTGGAAGCCGCGATCGCGGCGGGCCAGAGCAGCAGGAAGAGGGGCAGAAAGGAATTGGTCTGGGCGGCCAGCATGAGCACGCCCGCCACCGCCAGCGCGCCGCCGCCCACCACCCAGCGCTCGCCGATGCGGTCGACCAGCAGCCCGAAGGGCAGCATGCCCAGCAGCATCCCGCCCCAGATCGCCGAGGTCAGCAGGCCCAGCTCGGCGCGGCTCAGGTGCAGCGCGGGCGTGATCACGGGTCCGATGGCGGCCGGCGTCTGCTGCGGCAAGGAGACGCCCAGCTGCATGACGGTGGCCAGGGCGAGCACCACCCACCGGAAGCGCCCGCGACTGGACATCTGCTCTTCCAGAATAGGGATGGACGTGCGAACATCTGCTCGATGGTCGACCTGGGGCTCAACCGAGCCGACCCGACCACGCTGGTCGTCGACCTCAACTGCGCCTTCGCCTCCATCGAGCAGCAGCATGACCCGGCGCTGCGCGGCCGGCCGCTGGCGATCGCCGCCTATGCCACCGACGCCGCGACCATCGTGTCCTCCTCGCGCGAAGCGCGCGACCTCGGGATCAAGACCGGGATGCGGGTCTTCGAAGCCAAGGCTTTATATCCGCGGCTGGAGATCCGCGAGCCCAACCCACCGCGCTATCGGGCGGTCTCCGACCAGCTGATCGAGATCCTGCGGCGGCACACGCCCGACGTGCTCCGGATGTCGATCGACGAGGCCTCGCTGAACCTCGCCGGCACGCCCGACCTGGCCCGAGTGGGCCCGGAGGGCGTGGGCTGGGCTATCAAGCGCGCGGTGCGCGCCGAGATCGGCGACTGCGTGACCTGCTCGATCGGCATCTCGACCTCGATCTGGATGGCCAAGCAAGCGTCCAACCTGGACAAGCGCGACGGCCTCGAGCGCATCGACCACCGCAACCTGGTCGCCGTCTTCAGCCGACTTCAGTTGGTCGATCTTTCCGGCATCGCCGACGCGACGGCCCGGCACCTGGCCCGCGCCGGCATCCGCACCCCGCTCGACTTCCTGCATGCCACGCCGCAGCGACTGCGCCTGGCCGGCATGCGCACCGAGGCGGCGGAGCACTGGCTGCAGCGCCTGCGCGGCTACGAGGTCGGCTCCTTCGAGAGCGCGCGCCGCAAGAGCTACAGCCACTCGCACGTGATGGCCCGCGCCACCAGCGTGCAGGCCGACCTGGAGGAGCTGCTCATGCGGCTGTCCGAGATGGTGGGCCGCCGGCTGCGGGCGGGCGGGCGCCGGGGCAGCGTCGTCACGGTCAGCGTCGTATACCGGCCGCGGGCCGGCCATTTCACGAGGCAGGCCAAGCAGCCGCACCCGATCAGCACCGGCGAGGAGATCTACCGCGCCGCTCTGGACCTGCTGGCCGCGCGCGAGCCGGGGCGCCAGGTGGGCACCCTGGGCGTCGGCCTGTCGGGATTGAGCGAGGCCGGGCAGGACCAGCTGGACCTTTTCGCCTCGGCGCGGGCGCCGCGTGGCGACCGCCTGGAGAAGGCCATGGACGCCATCCGCGACCGCTTCGGCGAGGACGCCCTGCAGCGCGGCCGACTGCTCGGTCGCGCCCCCGTCGTGCGCGACCGCATCGCCTTCGGCAACACTGGCCATCCTGACGATGCCTGAAGTCGTGATCGGCGCCGACGGCCGGCCCCGGTGTTGGGCCATCTCCGACCCCCTGTACCTCACCTACCACGACGAGGAATGGGGCCGGCCGGTGGACAACGACCGCCGCCTCTTCGAGAAGCTGTGCCTGGAGGGCTTCATGTCCGGGCTCAGCTGGCTGACCATCCTCCGCAAGCGCGAGAACTTTCGCGCCGCGTTCAAGGACTTCGACCCGGCGGCTGTCGCGAGGTTCACCGACGCCGACGTGGCGCGCCTCATGGAAGACCAAGGGATCGTCCGCAACCGCGCCAAGATCGAGGCCACCATCAACAACGCGCGCCGCTTCCTGGAGCTGGAGGCGGAGGTCGGGTCGTTCGCCCGCTACGTCTGGGGCTTCGAAAAAGCGGGTCCGGCGGCGCTGAGCAAGGACCTGAAGAAGCGCGGCTGGGCCTTCGTGGGCCCCACCACCGTGGAGTCGTTCATGGAGGCGATGGGAATCCTGAACCACCACCTGGCCGGGTGCTTCGTCTATGCCGAGGTCGAGGAGCTGCGCCGCCGCCGTGGACGTTGACGCGATCGTCATAGGCGGCGGCATCGCCGGCGCCTCCATCGCCTACGAGCTGGCGGCCGCCGGCCGCGTGCTGCTGCTGGAGCAGGAGCGCCAGCTCGCCTACCACACCACCGGCCGCTCGGCGGCCATCTACCTCCAGAGCTACGGCAACCCCAGCGTGCGCGCGCTGACGGTGGCCAGCCGCGGCGACTTCGACGCCCTCAGCGAGCTGGCGGACGGGACGCCGCTGCTGACGCGCAAGGTCCTGCTCTGGACGGCCGACGCCGGGGCCGCCGCCGACCACCTGGAGGAGCTCCTGGCGGCCGTCCCTCAGCTCCGCCGCCTGGCGCCGGCCGCAACGCTGGAGCTGTGCCCGGCCCTGCGCGCGGAGAAGCTTGCCCTGGCAGCCGAGGACGTCTCGGCCATGGAGATCGACGTCCACGCCACCCACGCCGCCTACGTTCGCGGCTTCCGGAGCCGGGGCGGCAGCATCCGCGCCGAAGCCCCCGCCGAACGCCTGGAGCGCCTGCCCGGCGGCGGCTGGCGCGTACAGGCGGGCTCGCTAGCGGCCGAGGCGCCGCTGGTTGTCGACGCCGCCGGCGCCTGGGGCGACGTGGTGGCCGAGCGCGCCGGAGTCGAGCCGATCGGCCTGCAGCCCCTGCGCAGGACCATCTTCACCAGCCCGGTCAGCGGCTGGGGCTACCTCGACGCCTGGCCCTTCATCGGCGATGCCGGCTACCGCTTCTACTTCAAGGGCGAGCACGACCAGGTCATGGCCTCGCCCGCCGACGAGACCCCGGACGTCCCCCGCGACGCGCGCCCGGCCGAGGTCGACATCGCCCGCGCCATCCAGACCATCAACGAGTTCACGCGGCTCGAGCTGCGCAGCGTCCGCTCGGCCTGGGCCGGGCTGCGCACCTTCGTCCCCGATCACTCGCCGGTGGTCGGCGAGGCACCCGACGCGCCGGGGTTCTTCTGGTTCGTGGGCCAGGGCGGTTACGGCATCCAGATGGGCCCGGCCCTCGCGCGCACGGGGGCGGCGCTGGCGCTGAAGCGCCCGCTGCCGGCCGACGTGGCCGCGCTGGGCGTCACCGCCGAGGCGCTGCGGCCGGGTCGAGCTTGGTAGTATCGCTATAAGAAAACATGCCAGGCAAAAAGCACGGATCTAGCGTCAAGAACCCCGATACCTACGAGGCGCTGCGCGACAAGGGAATGTCCAAGGAGAGAGCTGCCAAGATCAGCAACGCGCAGAAGAACAAGGGTCAGGACAAAGGCAAGAGCTGACGCCGGCGAGCCCTCGCCGGGCCCTCTGAGCCCGCCGCCGATCCACGAGTTCCGGGCCGAGTGGATCCCGGCCTACCTGTCCAATGGCCTTCTCGGCATCCGCTGCGGGCCAATCCCCCTGCTGGAGGGACTCTGCATCGTCGGCGGGCTCGCCTCCATCCAGCCCATCGACGAGGTCGAGGGCTTCGCCCGCGGACCCTACCCGGTGGCAGGCGACATCCAGGTCGGCCCGCACCTGCTGAGCCGCCTGCCTGACGCGGCCCGGCTGCTCGAGCAGCGCTACGACTTCGCCACCGGCGAGCTGCACACGCGTTTTGTGTTCGTCACCGACGCGGGCGTCGCCGAGGCCGAGGTGGTGACGCTCTGCTGCCGCTCGATGCCGACCGTGGTTTGGCAGGAGGTCGCGGTCACCGTGGACCGGCCGGTGCGCCTGGTCGTCACCGGGGGCGTCAATCACGAGGGCGTGCCCGGGCGCCTGCGTGAGCGCAGCACGGAGACGCCGGGCAGCGACCAGCCCGCCTGCGACGGCTGGATGCACTGGGAGACGCGGGGCGCGCTCAGCACCTGCGGCGCCGCGTACGTCACCTCGTTCGCCGGCGCCGGCCAGGTCGAGCGTGCGTGCGAGCGCTTCGACGGCACCGCGCCGCTGCGCACGCGCTACACGGTGGAGGCGCAGCCGGGAACCCGGTACGTGCTCCGGCAGCTGACGGCGCTGGTGGCCAGCGCCTTCCACTCCCAGCCACACCGCCAGGCCACGCGGCAGGTCACCGCCGCCAACATCAAAGGCTGGGACCGGCTGCGCGAGGAGAACCGCGCGCTGTGGGGCGACCTCTGGCGGGGCCGGGTCCTGATCGACGCCGACGACGGGCGCTGGCAGGAGCTGGCGGACGCGGCCTTCTTTTACCTGCACAGCTCGGCGCACATCTCCTCGCTGTTCAGCACGGCGATGTTCGGCCTCGCCTTCTGGCCCAACTACCACTACTACCAGGGCCACGTGATGTGGGACATCGAAGCGTTCGCCTATCTGCCAATGGCCCTGACCCAGCCGGACACCGCGCGCTCGCTGCTGGAGTACCGCTTCCGCTGCTTGCCCGCGGCCGAGCTCAACGCGGCGCTCCACGGCTTCGACGGCATCCAGTACCCCTGGGCCGCCGGCCCGCGCCACGGCGAGGAGGCCATCCGCAGCAACGCGCCCCAGCTCGGGTTCGAGCAGCACGTGAACATGTGCGTCGCCCTCGCCTTCGCCCGCCACGCGCACATCACCGGCGACCCGGATTACGCGCGAGAGCGCGCCTGGCCGGTGCTGGAAGGGGTCGCGCGCTGGGTCGGCAGCCGACTCAGCCCGGTGCCGGGCGGTCTCGGCATGCGCGAGGTGATCGGTATCGCGGAGGCCCAGCAGCCGGTCGACAACAACGCCTACGTCAACATGGCGGCCGCGGTCGCCCTGCGCGAGGCCGCCGTCTGCGCGGCCGCGCTCGGCAAAGGGGCCGACGCGGAGGCCTGGTGGCGGTCGGCCGACCGCATCCAGATCCCGATGGACGGCGAGGTCATCCTCAACTTCGAAGGCTTCGATCCGGCCCAACACGACGTCCCTGCCTCCACGCCGGAGGCGCTCTTCGGGCTCTTCCCGATGGACTACCGGGTCTGACCCGAGGTGGAGCGGGCGACGCTGCGCTTCTACCTGGACCGCGTCGAGCCCTACATCGGGCAGCCCATGCTCTGCTCGCTGCTGGGCGCCTGGGCCGCCCGCCTGGGCGACCGCGACCGCGCGCTCGAGCTTCTCCAGCGCGGCTATGCCGACTACATCAACGAGCCCTTCCGGGAGACCGACGAGTTCAGCCGCACCCGGCATCCCGAGCGCCCGCGGGTGGGCCCGATGACTGCGCACCTGGGCGGCTTCCTGACCACGCTGATGGTCGGCCTGCCAGGGCTTCGCATCGGCCCCGAAGATGCCTGTCGGTGGCCGCAGCGCCCGGTGGTGCTGCCGGCCGGCTGGCGCTCGATCGAGGTCGAGCGCCTATGGCTGCGGGGCCGCCCGGCGCGGCTCCGCGCCGAGCACGGCGCGGAGCGCTCCGAGCTGGCCTTCACATGACCGGGGAGGTTTCGTAGACCTCGACGGCGGCGCCGCCCAGCAGGACGGGGCAGCCCTTGGCGAGCTTCACGGCCTCGTCGAGCGAGTCGGCCTTGATGATCGAGTAGCCGGTGGGGCGGTTGCCGTTGGGGTCGCCGGTCTTACCGCCGCTCTCGATCCTGCGGGCCTCGGGCGCGAACGGGTTGCCGGCGTCCACGACCTTGTCGCCGAGGCCGCCGAACCAGCCCATCCAGGCCTCCATGACCTGCTTCTGCTCGGCCTCGCCTTCAGGCATCCGGCCGCCGGTGTAGAGGAGCACGAAATTCGCCATGTCAAAACCCTCCGACTAAGAGATCCGTCTGCTCCCTACGACGTTCGCCGAGGTCCGGAATCGACAAAGAAGACCGGCCCCGTCGGGGGCCGGTCTCACGCGACGGAGGTGGGTTCTTGGCTACTGGCCGGAGGGCGCCGGCGAAGCCGGTGCCGCCTGGTTCTCCTGCGCCTCACGCGCGGCGCTCTCGCCCGCCTCGTGGGTCGGGTCCTCGTTGGGACCGCCGGCGTGCGGGCCGCCGGGACGGAAGGTGCCGTTGTTCTCGGCGGTTTCCTGGGCGGCGCTCTCGCCCTTCTCGTGGGTGGGGTCCTCGTTCGACTTGAATGTGCCCGGCGAGGCGGCCGGGGTGGGCGAGGCCGTGGCGGCGTTGGCGGCGACCGTGCTGACTCCGTAGACGGCGGCGCCGACGACGCCGCCGATCAGCATGGATCCGGCGACAGCGGCGGCGAAGATGGCGGGGCGGATTCGACTCATGCAGCGCATGCTGCCGGGGCAAGCTCAAAACGCCCTGTGAATCGGATTGGAGTTTGGTTTCCCAGCGACTTCCCAGGTTTCTCCCAGCCGACTTGCACCGCCTGCGGGCAACCTGGCTCCATGACCTCCCCCGATTCGGCGGCGGCCGAGGGCCGCGCCCTGGGCTGCGCCACCCGGCTGGTGGTGACCGACCCGCGCGGCCTGGAGGCGGCCCGGACCGCCATGGAGGAGGTGCTGGGCCGCATCGATGCGGCGTGCAGCCGGTTCCGAGAGGACAGCGAGATCACCGCCCTCAACGCGGCCGCGGGTCGCGTCACCCGCGTCAGCCCGCTGCTCGCCGACGCGCTCGAGGTCGCGCTGCGCGCCGCCCGGCTCACCGGTGGCGCGGTCGATCCCACAATCGGGTCGGCCCTGCGCATCTCCGGCTACGACCGCGACTACGAGGCCCTGCCGCCAGTGGGCGAGGCGATCAACCTCGTGGCCCGGCCGGTGGCCGGCTGGCGCAGCGTGCGTCTCGACCGCCTGGCGGGCTCGGTCTGGCTGCCGGGGGGCGTCGAGCTGGATCTAGGCGCGACCGCCAAGGCCTACGCGGCCGACCTGGCCGCCGTCGCCGCCGCCCAAGCCGCCGGGTGCGGCGTGCTGGTGAGCCTCGGCGGGGACATCGCCGTCAGCGGCCCGCCGCCCGACGGTGGCTGGCGCATCCAGGTCGGCGAGGACAGCAGCGCCCCCATCGCCGACCATGAGGAGACCATCGCCATCCAGCAGGGCGGCCTCGCCACCTCGAGCACTACGGTCCGGCGCTGGCGGCGCGGCAGCACAGAGCTGCACCACCTGATCGACCCTCAGACCGGGCTGCCCGTCAGCGGGCCCTGGCGCTCGGCCACGGTGGCCGCGGCCGGCTGCGTCGACGCCAACACCGCCTCCACTGCGGCCATCGTGCTGGGCGACGCCGCCGCGGATTGGCTCGATGCCAGGGCGCTGCCCGCGCGGCTGGTGGCGCAGGACGGCTCGGTGCTCAGGGTGGCGGGCTGGCCGGCGGCGTGAGCAACAGCCTGCTGTGGTACACGACGCGCGGCGCCGGGGTGGTCTCGCTGCTCCTGCTGACGGGCGTGGTCGTGCTCGGTGTGCTGAGCGTGCGCCGGTTCGAGGCCGCGGGCTGGCCGCGCTTCCTGACCGTGGGCCTGCACCGCAACGTCTCCCTGCTGGCGCTGGTGTTCCTGGGCGTGCACATCCTCACCGCGGTCGTCGATCCCTTCACCAGCCTCGGCTGGGTCCCGGTGCTGATCCCCTTCGGTTCCTACTACCGCACGTTCTGGCTGGGTCTGGGCACGGTCGCCTTCGAGCTGCTGCTGGCGATCGTCGTGACCAGCCTGCTGCGCGCCTTCATCGGCGCTTGGGCCTGGCGCCTGGTGCACTGGCTGGCGTACGCGGCCTGGCCGATCGCGGTCCTGCACGGGATCGGCACCGGCACCGATGCGGGCTCGTTCTGGCTGCTTGCCATCCAGGTGCTGTGCGCGGTCGCCGTGCTGGCCGCGGTGGCGCTGCGGCTGCTCACGAGCTCGCCGGATCCCCTGGCCGCCGATCGCGCCCGCTTCCGCGAGCGCGTCTCTCGAGAGCCGTGACCGCACCCACCCTGTTGGGCGGCCCCGCGGGCGCCGAGAGCTTCGCCGAACACCAGCGCCGGTTGGGCGCGCGGCCGCTGGGCAGTCCGGCCCTGATCGAGCACATCGAGCGCAGCGGGCTGGTCGGTCGCGGCGGCGCGTCCTTCCCGGCCGGCGCCAAGTGGCGGGCGGTGGCCTCCGGCGCGGGCCCCGCGGTGGTGATCGCCAACGGCGCCGAAGGCGAGCCGCTCAGCCACAAGGACCAGGTCCTGATGGCCACGCGGCCGCACCTGGTGATCGACGGCGCCCAGCTGGCCGCCGAGAGCGTGGGCGCGGACCGCATCTTCCTCTACGTCGGCGAGAGCCACCGGGCCGCGCTGGCGGCGATGGCTTCGGCGCTCCAGCAGCGTCCGGCCGTGGAGCGCGCGCGCACGCGCCTGCTGCCGGCGCCGCCCACCTACACCGCGGGCGAGGAGACGGCTGCGGTGCACTTCGTGAACGAGCGCGTGGCCACGCCCACCGCGATCCCGCCCCGGCCCTTCGAGGCCGGCGTGGACGGCCGCCCGACGCTGGTGCAGAACGTGGAGAGCCTGGCCCACGCGGCCTTGCTCGCGCGCAACCTGTTCCCGGACACCGTGCTGCTCACGGTGGGCGGCGGCGTGGCGCGCCCGGGCGTGTACGAGCTGCACACCGGCGGCTCGGTGGGCGAGGCGCTGGGGCTGGCGGGCGGGGCGCGCACGGGCGCGCGCGCCGTCCTCCTGGGCGGCTACTTCGGGGGCTGGATCGACGCGGCCGCCGCCGCCGGCTTCGCCCTCGACCCCCGCCGCCTGAAGGCGGCCGGTGGCTCGCTGGGCTGCGGCGTCATGTGGGTGCTGGATCCGCGGTCCGACCCGCTGCTGGAGACCGCCCGCGTCATCCAGCACCTGGCCGAGGAGAGCGCGGCCCAGTGCGGTCCCTGCTTCTTCGGCCTGCGCAGCCTGGCCGGCGCCGCCGCCCGGCTGGCCGGCGGCCAGCCGGAACGCTCGGACCTGCCCAACCTGCACCGCTGGGTGGACATGGTGCGCGGCCGCGGGGCCTGCCGCCACCCCGATGGGGCGGTCGCCTTCATGGCCTCCGCACTGCAGGTCTTCGCTCCCGAGTACGCCGCGGCCGGCCGGCGGGCCCTGTAGCCGTGGCCCGCGAGGAGATCTGGATCGACCGCACCAAGTGCGACGGCCACCGCCTGTGCGCGGAGCTGCTGCCCGAGCTCATCACCCTGGACGACTGGGGCTACCCGATCATCGCCGCCGGCCCGGTCCCTGAGCACCTGCTCGAGCACGCGCGCCGGGCGGTGGCCGCCTGCCCGGTGCTGGCGCTCCGGCTGCGCACCCTTTCTCAGCCTTCTCCCAGCCGAAATTGAGGCGCGCTGTGCATCCTGTAGGTGTGGCCCCCGAGGACCGCGACCGCGCGCACGGCCTTCTCTACACGCTGACGATCTGGACCGCGGCCACGGCCGCCGCGCTGGTGGGCGTGTTCGCCGGGATCGCGGCCTTCACGATCCCGAGCACCGCTGACGCCACCGCCAGCACCGACACGACCCCCACGCAGGGAGACCCGGCTGAGGCGCCGGCGCCGGATCCCGGCCTGCAGGCGCCGGTGCAGGCGCCCGTGGTGGCCCCGCCCGACCTCCAGCCGCACGCCCGCTCGGGCGGCAGCTCACACCGCTAGCGGAGGAAATTCTCAGAAAACTCCCAGCCGCCCGAACCATGATGGGCCCATGCCTGAGAGCGCGGCGCGGGTGCTGGTGGTCGACGACGAGCCCAACATCATGGACCTGGTGGCGCTGGCCCTGCGCTACGAGGGTTTCAGCGTCGAAAAGGCCGGCACCGGCCGCGCGGCCCTCAGCGCGGTGCAGAAGTTCAAGCCGGACCTGGTGATCCTCGACGTCATGCTGCCCGACCTCTCGGGACTCGACGTCATGAAGCGGCTGACCTCCGAGGGACGCAAGGTGCCCGTCATCTTCCTCACCGCGCGCGACTCGACCGAGGACAAGGTGCACGGCCTCACCATCGGCGGCGACGACTACGTCACCAAGCCCTTCAGCATCGAGGAGCTGGTGGCCCGCGTGCGCGTGGTGCTCCGCCGCAACGGCGGCTCCGCCAGCAGCCGCCTGGCGCTGGCGGACCTGGAGCTGGACGAGGACGCGCACGAGGTGCGGCGACAGGGCGAGGCGATCGAGCTCACGCCCACCGAGTACCGCCTGCTGCGCTACCTGCTCGCCAACGCCGGCCGGGTGCTGAGCCGCACGCAGATCCTCGACCACGTCTGGGACTACGACTTCGGCGGCGACGCCAGCGTGCTGGAGACGTACATCAGCTACCTGCGGCGCAAGGTGGACAGGTACAGCCCGCCGCTGATCCAGACCGTGCGCGGCGTGGGCTACGTGATGCGCGTGCCGAGGTGACGCTCTCTTTGCGCGCCCGCCTGCTGCTCGGGCTGGTGGCCTTGGTGGTGGTCGGCATCCTGGTCGCCGACCTGGCGACCTACGCGTCGCTCAAGACCTTCCTCTACCAGCGCGTGGACAAGCAACTCACCACCAGCGACGACGACGTGGTGCACCAGCTCAACTCCAGCTACGAGCCCCATGGCCCTGGCCCCGGCGGCGAGGGCGGGCCGGCCCAGAGCCTGCCCGCCGGCACCTACGCCGCCGTGCTGGCCCCGGACGGCTCCGTCGTGGCCGACCTGGTGACCACCGCCTTCCCCGGCCAGACTCCCACCAGCGCCCGGCCGGTGCTGCCCAGGCCCAGCGGCGGCGGCCAGGCGATCAGTACCGTCGCCGGCCGCGGCGGCATCGCGCACTACGAGCTGCTGGTCGAGCCGCTCTACAAACCGCCGGGCGACTACCTGGCCATCGCCATTCCGCTGACCGATGTCGATTCCACGCTCGCCCAGCTGGTGCAGCTGGAGCTGCTGATCGGCGTCCTGGTGGTGCTGGCGGCCGCGCTCTTGGGCCTGCTGCTGGTGCGGGTGGGCCTGCAGCCGCTGGCCCGGATGGGCACGACGGCGTCCGCGATCGCGGGCGGCGACCTCTCCCGCCGCGTCGAGCCCGCCACGCCGCGCACCGAGATCGGGCGCCTGGGCCTGGCGCTCAACGCCATGCTCACCCAGATCGAGGCCGCCTTCGCCGAGCGCACCGCATCGAACCAGCGCCTGCGCCGCTTCCTGGCCGACGCCTCCCATGAGCTGCGGACTCCCCTGACCTCGATCCGCGGCTATGCCGAGATCCTGCGCCGCGGCGCCGAGAGCAAGCCCGAGGACTCGGCCCTGGCCCGGCGCCGGATCGAGGAGGAGGCGGTGCGCATGACCGCCCTGGTCGACGACCTCCTGCTGCTCGCCCGCCTCGACCAGGGCCGCCCGCTCGCGCGTGAGACGGTCGACCTGCAGGCACTGGTCCAGGACGCCGAGACCGACGCGCTGGCCGTGGCTCCCAACCGGCCGCTGCGCACGCTGGCGCCGGAGCGGGTGGTGATCACCGGCGACGCCATGCGCCTGCGCCAGGTGCTGGGCAACCTGGTCCGCAACGCGCTTGTGCACACGCCGGCCGACACGCCGGTCGAGCTCTCTTTGCGCCAGGTGGCGGGCAAGGCTGTGGTCAAGGTCGCCGACCACGGACCCGGCCTGCCGCCGGGCGTAGGCGAGCGCGTCTTCGAGCCTTTCTTCCGCGCCGACGCGGGGCGCAGCCGCGACCGCGGCGGCGCCGGCCTCGGCCTCTCGATCGTGGCCGCGGTGGTGGCGGCGCACGGCGGCGCCGTTCACGTCGAGAGCACGCCCGGCGGCGGGGCCACCTTCGTGGTCGAGCTGCCGCTCTATCCACCGCCGTTGCCGGCCGAGGCCCCCTCGGCGCCGGCGCGTGTGGCGTCGACGCAGCCGGCATGAGCCGCCGGAATCTGCTCGTGGGCGTCGGCGCGATCGCCCTCCTGGTGGTGCTGGCGGCCGCCGCCGGCGGCTACGCCTACTTCTTCTCCGGCCTCCGCACGGCGCCCAAGCCGCTGGCGCTGGCCACCCCTACGCCGGGCGCCAGCGCCGTAGCCACCCCGGCGGCGGCGGGCGACCTGACGGGCAATTGGAAGGTCGCCGCCGGTTCGCAGGCCGAGTGGCGCGTCAGCGAGGTGTTCGTCGGGACCACCTCGCCGCACCAGGCGGTCGGCCGCACCTCCGGCGTCACCGGCAGCCTCACGGTCACGGACACCGGTTCCGGCCTCGGCGCCGGCAACCTCAGCTTCACTGCCGATCTGACCGGGCTGGCCAGCGTCGACCAGGTCGACGGCCGCGACGTCAGCGAGCGCGACCACCTGGTCAGCCAGTCGCTGGCGGTGAACCGCTTCCCCAACGCGACCTTTCAGTCCACTCAGACCGTGGCCTTGCCGGCCGGCTTCAGCGACGGGCAGCAGGTGCAGCTGACCGTCCCCGGCCAGCTCACCATCCGCGGCGTGACGCAGGACGTGACGGTGAACGTGACGCAGCTGCGGCTGGCCGGCTCCCAGGTCCAGGCGGCCGGAATGATTCAGACCACCATGGGAGCCTTCGGTGTTCCGCCACCGCGCGCGCCGTTCGTGACGCTCGACCAGAACGTCACCATCGGCTTCTTGCTCAACTTCGCCCGGGCCTGACCCGCTAACTTGGGCAGCATGTTCGAGCTCAAAAACCTGCGCGGCGTGCTTCCGGCCCTGATCTCACCGCTGACACGCGAGGGCGCCGTCGACGAGGCCGGCATCCGCGCGCTGGTGGAGCACGTGCTGGCGGGCGGCGTGCACGGCCTGCTGCCGCTGGGCTCGACGGGTGAGACGGCCTCGCTGGACGAGCCGGCGCGCCGCCAGGTGCTGGCGGCGGTGATGGAGGCCGCGGGGGGCCGGGTGCCGGTGATCTGCGGGGTGGCCCAGACCCACCTGGTCGCAGCCCGGGCCGAGGTCGCGGCGGCCGCGTCGGCGGGCGCCCTGGCCGCGCTGGTGGCGCCGCCCTTCTACTACCCGATCGACCAGGCCACGGTGCTCGACTTCTACCGGCGCCTGGCCGACGGCAGCCCGCTGCCGATCCTGGTCTACAACATCCCCCAGAACACGAAGGTCGTGATCGAGCCCGCCACCCTCAGCACGCTCGCCCACGAGGGGGCGGTGGCCGGCATCAAGGATTCCAGCCGCGACTTCGAGTACTTCGAGCGCGTGCTGCTGGCGACCCGCGACCTCCCCGACTTCCGCGTGTTCACCGGCAGCGACACCATGCTCATGGCCGCCGTCGCCATGGGCGGCGCCGGGACCATCTGCGGCGCCGCCAACGTGGCTCCGGGTTTGGTAGTGACCGTCTTCGAGGCCGCCGACGCCGGCCAGTGGGAGCTGGCGCGCGCCCGCCAGGACCGGCTGGTCGAGCTGGTGATGGCGGTGCGGGAGGGGGTCTTCCCGGCGTCCATCAAGGCCGGCGTGGCCATGCAGGGCGTCTGCGGGCCCTGGCCGATGCCGCCGGTGGCGGCGCTCGACGAGGCCGCCACCGCCCGCCTGCGCAAGCGCCTGGAGGGCTTGCTGGCGCCCGTCTGACGTCGTTACGCCGGCGTAACCACCTGCGCGCGGGTGCGGAGCGCGTCCAGCACTGATTCCGGGGTGAAGGGCGCCGCCGTCATGCGCACCCCGACCGCGTCCTCAATCGCGTTGGCGATGGCGGCCAGGCCGGGGACGATGGGCGGCTCCCCGATGCCCCGCGAACCCAGCGCGCCGTGCTCCGAGGGGACCTCGACCAGCTCGACGTCGATGGGCGGCACCTGGTCGCCGGTGGGCAGCCCGTAGTCGGCGAAGCTCGCCGTGCGCAGCTGGCCGCCGTCGTCGTAGACCAGCTCCTCGCTCAAGGCGCGGCCCAGCCCCTGGACGACGCCGCCGTAGACCTGGTCATTGACCAGCGCGCGGTCCAACGCGCGCCCGATGTCGTGGATGGCGGCGTAGCGCGTAACCTCCACCTGGCCGGTCTCATCATCGACGCGCACGCGCGCGATGTGCACGCAGAACATGGGCCCGGGATCGGGCTGCGACACCCGGCCGATCGCGCTGATCGGTCCCGGTCCGCCGGCCTTCTGCGCGAAATCGACCACCTCTTGGAGCGTCACCGCGCGCGCCGGCACGCCTTTGACCTGCACCTGGCCCCCCGCCAGCTCCAGGTCGGCGGCGGAGGCTTCGAGCAGTGAACCCGCAGCTTCCAGGACCTGCCGGCGCGCCTCCAGCACCGCGCGCTCGACCGCGGGCGCGACGCTGTAGGTCGTGGCGCTGCCACCTGCGCCCGGCGACTCGGGGGAGGTGGTGGAGTCGGTGTGCTGGATGCGGACGCGCTCGGGTGCGATGCCAAAGACCTCGGCGGCCAGCGCGGCGAAGCCGGTGTCGCTGCCGCTGATGTCGGTCGAGCCCAGGTGGAGCAGGAGGTTGCCGTCCGAGTCCATCCGGCAGGCCGCGGCGGCCGGCCCGAAGGCGCCGATCCAGGAACCCACTGCCACGCCCACACCTTCGCCGGGCGCCCGCGGCGCGGTGTACGCAGGGTGCCGGCGGGCGGCCTCCAGGCATTCGACCAGGCCGATGCGCGGCCAGGGTGAGCCGTCGCCGCGCGGGTCGCCGGCGCGGGCGGCCGAGCGCAGGCGGAGCTCGAGCGGGTCGATGCCCAGCTCGCCTGCCAGCTCGTCCAGGGCGGACTCCAGGGCGAAGTAAGCCTGCGGCGCGCCCGGCGCGCGGTAGGCCGTGACGGGCGCCAGGTTGGTCGCGACCTCCCGGCCGCCGACCTCGAAGTTGGGCACCCGGTAGCTGGAGACCAGCAGCTCGGCGGTGATGCCGCCGTGCCAGCCCGAGGTCGCGCCGTTGTCATAGTCGACCTCCGCCTGCAGGAGCGTCAGGTCGCCCTCGCGGGTGGCGCCCAGCTCCAGCGTCACCTGGGAAGCGGGCGCCGGGCGGCCGAGCAGGAACTCCTCGTTGCGCGTGAGCTGGAGGCGGACCGGGCGGCCGGCGTGGCCGGCCAGCACCGCGACCAGCGGCTCCAGTTGCATCCACTTGCCTCCGAAGCCCCCGCCCACCGGCATCGGCACCACTCGCACCTGGGCCGCGCCGACGCCCAGCGCCTTGGCCACGGCCGGGATCACCTCGGCGGCGCCCTGGGTCGGCGACCAGACGGTGACCATGCCGTCGCGGTCGACGCGGGCCGCCACCACGTGCGGCTCCAGGTAGGCGTGGTGCACGCGGGGCATGGAGTAGGTCCGGCGCACGGTCGCGGCCGCGGCCGCGCGGCCCGCGGCCAGGTCGCCGCGCCGGGCGGCGATCCAGCCCGTGATGTTGCCCACAGGCTCGGGGGCCTGCGTCTCCTCGCTGCTGGCGGCGCCGTGGATCGAGGCCTCGTCGGCATCGCCGGTCTGCTCGGGCAGAACCCGGGGGGCGTCCTCGCGCACCGCTGCCTCCACGCCCAGCGCGGCCGGCAGGGCCGAGTACTCGACCTCCACCTGGGCGGCGGCGTCGGCGGCGGCAGCCGCACTGGTGGCGAGCACCGCCGCCACCGGCTGGCCGGCGTAGAAGACGCGGCCGGCGGCCATCGGCTGGTCGGGGTGGTCCTCGCTCAGTCCGAGGTCGGCGCCGGTGACCACGGCGACCACGCCGGGCACCGCCCGCGCCGCGTCGGCCCGCACGGCCGCGATGCGCGCGCTGGCCACGTAGCTGAGGACGAGCTTGGCGTGGAGCAGGCCGGCCAGCTCCATGTCCTCGGTGAAAACCAGGGCGCCGCTGACCTTGGGGGCTCCTTCAATCCTGCGCATCGAACCTCCTACCGGTACTCCCGGTTGACCCCGCCGATTCCCAGAAGTATATTGACCGCGTTCAGAAACCGATTTCTACAAATCGATTTCTATGCGCCACTCAATGGGAGGCATCCCCATGACCGAGCCCGACCCGGGGTCCACGTTGCTCGACCGCGGCCTCAGCCGCCGCCAGCTGCTCAAAGGCGCCGCCGCCGGGGCGGGCGGCCTGGCCCTGGCCGGCTCCCTGGCCGAGTTCCTGGCCGCCTGTGGCGGCAACTCGCCGAGCACTACCACCACCAAGCTCGACGCCAACACCACGGGCAACCTGGAGGTCTGGCATTACTCGTCCCAGCAGGACGTGAAGACGGTCCAGGACTACAGCCAGCTCTTCAGCAACAAGTACCCCAAGGTCAATGTCAAGCTGACGTACGTCGAGTTCAGCGAGATGCCCAAGCGCGCGATCGCCGCGGCCGGCGCCAAGCAGGGCCCCGACGTGTTCATCTACGGCGGCAACGAGGTCAACGCCATGTACAAGGCCGGCGTCTTCAAGAGCGCCGACAGCTACTGGCAGAACTTCGCCGACAAGGGCCAGTTTCCCGACGGCGTGATCACGCGCTTCAACAACAAGGTCTACGGCGTCAAGGGCTACGTGAACCTGACCGGCCTTTGGTACAACCAGGACATCCTGGACGCGGCCGGCGTCTCCGTCCCCAAGACCATCGACGACCTCAACAACGCCTTCGCCAAGATCAAGGGCGCGGGCAAGGTACCGATCGCGCTCACCGGCCAGCCCACCGACCAGGGCGACTGGACCGCCTTCCCGTGGCTCACGGGCTACGGCTTCAGCTACAAGAACCCCGACCCGTCCGCCATCGAGCAAGCCTTCACGCTGGTCAGCGACTGGGCCAAGAAGGGCTACCTGCCCAAGGAATCCGTGCAGTGGGGCCAGGCCGAGACCTTCAACCGCTGGGTGGTTGGCGACGTGGCCTTCATGGAGAACGGCAACTGGAACATCGGTCCCGCCAGCCGCAACGTGGGCGGCAAGTTCAAGTACGGCACCACGCCGCTGCCCGCGGCCTCCGGCAAGCAGGGCATCTTCCTGGGCGGGGAAGCGCTCTGGATCGGCGGCTTCAGCAAGGTCCCCGACATCGCCTGGGCCTACATGCAGGAGACTCTGCTCAGCAAGGATGGCCTCCTGATCACGCTCAAGGAGTCGGGCGGCATCCCGGCCCGGCACGACATGGCCGGGCTGCCGGACGTCACCAACAACCCGCTGCTCGCGGCCTACACGTCGGAGGTCAAGGACCACGGCGCCGAGTACCCGCCGGAGGGCGGCGCGGCGATCGCCGCGCAGGCCGTGATCGCGCAGAACTGGAGCGCGGTGATCGCCGGCCAGAAGAGCCCGGCGCAGGCCGCCAAGGACGCGTCTGACGGGGTGAAGGCCAACTACAAGGCGTGAGGACGACCGCGGGCGCACGGGTGAGCTGGGCGCCGGCGGTCTCGCGCAGAAGCCTCCGTCTGCGGCCGCGAGGAGTGGGGCTGTACCTGCTCCCCGCGGCCCTCTTCCTGGCGGTGCTCGCGCTCTACCCCTTCGTCGAGCTGATCCACATGAGCGTCAGCCAGGTGAGCTCCGACAACATCTTCGGCGACTGGCCCTTCATCGGCGCCGCGGGCGTGCAGGCGGTGGCGGGCACCGCGGACTTCCGGGAGGCGGCGGTCAACTCCCTGATCTACGTCGGCCTGGTGGTGGGCGTGGGCCTGGGCGGCGGCCTGGCGGCCGCGCTGGTGCTGTGGCGGGGCGGGCCGCTCTCCGGCTTCACTCTGGCGCTGATGGTGTTCAGCTGGGCGCTGCCCGGCCTCATCAACGGTGTCGACTGGCGCTTCCTGCTCGACCCCCGCGGCATGGTCGACACCATCCTGAGTGTGGCCCGGGTGGCTCCCATCTACTGGCTGGTCGAGGGCCGGCTGCCGCTAATCTCGGTCGCGCTGGTCAACGCCTGGACGGTGGTGCCCTTCGCGACCCTGGTCTTCCGGGCGGCCCTGCTCGACATGCCCAGCGAGGTGCTGGCGGCGGCCGAGGTGGACGGCGCCCGTCCCCGGCAGACGCTGCGCTACATCGTGCTGCCACTCCTGCGGCCGACCATCCTGGTGCTGACCATCCTGTCCCTGCTCTACGCGTTCAAGAGCTTCGACTTCATCTACATCATGACCTTCGGCGGACCGGGCACGGCCAGCACCACGCTGCCGTTTTTGAGCTACCGCCTGGCGTTTGAGCTGTACCAGTTCAGCAACGGCGCCGCCGTGGCCGTGATCACGCTGGGCCTGATCATCCTGATGGCGGTGTTCTACCTGCGCTCGGTGCAGCGCGAGGAACGGGCATGACGCGCGCGCTGGCCGCCCGCACCGGCACCGCGCTCCTGGTCGTGATCTACGGCCTGCCGTTTGTGTGGCTGGTCGCAACGTCGCTGAAAAGCGATACCGAGATCTTCAGCGCGACCGGGCTGATCTTCCAGCCCACGATCAGCGCCTACCAGACAGTGGTCAACGCGGACCTGCTGCGCAGCTGCGTCAATTCCGCGATCATCGCCGCCGGCACCACGCTGCTGACCCTGCTGCTGGCGACGCCGGCGGCGTACGCGCTGGCGCGCGTCAAAGGCATGCTGGTCAACATCGGCCTGGGCGCGCTCATCCTGCTCCAGATCACACCCCAGCCCGCGACTCTGATCCCGCTCTACCGGGTGCTCGGCGGCTGGAACCTGCTGGGCACGCAGCTGGGCGTGATCCTGGCGGACAGCGCGCTGCTGCTCCCCTTCTGCGTGCTGATCGTGCGGCCCTTCTTCCTCTCCGTACCGCTCGAAGTCGAAGAGGCCGGCGTGGTCGACGGCGCCTCGCGCTGGCGCGTGTTCTGGCAGATCGTGCTGCCGATCACGCTGAACGGGATCGCGACCGGCGCCACCATCATCTTCTTCATCGCCTGGGGCGAGTTCCTCTACGCGATCACGTTCCTCAGCGATCCCGGCCAGTACCCGATCTCGGTCCTGATCGCCGGCCAGATCGGCATGTACGGGATCCGCTGGTCGAACATGATGGCGATCGCAGTTGTGGCGTCCCTGCCCATCCTGGCCATCTACGCCTACACGCACCGCCTGCTGCGCGACGGCCTCGCACTGGGCTCGGTCCGATGACCACCCCACAAAATCTGCGATTTTGCGGGGACCCCGGATGAAGATCGTGATCGCGGGCGCTGCCGCCAACATCCTGAGCGCGCACCGGCGCGGCTTGGACGCGGTCGGCGCTGAAGTGGTCGCGGTCCAGGACGTCAACGTCGAGCGGGCGCGCACCGTCGCCGCCGAGCTGGGCGCCCGCTTCGTACCGGACCTCGACGCGCTCTGGCGCGAGGACGCCGACCTGGCGCTGATCCTGACGCCCCATCCCTTCCACGCGCCCATGGCAATCGCGGCCCTGCGCGCCGGTAAGCACGTGCTGGTGGAGAAGCCGCTGGCCGTGTCCGCCGCGGATCAGGGGCGGTCCATGGTGGCGGAGGCCGAGCGCGCCGGTCGGGTGCTCGCCGTGTGCTTCCAGCAGCGCACGCGCACCGAGGTGGTCGAGGCGCGCCGGCTGATCGCCGCCGGGTTTTTGGGCCGCCTGCAGCGCGCCGAGGTGCTGGCCACCTGGCCCCGGCGGCGCGCCTACTTCGAGTCCGCGCCCTGGCGTGGGACCTGGCGGGGCGAAGGCGGCGGCGTGCTCATCAACCAGGGCCAGCATGACCTCGACCTGCTCGTGCACCTGGCCGGTCCGCCGGCGCGCGTCTTCGCCAAAACGCCCACCCGCCTGCACGAGATCGAGACCGAGGACAGCGTGCAGGCGCTGCTGGAGTGGGAGAACGGCGCCCTGGGCTCGGTCCACATCTCGACCGTGGAGGTGGACGAGTCCCAGCGGATCGAGCTGACCGGCACCCGCGGCCGCCTGCGCCTGCTGCCCGGGCGGCTGGAGACGGTCGCCAATGAGGAGGACTTCGAGGACTTCCGCACCGCCCCCGGCGGGCCCTTCGACGCCCCACGCACGGGCGAGGTGCAGACCTTCGAGGGCGGCGGCGGCGACCACGCCGACCTCTACCGCGACCTGGCGGAAGCGCTCACCACCGGGCGGCCGCCGATCGCGCCCGGTCGCGAAGCCCTGCGCACGCTGGAGCTGGCCAACGCGATCCAGCTCAGCGGCCGTACCGGCCGCGAGGTCGCGATCCCCGACGAGCTCCCGGCCGCGGCGGCGGCGCCATGACGGTGGAAATCGAGCAGAAGGCCGACCGGCTGGTCGCGCGCCACGGCGACGTCGTGCTCTACGAGTACGTTTTCGCGCCCGAGCTGCCGCGCTTCCTCTGCCCGCGCCCTTACTTCCATCCCGTGCGCACGCTCTCCGGGCTGGTCGTCACCGACCATCAGCCCGAGGATCATCCTTGGCACCTGGGGCTGTTCTACGCCTGGCCAGTGGTGAACGAGTGGACCTTCTGGGGCGGACCCAGCTACGTGCACGGCCAGGACTACGTCGACCTTGACAACCAGGGCGTGATCCGGCATCTGGCCTGGCGCGACGGCGGCGTCGAGGAGCTGGAGTGGCTCGACCGCCACGACCGGTGCATCGTCCGCGAACGGCGCCAGATCGGAAGGCCGGAGGTGGACCTCGCGGCCGGTTCCTGGTCCCTGCGGCTGAGCTGCGAGATCGAGAACGTGAGCGGCGGCCCGCTGCGTTTCGGCTCCGCCACGACCGAGGGCCGGCCCCTGGCCGGCTACGCCGGGCTGGCCTGGCGGGGACCGATGTCGCTGCGCTTCGCCGACGTGCCCGAGATGGGGCACCGCGCTCCCAGCCTGACCTACGCCGCCAAGGAGGTGGCCCTCACCTTCGAGGAGGACCCGGCCAACCCGGGCGCGCCCAACCGCTGGTTCGCGCGCACCGATGTCTACCCGCTGGTCACCAGCAGCCCGGTGTTCGACACCCCCCTGGTGCTGGAGTCAGGCGGCCGCCTTCGGCTCCGACACAGAATCACGTTCGATGAGCTCCACGGGCAGGACCTCGAGGCGGGCCGGTCGGGCGCCCAGGCCGAGCGCGATCTGCATCGAGCGCCGGCCCATCTCGCGCATGGGGACGCGCACGGTGGTCAGCGCGGGCACCACGTCGCGCACGGTCGGGATGTCGTCGAAGCCGACCAGGGAAAGGTCCTCCGGCACCCGAAGACCAGCGTCGCGCAGAGCGGCCAGGGCGCCCACCGCCATCAGGTCGTTGGCCGCGAAGATGGCGGTGACGCCGGCGTCCGCTGCCAGGACCTTCAGGGTCGCCTCATAGCCGCCGTCGCGGGTGAAGGCGCCCGACACCGCCAGCCGCGGGTTGCGGGATATGTGGGCCGCGGCGAGTGCCTCGCGGTGGCCGGCCGAGCGCTCCTCGGTGGTCGAGAAGTTGGGCGGGCCCATGATCTCGGCGATCCGGCGGTGGCCGCGCGCCATCAGGTGCTGAGTGAGGAGCGCGGCGCCCGCGCGGTTGTCGGGCACCACCGCGTTGGTGCTGACCGACGAATAGCGGCCGCACATCACCATGCGCGCCCCCTGCTGGCGCAGCCCCTGCGCTTGCCGGCGAAGCTGGCGCAGGTAGAGCTCGTCCTCGAGCGCACCGCCGGCCAGGATCACGGCGTCGACGCGCTGCCCCCGCAGCATCTGCACGTAGCGCAGCTCGTTCTCGGGGTCGCGCAGGGAGTTGCAGAGCACGACCAGACGGCGCTGGGCGGCGGCCACCTCCTGGATCCCGGCCACGATCTCCGAGAAGTAGGGATCGGCGACGTCGTGCAGGATCACGCCGACGACTCCGGTCGAGCTGCCGCGCAGCGCCTGCGCGTGCGCGTTGCGGATGTAGCCGAGGTCCTGGACCACGCGCTCGACCTGCAGCCGGGTGCCCTGAGCGACCGGATAGCCGCCGTTGAGGACCCGGGAGACGGTCGCGGGCGAGACACCCGCGTGGCCGGCCACGTCGCTGATGGTGACGTTGCCCCGAGGGCTTTTGCGACGGTCCGCCACGGCGCCGACCAGCATAGGACGAATGGTTATGAAATCGATTACTAAAGCGGTGTCGACGGCCGCCGAAACCGTCCGCGTGGGGGTGGTGATGAACGGCGTCACCGGGCGCATGGGCGCCAACCAGCACCTGGCGCGCTCGATCGTGGCCATCCGCGAGCAGGGCGGCCTGCCGACCGCTGACGGGCGCCGCATCTGGCCCGACCCGATCCTGGTCGGCCGCAGCGAGCGCAAGCTGCGCGCGCTGGCCGAAGCCCACGGATTCGAGCGCTGGAGCACCGACCTCGGCGCCTGCCTGGACGATCCCGCCGACACCGTCTACTTCGACGCCCTGACCACCCGCCTGCGGCCGGCCGCGGTGCGGGCGGCGATCGCCGCCGGCAAGCACGTGTACTGCGAGAAGCCCATCGCCTCCGACCTCGCCACCGCGCTGGAGCTGGCCCGGGCGGCCCGGGCGGCGGGGGTCAAGAACGGGGTGGTGCAGGACAAGCTGTGGCTGCCCGGCCTGATCAAGCTGCGCCGGCTCCTGGAGTCCGGCGTCCTTGGGCGCCTGCTCTCGGTGCGCGTCGAGTTCGGCTACTGGGTCTTCCCGGGCACCGACGGCCAGCCCTCGCAGCGGCCCTCCTGGAATTACCGGCGTGAGGACGGCGGCGGCATCATGCTGGACATGTACTGCCACTGGCAGTACGTGCTGGAGGGGCTGTTCGGCCCGGTGCGCTCGGTGAGCGCCGTGGGAGCCACCCACCTACCCGAGCGCGTCGACGAGGACGGCCGGCCCTACCGCGCCACCGCCGAGGACGCCGCCTACGGCATCCTGCTCCTGGATCGCGGCATCGTCGCCCAGGTCAACTCGTCCTGGGTGACCAGGGTGCGCCGCGACGACCTGCTCACCATCCACGTCGACGGCACCGAAGGCAGCGCGGTGGCCGGCCTGCGTGACTGCCGCGTGCAATTGCGGGCCGAAACGCCGGTGGCCGTCTGGAACCCCGACCTGCCGCAGCCCCTCGACTTCCGGGCCGGCTGGCGCGAGGTCGACGCGAACGTGGAGTTCGACAACGCCTTCAAGGCGCAGTGGGAGCTCTTCCTGCGCCACGTGGCCCTGGACGAGCCGTTCCCCTGGGACTTCCTGCAGGGCGCGCGCGGGGTGCAGCTCGCGGAGCTGGCGCAGCGCTCCTGGCGCGAGGGCTGCCGCCTCGACGTGCCAGAGCTGACGCTATGAGCGGCACCGCCACCCGGATCCGGCTGCCGCTGCCCGACGGGACCCTGGCCCTGCACGAGCTGGGCGCGCCGGGCGTCTTCCGGCGGCCTCGATCGCCCCTGCGCAGCCGGGTCGCCTATGCCGCCGCCCACGTGGTGGCCGACTCCCTGGCCGACAACCTTCCGGGTCACCCGGCCCGCCTGGACTGGGACGCCACCCTGGCCTACCGCCGGCACCTCTGGTCCTGGGGCCTGGGCGTGGCCGAGGCCATGGACACCGCGCAGCGCGGCATGGGCCTCGACTGGCCGGCGGCCGCCGAGCTGATCCGCCGCAGCCTGCGAGAGGCCGAAGGGCTGATCGTCTGCGGCGCCGGCACCGACCAGCTGGCGCCGGGATCCGCGCGCTCGCTGGAGGAGATGGCCGGCGCCTACGAGGATCAGTGCGAGCTCGTGGAGAAGGCCGGCGGCCGGGTGGTGCTGATGGCGAGCCGGGAGCTGGCCCGGTTGGCCTCGGGTCCCGACGACTACGCACGCGTGTACTCCCGAGTTCTGGGCGGCCTGCGCGCGCCCGCCATCCTGCACTGGCTGGGCGCCGCCTTCGACCCGGCGCTGGCCGGCTACTGGGGTCACCGCGACGTGGCGGCGGCCACCGACGCCTGCCTGGCCCTGATCGCAGACAACGCAGGCCGCGTCGAGGGCATCAAGGTCTCACTGCTGGACGCCGAGCACGAGGCGGCCATGCGCGCCCGGCTGCCGGCCGGCGTGCGCATGTACACCGGCGACGACTTCAACTTCCCCGCCTTGATAGCGAGCGGCAGTGACGCGCTGCTGGGCATCTTTGACGCGATCGCGCCCGCCGCGTCAAGCGCGCTGCAGCTTCTTGACGCCGATGATGCAGACGGCTTCGCGCGCGCCCTCGAGCCCTGCCTGCCGCTCTCGCGGCACGTCTTCCGGGCGCCGACCTATTTCTACAAGACCGGCGTCACCTTCCTGGCCTACCTGAACGGCCACCAGCCGCATTTCCGGATGCTGGGCGGCCAGGAGAGCCTGCGCTCGGTCCCCCACCTGGCGCAGCTCTTCGTGCTCGCCGACCGCGCCGGGCTGCTGGAGGACCCGGAACGAGCCTGCGACCGCATGCGCGGCTTCCTCTTCCTCGCCGGGATCGACTGACCTTGAACCTGGAGAGGCTGAGCCTCAACCAGGTCACCGTCAACCGCTGGTCGCTGGCGGAGGCGGTCGACGGCTGCGCCCGCCACGGCCTGCGCTGGATCGGGCTCTGGCGGGACCGCGTCGCCGAGCACGGCCTTCAGGCCAGCGCCCGGCGGGTGCGCGACGCGGGCGTCGGGGTGTCCAGCCTCTGCCGCGGCGGCTTCTTCAGCAACGCAGACGCGTACGACGACAACCGTCGCGCGATCGACGAGGCGGCGGCACTGGGTGCGCCGGTGCTGGTGCTGGTCAGCGGCCCGGCACCCGACGGCGACCTGCAGGCCGCACGTCGGCGCGTGTGCGAGGGAGTCGCCGAGCTGCTGCCCTACGCCCAGCAGGCGGGCGTCCAGCTCGGCCTGGAGCCCCTGCATCCGATGTTCGCCGGGGATCGCTCGGTGGTCGTGACCCTGGCCGAGGCTCTGGCCGTGCCCGACGTTGGCGTCGTGGTCGACGTGTACCACGTCTGGTGGGATCTGGCGGTGCACGAGCAGATCCGCCGGGCGGGCGCGCGCATCTGCGGGCTCCATGTCTCCGACTGGCTGGTCCCCCCGCCCGACCACCTGTTGGGCCGCGGCCTGATGGGGGACGGCGTGATCCGCATCCGGAAGCTCCGGCAGGAGGTCGACGCGGCCGGCTATGACGGTCCGATCGAGGTGGAGATCTTCAACCAGGCCCTGTGGAACATGCCCGGCGACGACGCGCTGGAGCTGCTGAAGGTGCGCTTCGCCGAGCACGTGTAGCGACGCCGTTTGTATACAAACCCCGGGCGCCGGGCCCGCATGGACCGGCCGTTTGTATACAAAAGCCCATCCCGGTTAGGGTGGGCGCATGAAGGCCCGGATCGACCACATCGGCATCGTCGTGCGTGACATGGAGCCGGCGCAGCGCTTCGCGCGCGAGGTTCTCGGCCTCGAGCTCAAGCTGGAGCCGCCGCCCAGCCCCAACCGCACCGCCTTCCTGGCCTGGGACGGGGACGCCACCCGGGTCGAGCTGGTCGACCTGGCCGACCAGGGCGAGCGCAGCCGGCGGCTGGGCGACGCCGAAGGGCGCCTCGACCACGTGGCCGTCGAGGTCGACGACCTGGAGGCCGCCATCGCGGAGCTGAAGGCGCGCGGCGTGGAGCTCACCACCGACGAGCCGGTGGCGATCCGCAACATCCGCACGGTCTGGACGCGGCCCGAGACCACGGGCGGCGTCATGTGGCAGGTCTTCAGCCCCGCCTCCTAGACGAGCTGCAGCGAAGCCTCCGCCGCGGCACGCAGGTGGCCGGCGAAATCCTCGACGTCGGGGACGATCGCGGGATCCGCGGTGAGCCCGAAGAAGAGGCCGCCGTCATAGGAGACCAGCGCCACGCCTAAGCCCATGGCCGGGTAGAGAGGCGCAAAGGGCCAGACCTCCAGCAGCCGGGCGCCGCCCGTATACAGCGGAAACTGCGGTCCGGGCACGTTGGTCACATTCAAATTAGCGCCCGCCTGAGGGTTGGACATCAGCCGCCCGGCCAGCACCAGCATGCTGGGCGGCGCCCAGTCGGCCAGCCCGGCCAGCTTGTGTGCGGCTACCGCCTGGTGCGAGCGCTTGAGGTCGCCCAAGGTCACGGTCACGCGGCGAATGCGCTCTTCCAAAGAAAGGTGGCCGGTGGGCAGCTCCACGATCATCCCGCTCAGCCGGTTGCCACCCTTTTCGCCGGGCTGGCGGACGCTGACCGGGATGAAGACGCGCACTCGCTCGGGCACCTTCTCGCCGCGCTCGGCCAGCCAGCGATGCAAGCCCTCGGCCACGATCGCCAGGACGGCGTCGTTGACCGTGCAGCCGAGCCGGTTCTTGAGGGCCTTGACCTGGTCCAGGGGCAGGCGCAGGCCGCGCCCGGTGCGCCGCGGGCCGATGGCCCGGTTGAAGAAGAGCCGGCCGCGCGGGATCGCCAGCTGGCGGCCCAGCGAGGGCAGTCCGCGGGCCGCCGCCAGCCAGCTCAGCGCGCGATCCCGCAGCGGCGTCGGGCGCTCGGCTCCGGACGGGAGGGGGTTCCAGAGCTCGCGGCGCAGCAGCTGCCAGCTGGAGGGCGCCGGCCGCGGGTCCCAGGGCGGCGCCGGCGCCGAGGCGCTGCCCTCGGGCGTGGTGTCGAAGAGCAGCGTCATGATGTCCAGGTTGCCGAGGCCGTCGACCATGGCGTGGTGCACGCGGCTGACGACGACAATTCGATCGCCACGGAGCCCATGGACGACGGTCATCTCCCACAGCGGCCGCCGCTTGTCCAGCGGACGCTCCAGGAGCCGCACCACCAGCCGGCGCATGGCCGCCCCGTCGGCGGGCGGCGGCAGCAGCTCGTGGCGTACGTGGTAGCTGAGATCGAAATGGGGATCGTCGACCCAGACCGGATGGCCCAGGTAGAAGGCAACGCGGCGGATCTTCTGGCGGTAGCGCGGCACCAGGTGCAGCCGCGCGGCGATGGCGGCCTCTAAGCCCTCCGCACCACGGCCGCCGGGCACCCGCGAACCGCCCTCGAAAACGTAGACGGTCCCGATGTCGAGCGGCGTCTGGGGCCGCTCCGCGTAAAGGAACCACGCATCCTTGGCGGCCAGCGGCTCGAAAAAGGCCCGCGTCATGGGGACGGCGTGAGGGTACTTCGATGACCGCGGTTTGATCGCGTATCGCCGCAAGGGCACGCGGCAGGGGCGCCGTCGGCACCACCACCCGGGCGCAGGAGGCGGGCTGCGACGCCGTGATCACCAAGCCTTACGCGATCGGGGATCTCCTCGCCTGCGTGGACCGGCTGGCGGCGCGGTCAGTGGCGACGGCGACCGGGCCGCCCCAGAACAGCCCCGCCTAGGACCGGGCGGCCGCCCGCGTAGAGCGTGCGCCGGGCCGCCAGCACCAGGGCGCGGTCGGCCTCCTCTGTTCCCCATACCCGCAGGCGCCGGAACCAGGGCAGGGTGCGGACCGCGAATCGCAGGACCGGAGTGAAGCCGATCCCGGACAGGGTGCGGGCGCCGAGGTCGTCGATGCTGCCGATCCACAGCCTTTGAATCCCGTCGGCCCGAGCCGCCGCCGCCACGCCGAGCAGGAGCTCGCGGAAGCGGCCCTGCCGGCGGTGCGGCTCCAGGGTCAGGCAGTTCCAGATGTAGGCCTCGCCTTGCCCGGGCCGGATCTCGAGCCCCACCTCCCCGATCCACTCGGGGCCGGTCGAAAGCCAGCCGTAGGCGACGACCTGGTCATCCCGGCAGCAGGCGAAGGCGCGGCAGCCGCGGACTCGGCGGCCGGCCACCAGGTCGCCGTCGGCGGCCATGGCCGCTCGCAGGGCGGGGTCGGCGGCGGGCGCCAGCTCGGCCACGGCGCCCGGCGTGGGCGGCGGACACCGGGCGGGGTCCGCCGCCCAGATGGTTGCCCTAAAAGCGGAAGAACAGGCGCCGGACCGCCTGGATCACCTCGGGATCACCGGTCGCCGCGCCGCCGTCGAAGCGGCCGAAGACCGTGAGCACGAAGTCCGAAGGCGTGAACTTGAAGAGCGCGTCGCAGCCCTTCCAGTCGCCGCTCTCAGGCTGCGCCGACCACTGCCCGTCCTTGATGGTGGCGCGCCAGCGGCCGCCCCAGCCACCGGACACCTCGAAGCCGTACACGCAGTCGACGCCCTTGGCGGACTCCTGGTCGACCGTGTACTGCATGATGATGTGGCAGTAGGGGATCAGCACCCCCGCTGTGGCCTCGTCGATCTCGGCCAGCTTGTCGCCCAGCCCGTACTCGATGTCGTACGGGTGGATGCCGTAATCCATGATGTGGAAGGCCGGGTAGAAGCCGGCCGGCACGGGCCCCATGTAGGGGTGGGTGACCATGAAGCTGGTCCACTCCTCGGGCGTGAGCGCGTCGAAGATCGCCATCATCTTGTCGCGGTCGGCCTTGAGCCGGCCCAGGGCCTCGTCGCGCGAGAGCTTGCGGAAGTCGAGCGCGTGGTCGTTGAGAGTCTCCCCCATCACCGTGAGGCCGAGGGCGCCGGCGGTGTCGCCCTTCTTGGCGATCTCCCAGCGCGACAGGTAGCCCTCGGTGACGTCGATCATGTGCCCGACCAGGTCGCGCACCTCCCACTCCGTGCAGCGCGTCTGGAGGTTCCAGTTCTGGGGGTCCTCGACCAGCCCGAAGAACTTCTCCTGGTCGCGGCGAAGCACCGCCATGACCGTGTCCTTGGCCTCCGCGGCCATCGGGTTGACCGGCCGGATCGGCGTCGTCATCGTGCTCATACAGCCCCTCCAGACATGAGTTTGATCCCCACCGAATCTCCGATTCGGCTGGGGCCCCACTTAGTGTCGACCGTCGGGACGACGATCGGCGGCAGGTTGAACTTCAGGTTGTCGCGGCGGTCCTCGTACTGGGGCGGCAGCTGCAGCGCCGACCCCAGCGCCTCCGGCGGCTCGTCCACCGTGAAGCCGGGCTGGTCGGTGGCGATCTCGAAGAGGACGCCGCCCGGCTCGCGGAAGTAGATCGAGCGGAAGTACTTGCGCTCGATCACCGGGGTGACGCTGCGGCCGGCCGTCACCAGCGCCTCCCGCCAGGCCAGCTCGTGCGCGTCGTCGCGCGCCCGCCAGGCCACGTGGTGGACGGTGCCGGTCGTCTCCTCGCCGCGCCGGCCGTGCGGAGACTCCAGCACGTCGACCAGCGCGCTGGGACCCCCGTCCCCCGTGCGGTAGCGGGTGCGCGCGCCCTCGCGCCCGGCCACGGTGAAGCCGAAGGTCTCGGTGAGGAAGCGCGCGCTGGCCTCGGCCTCCTGCACGTTGAGCGTCACCGAGTGAAAGCCTCGGATCTGCTCGTCCTCCGGCACCGGGCTGTCGGGCCAGGGCTCCCACCGCTCGTCGGAGGCCTGGCCGACCAGGGCCAGCTCGATCTGGTCCGGGTCTTTCAGGACCAGCGCCTCCGCGTCAAAGCGCGTGACGCGCTCGGCCCCCACGCCCAGGCGGCGCAGCCGCTCGGACCAGGCGCCCAGCGCGCGCTCGGGCACCGCGAAAGCGACCGTGAGCACCTGGCCCGTGCCCTGCGCGCCCCAGGGCAGGTGCGGCCAGCCGAAGAACGTCATGGCCGTGCCGGGCGTGCCCAGGTAGTCGGCGAAATACAGGTGATAGGTGTCGGGGACGTCGAAGTTGACGGTCTTCTTGATGAAGCGGAGCCCGAGGACGCCGACGTAGAAGTCGACGTTCCTCTGCACGTCGCCGGTGATGCAGGTGACGTGGTGGATACCCGGCGGGCTCTCGGGCATGGCCTCGGCCGATCTTATTCCGTAGGGGCGGGGCTTGCCCCGCCCGATGCTTCGTCGTCCACGCGAGCCCAGATCTCGGCGGCCATGGGCTCCTCGATCTCCTCCTGCAGGTGCCCGACCAGCCCGATGGCGCGCGCGATCACGGCCAGGCCGCGCGTCACCTGCCAGGGGATCTCCAGCTCGCTGGCCAGGGCCCCGATGGCGCCGGTGGCGTTGACCGGCAGCGGCTTGCCGAGGCTGCGGGTGGCGACCTCCGAGACCTGTTTCATGAGCTCCACGAAGCGCCCGGAAAGCCTCCCGGCCGCGGCCACCTCGTAGAGGCGAGGAACCCGCGGATCGATGGGCTTGTGGATGGGATGGCCCAGGCCGGGGATCGGCTGCCGGCGACTTCGGTAGCCTGCCACGATCTGGTCCGGCTCGCCGCCCTCCTGGAGCATGCGGGCCGCGTCCTCGACGGTCCCGCCGAAGCGCCCGCCCAGCCCCAGCAGGCCCGCCGCCACCGCCGCCTGCACCGACTCCGGCGCGCCCAGGTAGGTCATCCGGGCGGCGATCGCGCTGGGCGTCATGCCGTGCTCGACCAGCGTCACCAGGATGGCGTCGAAGACCGCGAGCTCGGGGTCGGTGGGCAGCCGCCCCTTCAGCTCCAGGAAGGCCATGGCGCCCAGGCTCACGTTGCCGATCAGCTCATTCAGGTCGTGGCCGCGGACCACGATGCGGTCGATCGTGCTCGACCCCATCCGGGAGCGCAGCCGCTTGGTCATCTGCGCACGCTGAGACGGGTCTTGTAGCCGGCGTCGCCGAACTCGGCCTCGGGCACCAGGCGCACGCTGGCCCGGAAGGTGAGGCGGGCGCGGATGGCCTGCTCCAGCTCGCCGGCCAGCCCTGGGTCGGCGCCACCGGCCACCTCGACCTCGACCGGCACCGGCGGCTCCACGCTCACCCCGTCGCCGTCGCGCACCACCCGCGCCCGGCCGGTGACCCGCGGCTTGAAGGCGCCCACCACGGCCAGGATCGCCGAGGGATAAACGTTGACGCCGCGCACGATGAACATGTCGTCGCGCCGGCCCAGGCAGCGCATTCGGAACGACGTCCGGCCGCATTCGCAGGCCGTGCCTTCGATGCGCACGATGTCGCCGCCCAAAAAGCGCAGGACCGGCATGGCCTGCCGGGTGAGGTGCGTGTAGGCCAGCTCGCCCACGGCGCCGGTCTCGATCTCCATCGGCTCGCGGCTGTCGGGGTCGACCAGCTCCGGCCAGACGTGGCCCGTCCCGCTGAAGTGCATGCCCTGCTGGTGCCGGCACTCGCCGAAGAGCGAGGGCGAGATGTCTCCGATCCCCATGATCTCGTTGACGAAGGCGCCCAGCCGCGCCTGGATGTGGTCTCGGACCTCCGGGATGCCGCCGCCCGGCTCGCCGCCCACCACCACGTGGGCGACCTGGGGTGGGTCCGCCCGGTTGGCGAGGTACTGCGCGAAGGAGGGCGTGGCCAGCAGGGTGTCGGCCAAGCCGGCGCTCAGCGCGAAGAGAACGCGCTCGGTGTCACCGGGACCCACCGGGACGACCCGGGCGCCGATGCGGCCCAGCGTGAAGTGGCCGTGGCCGGCCACGAAGGGCCCGGCGCCGAAGGTGATGAGGACTGTGTGCTCGGCCTGGATGCCGGTCGCCGTGTAGGTGCGCATGCCGATCTCCGTCCAGGTGTCGGCGTCGGCCGGCGTCAGGGCCAGCACGCTGGGCGCGCCCGTGGTGCCGCTGGTCTGGTAGATGCGCTTGACCTGGGCCTCGGGCACGCAGAGGTTGCTGCCGAAAGGAGGACGCTCGTCGATCGCGCGCTTCAGGTCTTGCTTGGTCGTGAAGGGCAGATTTCGGAGGTCGGTCAAGCGGATCTGGCCGCCGCCGAGACGGGCCGAGTAGAAGTCGGAATGCTCGCGCAGGTGGGCGAGCTGGGACTCCCAGGCGGCCTCCGCGAGCGCGCGCACGTCGGCCGGCGGCGCCGTCTCCACATCCCGATCCCAGATCATGTGGGCCGTGGCTGAGTCTATCGAGCGCCTGCTCACGACCGTGGTGGGCAGCTATCCGCAGCCCGAATGGCTGATCGACCGCGCGCGGCTGGGCAGCCGGCTGCCACCGCGCGTGCGCGCCCAGGAACTGTGGCGCATCCCGCCCGACCTCCTCGAGCAGGCCCAGGACGACGCCACCCTGCTGGCGCTGCGCGACATGGAGCGCGCGGGCATCGACATCGTCACCGACGGGGAGGTGCGGCGGGAGAGCTACTCCAACCGCTTCGCCACCGCGCTGGAGGGTATGGACCTGGAGCATCCGGGCACCGCGCTCGACCGCACCGGCCACCCCAACCCGGTGCCGCGCGTGGTTGGTCCCATCCGGCGCGCGCGTCAGGTGCAGGTGCGCGACGTCGAGTTCCTGCGCGCGCAGACAGACCGCGTCATCAAGGCCACGCTGCCGGGGCCCTTCACGATGTCGCAGCAGGCGCAGGACGACCACTACCACGACGAAGAGGCGCTGGCGCTGGACCTGGCGGCGGCGGTCAACGAGGAGATGCACGACCTCTTCGCGGCCGGCGCAGATATCGTGCAAATCGACGAGCCTTACCTGCAGGCCCGTGCGGAGAAAGCGCGCCGCTTCGCCGTGCGCGTCATAAACCGCGCGGTACGGGGAGCGCCCGGCGTAACGGCGCTGCACACCTGCTTCGGCTACGCGCACATCGTGCACGACCGCCCGCGGGGCTATCCCTTCCTGGCCGAGCTGTCAGAGACCACGGTCGACCAGGTTTCGGTGGAGTCTGCACAGCAGAACGTCGACCTCGCGATCCTGCGCGAGCTGCCCGGCAAGACGCTGATCGTGGGCGTGCTCGACCTCGCCGACGAGAGCCCGGTCGAGGACGTGGCGACGGTGGCCGCGCGCATCCGGCGCGCGCTCGACATCGTACCGCCCGAGCGCCTGGTGCTGGCGCCCGACTGCGGCATGAAGTACCTGCCGCGCGACAAAGCGTTCGCCAAGCTCAGCGTGCTGGCGGAGGCCGCGGCCGCCGTGCGCGGCGAAGCCTGAGAAGCGCCGTTACCTGACGTTGTATTGGTGAGCGAATGCAGCGCCTGGACGCCCTGTCGACGCGTGCGCGGGCGCGGATCACGGGTGTTGTCTACCTGCTCTTCTTCGTGACCGCGGTGCTGGGGGCGCTGGTGGCGCCCGGCATCAGCGGGCTGGGCGGCACCACCTCCGACGCCGCGGCGACTGCGTCGGGCATCGTCGGGCACGAGTCCGCCGACCGTTTGGGTTGGGCGCTGGGCCTGGTCTCGACCGCCTTCTACGTGGCGTTGATGGCGCTCTTCTACGTGATGTTCCGGCCGGTGGCGCGAACCATGGCGCTACTGGCCGCCTTCTTCGGCCTGACCGGCTGCGCGGTGACCGCCTTTGGCAGCCTCTTCCAGCTGGCGCCGCTGCTGATACTGAGCGGCGACTCCTACCTGAGCGCCTTCGACGCGCACCAGCTGCAGGCGCTGGCCCTGCTGTCGCTAAACCTCAACGTGCAGGTCGGCTACATCGCGCTGGTCTTCTTCGGCTGTTTCCAGCTGGCGCTGGGCTACCTCATCTACCGGTCGGGCTTCCTGCCCCGGGTGCTGGGCGTCCTCATCGCCGTGGCCGGAGTCGGCTGGCTGCTGTTCCTGGCGCCGCCGCTCGCCACCAGGATCCTGGGGCCACTGGAGGTCCTGGGGTTCGTCGCCGAAGCCGCGCTGATGCTCTGGCTGATCGTGATGGGTGTGGGCCGGCCGGCCGCGGCCGCTACGCCGTGAGGGCGGCTCCCCAGACCTCGCGCGCGACTTTGCCCACCAGCTCGAGCTTGGCGCGCTGGTCCTCCGGCGTGACCCGGTTGCCCTCCATCGTGGACGCGAAGCCGCACTGCGGGCTGAGCGCCAGCCGCTCCATGGGCACGTAGCGCGCCGCCTCCTCGATCCGCTGCTTCAGCTCCTCCTCGCTCTCCAGCCGCGACTTCTTGGTGGTGACCAGCCCCAGCACCGCCACCCGGTCCTCGGGCAGGTGCTGCAGCGGCTCGAACCCACCCGAGCGGCGGTCGTCGTACTCGAGCAGGAAGCGCTGGAACAGCGTCTTCTCGAAGATGCGCGCGATCGGCTCGTAATCCCCCTCCGCGTAGTACTTGCTCTGGTTGTTGCCGCGGCACACATGAAGTCCGAAGGTGACGCCCGGGTGGCCCTGGATGATGGCGTTGTCGAGCTCGATGCAGAGGTCGATCAGCTTCTCGGGATCGCTGCCCCGCTCGCGGTAGCCCTCGCGCATCTTGGCGTCGAGCAGCGCGCCGTACTGCGGCCCATCGATCTGGATGTAGGTGCAGCCCAGGCGCACCAGTTCCTCGATCTCGCGCCGCGAGACGTCGACGATGTCCGCCAGGAATGCCTCGCGGTTGGGATAGGCGCCCGTCGACTGCTTGGGGTCGTAGTAAGCCGCCGCCTGCTGGGCGCTGATCATGGTGACCTTGCCGGGCTTGGCGGCCACCGCCCGCAGGAACACCCACTCTTCGGCGCACATGCTCCGGCGCCAGCGCATCTTCTCGACCACCACCGGCCGCTTGAACACCAGCTCCTCGCCGCTCTCATCGTGGAACGGGATCGCCCAGCCGCCCTCCTTCTGGAAGCCGTCGAAGGACTCCACCAGGTGTCCGAAGAACGCGTAGCGGCGGAGCTCGCCGTCGGTGACCACGTCGATCCCCGACTCCTCCTGGAGGCGCACCGCCTCGCGCACGTGGTCGTCCTCGACTCGCTTGAACTCGGCCGGGTCGAGGCGTCCGGCTTCCAGCTGCTGCCGCGCCTCCTTGAGCGCTGGTGGGCGCAGCAGGCTTCCCACCACCTCCGCCCGGATCTCAGAGTTCAAAGAAGACTGTCTCATGCTCCCCCTGCAGGTGAATGTCGAAGCGAAGCGCGCCCTGGTCCTGGCGCGCGATCAAGGTCTCGCGGCGGTCACCGGCCAGCGCCAGCACCGGGTCCGCGGCGTTGGCTTCAGCCTCGTCCGGAAAATACATGCGCGTCTGCAGCTGGCGCAGCACGCCGCGCGCGAACACGCTGACCTCCAGGTGCGGCGCCTCGCCCGGCGCCACCGCCGGCTTGCGCACCACGAAGTGAAAAGCGCCCTCGGGGTCCGTGCCGCAGCGCGCGAACTGCCCGTCCTGGCTCAGCTCCAGCAGCGCGTCGGGCACCGGCTCACCCGCGCCGTCCAGCACCTGGCCTTCCACCCGCGTCCCCTCGGCATCGGCCCGGGGACCGTCCGGGAACGGCATCGCGAAGCCGAAGAACGGCCCGACCGTCTGCGATGGCGTCGGCCCCTCCATCCGCTTCAGGCCTCCCGGGGCGTGGCCTGGCGCCCGCGCAGGACGATCTCCCAGCGGTAGCCGAGCGCCCATTCCGGCTCGGTCAGCTCGGGGTCGAAGGCGGCCACCAGCCGCCGGCGCCCGCGCTCGTCGGATACTGAGTTGAAGATCGGATCATGGGCCTGGAGCGGGTCCCCCGGGAAATACATCTGGGTCACCAGGCGGCCGGCCAGCGCGGTTCCGAAGACCGAGAAGTGGATGTGGGCGGGGCGCCAGGCGTTGTGGTGGTTGCGCCAGGGATAGGCGCCCGGCTTGACGGTCACGAACCGATACCGACCCTGGTCGTCGGTCAGGCAGCGGCCGGCGCCGGTGAAGTTCGGATCGAGCGGCGCCGGGTGCTGGTCGGCGGGGTCCACGTAGCGGCCGGCGGCGTTGCACTGCCAGATCTCGACCAGCGTGCCCCGCACCGGCCGCCCATCCGAGTCGAGGACGCGGCCGCTGACGATGATGCGCTCGCCGAGCGGCTCGCCGGCGTGCTGGCGGGTGAGGTCGGCGTCCTCCGGCCGGACCGGGATGCGCCCGAAGGCGGGGCCGGGCGCGGACTCGAACCAGTGGTCGGGAAGTCGAACCAGCGGACGCTGCGGCGCGCGCAGCACGGTCGAGCGGTAGTCGGGGTAGAGGTACGGCGGCTCGAACTCCAGCTCCACCGGTCAGAGGTGCGGCCGGAAGGCTGGCCGAGAGATTCGGTGTCCAGGTGCTGCAGATGCAAGGAGCCGCCGAGCACCGGAGCGAGCGCAGCCAGAACTGCGTGAGCGAGGCGCGCAGAAGGCGGCGCCGCAGATGCGGCGCATGGGCGCCGAAGATCCGGCCGAGCTTTCCGGCAGCACCTCTCAGTGAGAATAGCCCTCATGGCCGAGGAGCTGGGCGGGCTGCACCACGTCACCGCGATCACGGGCCGGGCGCCGGCCAACGTCGACTTCTACACCCGCGTGCTGGGGATGCGGCTGGTCAAGAAGACGGTCAACCAGGACGACGTCTCCGCCTACCACCTCTTCTATGCCGACCGCACGGGCAGCCCCGGGACCGACCTCACCTTCTTCGACTGGCCCTTCGCGGTGCCCAACCAGGCGGGCGTGCCCGAGATCGCGCCCGTGACGCTGCGCGTGGCCGAGACCAGCCTGGAGTGGTGGGCGGCCCGGCTGGCCGAGCATCAGGTGGCGGCCGAGCGGGTCGATGGCCGGCTCGCGTTCAGCGATCCCGAAGGGCAGCGGTTGGAGCTGGCCGGCCACGCCGGCGCCACCCGCTTCGAGGCCTGGCCGGAGAGCCCGGTGCCCGAGGAGCACCAGGTGCGTGGCCTGCACGCGGTGCGCCTGGCCAGCGCCAACCCCCAGGCCACGGCCGACCTGCTGCGGCAGGTGATGGGCTTCTCGCCGCTTGCCGAGACCGAGCTGGAGGGCGGCGACCGGTTGTACACGTTCGGGCTGCCGGGGCGCGAGTCGGGCTCGGAGGTCTCGCTGCTGCTGCCGCGGGAGCCGAAGCGCTCCCGCCAGGGCAGGGGCGGCGTGCACCACGTGGCCTTTCGGGTCGGCGACGAGGCCGAGCAGAAGGCCTGGCGCGAGCGGGTGCTGGCCACCGGGCTGCAGGCCACGCCCGTGATCGACCGCTTCTACTTCAAGTCGGTGTACTTCCGCGAGCCCGGCGGCAACCTCTTCGAGCTGGCCACCGACGGCCCCGGCTTCACTTCCGACGAGCCGGCGGCGGAACTGGGCCACCACCTGGCGCTGCCGCCCTTCCTGGAGCCGCGCCGCCAGGAGATCGAAGCCGGGCTGACGCCGCTGCCGACTTGAGCCGGGCTCAGCGCTCGATCACGTCCCAGCGGTTGCCGTACAGGTCGCGAATGACGGTCACCCGCCCGTAGTCCTCCGTGCGGACGGGAGCTTCGGCGACCACCCCGCGCTCGGCGAGGCGGGCCAGGTAGGCGTCCAGGTCGTCTGTGTACAGAAAGAAGGCGACGCGGCCGCCCGTCTGGTTGCCGATGCTCGACTCCTGCGCGGGGCCCGCCGCCTTGGCCACCAGCAGGGTCGCGCCGGACTCCGGATCGGGCGCCACCACCACCCAGCGTTTCGACTCCCCGAGGGGTGTGTCTTCCAGCAACGTGAAGCCCATGACCTCGACGTAGAACCGGATCGCCGCGTCGTAGTCCGGCACCACGATCGTGACCATGCCGAGCCGCGGCATCAGGGAGCCGTCGCGATCAGGAGGAGATGCGGGCTGAGGGCCAGCAGCGCCGGCTCGCTCTCCACGGCGCGGGCCGCATCCAGAATGATCTGCCGGCCGTCCTCAGTTTCCCAGCGGTCTTCGAGCTGGGGCAGCCATGCTCCCAGTCCTTCCAGGCCGACCAGCTCCCGCACTTGCAGGCCAGCCTCGCCGGCCTCTGCGCGCAAGTCCTCCGGCCGGTGGAAGTAAGCCGTGGTGAACCAGTGCGGCCGGTGGTTCGGATTGCGGTGCTCCCCGTCCCGGAGATCGCGCTCGACGATCGCCCGGAACTCAGGGTCGAAGAGGAAGCCCCGGGCGAGGCCGTCGAACAGCGAGGCAAAGCGGGAGATGGCGGCCACCGCGATCAGGCCGCCGCCCTTGACGACTCGGGCGGCCTCCGCCAGCGCCCGCAGCCGGTCGGCGCGCTCCGTCAGGTGATACAGCGGCCCCAGCAGCAGCGCCAAGTCGAACGAGTCGGCTGGCAGGTCGAGGCCGCGGGCGTCTCCGAGGGCGGCGGTGCCGCCGCCAGCTTCCAGGAGGGCGCGTGCGGCTTCAACGTGTCGGGGCACAGGGTCGATCAGGTGGACCCGGTAGCCGGCCTCCGACAGCCAGCGCGCATGCACGCCGGCCCCGCCTCCGATGTCAACGACGGCCGCGGGCGGAGCCGGGAGGTGGCGCCGCAGCACCTCCTGCGTGCGCAGCAGCTCCAGGCGACCCAGTCCCGACGTGATCCGGTCGTCCTCGGGGACGGACGCGTAGTGGTCGCCGATCTCGGGCTCAAGCACGCCTGGCCAGCCGCGAGCGCAGCGCCGGCACGATCCCCTCGGGCAGCAGCAGCATGACCAGGATCAGGACCAGCCCGTAGACGGCGTAGTTCAGCTCGGCGGGTGCGTGCAGGGGCATCCCCGGCTGCGAGCCGATGGTCTGTAGCACCTGCGCCAGCAGGTAGATCAGCACCGCCCCCAGCACCGGCCCCCAGACCACCGCCACCCCGCCCACCGCGGCCATGACCAGGAACTGGATGGAGAGCAGGATCGGGAACGACCCGGGCGCGATGTAGGAGAGGAAGAAGGCGTAGATCCCGCCCGCCAGGCCGGCGAAGGCGGCGGCCAGCGCGAAGACCTGCAGCTTGTAGCGGCCGACCGGCACCCCCGAGCCGCGGGCCGCCGCCTCGGACGTCGCCAGCGCGCGCAGCCCGCGGCCGGGCCTGCTGGCGACCAGGTTGTAGACCAGCACCAGCACCACGGCCGTGACCACCCAGGTCAGATAGGCGTAGCCGAAGGCCCGGCGCTCGAGCGGAAAGCCGATGCCGGCGACGGTCAGGTCGGGAATCCCCGTCAGCCCGGTGTCGCCGCCGGTCAGGTCCCGGAACTGTCCCGCCAGCGAGAGCACTATGAGCTGGAAGGCGAGGGTGGCGAAGGCCAGGTAGTGGCCGCGCAGCCGCAGCACCGGCAGGCCCACCACCACCGCCACCGCGGCCGTCACCAGCGGCGCCAGTAGCAGCGCGACCAGCGGCGGCACCCCGCGCCGGGCCAGGATGCCCGCGCAGTAGGCCCCGATGGCGTAAAAGGCGGCCTGGCCCAGGGAGACCTGGCCCGCGAATCCGTACAGCAGGTTCAGTCCGGCCACCACGATGATCGAGAGCCCGATGAAGACGTAGATCGTGAGCTCCGCGTCATAGAGAAGCAGCGGGAGCAGCAGCGTGCCCAGCGCGGCGGCCGTGCCCAGCCAGAAGGCAGGCCCCCTCACTCTGCTCCCTCGGGGCGGCGTCCGGCCTGGTAGACCATGATCCCCAGGATCAGCACCAGCGCCACCCCACTCTGCAGGGAGGCGAAGCCGGAGTAGCCCGAGACCAGCGCCTCGGCCACGCCCAGGACCAAGCCGCCGATGAGCGCGCTGCCCGGCCGCAGCAGGCCGCCGAAGATGGCCGCCGCGAAGCCGTTGATGGCGATCGCCACGTCGGAGTCGAACTCGACCGGCTGCAGCGGCGTCAGCAGCACGCCCGCCAGGCCGCCCAGGCCGCCGCCGATCGCGAACGCGAGCAGGCCCATGCGGCGGACGTCGATGCCCACCAGGCGCGCGGCGAAGGGGTTGCTGTAGCAGGCGGTGAGCGCTTTGCCGACGTAGGTCAGGTTGAAGAAGAGCAGCAGCGCGCCGAAGGTGATCGCGGTCGCGGCCACGATCAGGACGTACTGCCAGAGCATGGTCACGCCGCCGATGTCCAGGCGCCCCTGCAGCATCGAGAAGGAGACCGGCCCGTCGCCCCAGAAGAAGATGACGACCGCGTAGGAGAGCACGCCGATGCCCAGCGTGATGATCAGCGAGGCCAGCGGCGGAATGCCGCGGCGGCCGATAGCGACCAGCCCGACCAGGAAGCCGGCGATGACGCTCACGGTGATCGCCACCACCTCGGCCAGCGGGTGCGGCACCCCGCGCGTCAAAAGCGACGCACAGAGCATGCCCGCCAGCACCGAGAAGACGCCCTGCGCGAAGTTGACGACGCGCGTCACGCGGTGGATGACCACGAAGCCGGTGGCCACCAGCGCGAACGCCGCGCCCGTGGCCACGCCCGAGGCGACGACGCCGACGAAGAAGCTCAAGAGGCCACCGCGCCTCCCAGGTACGCGGCCTGCACGGCCGGGCTGCGGCGCAGCTCGGCGCTGGCGCCGGCCATGGCCACCCGCCCGGCCTCGAGCACGTAGGCACGCGCGCAGAGCTCAAGCGCCAGGCGCGCGTTCTGCTCCACCAGCAGCACCGCCATGCCGGTTTCCCGGTTCAGACGGACGACGTGCTGGGCCAGGTCCTGGACCACCAGCGGCGCCAGTCCGAGGGAGAGCTCGTCGACCGCCAGCAGCTGCGGGCCGCCCATGAGGGCGCGCCCCACCGCGACCATCTGCTGCTCCCCACCGGATAGCGTGTACGCCCGGCGCTGGCGCATGGCGGCCAGCGGCGGGAACAGCTCGTAGATGCGGCTCAAATCCCGGTCGCGCACGCGCCAGGCGCCCAGGCGCAGGTTGTCCTCCACGGTCATGTCGCCGAAGAGCTGCCGGCCCTCCGGCACCTGGACCAGGCGCCCGGCCAGCCGGTAGTCGCCGGCGGCAGGCCGGATAAGGCCGGAGACCGTGTTCAGAAGGGTGGTCTTGCCGGCGCCGTTGGGCCCCACCAGCGCCACCATCTCGCCCTCGCCCACCTCCAGGCTGACGCCGTCCAGCGCGGTGGCCTGTCCGTACCGGACGACCAAACCCCGAACCTCGAGGATCACGCGGACTCGGCTTCCTGGCCCAGGTAGGCCGCGATCACCGCGGGGTCGCGGCGGATCTCGGCCGGCGGGCCCTCGGCGATCACGCGGCCGCGGTCGAGCACGGTGATCTCCGAGGCCAACCGGGTTACGAAGCTGACGTCGTGCTCGACCAGCAGCATGGTCAAGCCCTCCCCGCGCAGGGCGGCGAAGAGGTCCGAGAGCTGCTCGCGCTCGTACCCGCGCAACCCGGAGGCCGGCTCGTCGAGCAGCAGCAGGCGCGGCTGCCCGCAGAGCGCGCGCGCCACCTGGACCGCGCGCTGCTGACCCAGCGGAAGGGACTCGGCCGCGCGGCCCGCCACAGCGGTCAGGCCGGCCCGTTCCAGGGCCGCCTCCGCCGCCGCCCTGATCTCGCGCTCCTCCCGGCGGCTGCGGCCGACGCGCAGCGCGGCCTCGGCGAAACTGGTCCGGGTGCGCGCGTGGGCGCCCACCATCACGTTCTCGAGCACGGTCATGCCCCGGAACAGGCGCACGGCCTGGAAGGCGATGGCGATGCCCAGGCGGGCGCGCCGGTGGGCGGGCAGGCCGGTGATCGCGCGGCCGTCGTAGAGCACCTCGCCGGAGGTCGGCTTCAGGTGCCCGGTGACCAGGTGAAAGAGCGTTGACTTGCCGGCCCCGTTGGGCCCGATCACGCCGTGCGGCTCGCCGGCCGCCACCCGGATCGAGACCTGGTTGACCGCGACCACGCCCCCGAAGCGGCGGGTCAGGCCCTGGGTCTCGAGCAGGTCAGGACTGCGTGCTGGCGCCCGTGCCCGCGGTGGCGAGCACGGCCTGGGTCTCCGGGGTGGGCACGAAGGCCTTGCTTTGCACCGTCGCCATCAGGTTCGAGGAGTCGGGCATGCCGAAGTGCTTGTCCTTGCCATAGGTGTAGTGCCCCTGCGGGGTGTCCAGGTTGATGCTCTCCAGCCCGGCCTGGATCTGGTCCGGGTTGGTGCCCTTGCGCTTGATGGCGTCGAAGATGAAGGTCATGGCCAGCATGGAGTCCCAGGCGAACTGCGGCGGCCAGGTCCCGTTGGCGGTCTGGAAGGGCTGCGCGAAGTCGTCTATCAGCTTCTTGAACTTGTTCGAGGCGGGGACGTTCTGGCCCAGCACGCCCAGCGTGGCCTGCACATAGACGCCCTCGACCTCGGGCTCGGCGGGGTTGACGTAGAGCGGCGAGGCCTCGGCCGCGGTCATCATCAGCGGGATCCCCGTCTTGGCCTGGCCCCACTGCTTGGTGATGATCACCGGCGGCGCGCCGGTCGCCCAGACCAGGAGCAGGTCGGGCTTGGCGGCCACGATCTTGGCGATCTGGGTGGCAAAGTTGGTCTGGGTGGTCTCGAACGACTCGTCGTCGACGATGCTGATGCCGTACTGGCCGACCAGGGTCTTGGTCACGTCGTGGCCCTTGATCGCGTAGGCGTTCTTGGTGTCGGTCAGCATCGCCAGCTTGGTGAACTTCAAAGCCTGGATCTGTTTCAGGCAGGCCTTGGACACCTGCGAGGCCAGCGGCGTGGTCTGGAACATGTAGGGCTCGACCGGGATCACCTGGTCGTCGCTGGCGCCCACCGAGACGTCAGGGATCTTCTTCTGGCCGACGATGGGCTTGAGCGCCAGCTCGGCCGTCGACTGCGGCGGTCCCTCGATGGCGACCACGCCCTCGTCGATCAGCTTCTGGTAGGAGATGATGGTCTGGCTGGGCATGGACTGGTCGTCCTCGATCAGGAGGTCGATGTGGTGGCCGGCAACTCCGCCCTTGGCGTTGACGGCGTCGACCATCTGCTGCGCGGCCAGCTTGTCGTTGGTGCCCAGGGGCGCGTAGTTGCCAGTGAGCGAGGTGAGCAGCCCGATTTTGACGGGAGCACCCGGACTGGACTGGGCCTGCGGCGCGGCGCCGCCCGCACAGGCCACGGTCGCGACAGCGGTGATCAGCAGCGTCAGCCTCTTCATTGCCCTCTCCTAACCCAATGCCGTGTGCGCAGGACTTGATATATCGCAGTCCCTACCCCGACGTCGAGATTCCGGACGTCACACTGCCGGATCTGATCTTGGGCCGGGCCCGCGAGCGGGGCGAGCATCCGGCGCTGATCGATGCCGCCCGCGGCGCCGTCACCACCTACGCGCAGCTGGCGGAAGAGGTGGACAGGCTGGCCTCCGGGCTGCACGACGAGGGCTTTGGGAAGGGCGAGGTGGCGGCGCTCTGCACGCCCAACCGCGTCGAGTTCCCCATAGTGGCCTGCGCGGTGGCGCGCCTGGGCGGCATCGTGACCACGCTCAACCCGGCCTACACCGAGGCCGAGATGCGCCGCCAGCTCAAGGACTCGGGGGCGGTCATCGCCTTCACGACCGCCGAGCTGGCGCCGCGCTTCGCCGGCCTGCGCCGCGTCTACGAGTTCGGCCGGCTCCCCGCCGCCTCTGAGGCGCCCCCGGAGGTCGACATCGATCCGGCGCAGGACGTGGTCGCCCTGCCCTACTCCAGCGGCACGACCGGCACGCCCAAGGGCGTGATGCTGACCCACCGCAACCTGGTCGCCATGCAGCTCCTGATGGGACCCGTCGAGGGCACCAGCGAGCGCGATGTCACCGCCGCGGTGCTGCCCTTCTTCCACATCTACGGCTTCTCCGTGATCCTGGCCCTGGGCCTCTATCGCGGCGCCACCCTGGTCGTCTTCCCGCGCTTCGAGATGGAGAGCCTCCTGGCCGCCATCCAGCGCTACCAGATCACGCGCCTGCCGCTGGTCCCGCCGCTGCTGCTGCGGCTGGCGCGCGACTCCCTGGTCGACCGCTACGACGTCTCCAGCGTGCGCACCGTCATCTCCGGGGCGGCGCCGCTGGCCCCTGCGCTGGCGGATGAGGTAAGCCGGCGATTCGGCTGCCTGGTCAAGCAGGGATACGGGCTCACCGAGCTCAGCCCCGGCAGCCACATGCACCCCGAGGACCAGGGGAGGCCGCCGCCGGGCTCGGTCGGCCTCCTCCACCCCAACACCGAGTGCCGCCTCGTGGATGGCGAAATCTGGGTGCGCGGGCCGCAGGTAATGAAGGGATACCTCAACCAGCCCGAGGCGACCGCCGAGATGATCACGCCCGAGGGGTGGCTGCGCACCGGCGACGTCGGACGCGTGGACGAGCGCGGCTATCTCTACGTGGTCGACCGGCTCAAGGAGCTGATCAAGTACAAGGGCTACCAGGTGGCGCCGGCGGAGCTGGAGGCGCTGCTGCTCACCCACCCCGGCGTGGCCGACGCGGCCGTGGTCGGGCTGCCCGACGAGGAGGCCGGAGAGATCCCTAAAGCCTTCGTGGTGCGCGCGCCAGGCAGCGAGGTGGATGCCGCAGAGCTCGTGGAGTTCGTGGCGGCGGGGGTCGCGCCCTACAAGAAGGTGCGCCAGGTGGAGTTCGTAGCCGAGATCCCGAAGTCGCCTTCGGGGAAGATCCTGCGCAGATTGCTGCGAACATAGGCTCGCCTTGGCGAAGCGGGTCCTGATCGTCGACGACGACCCCGGCCAGCGCCTCCTGGTCGCCAGCGTCTGCCAGCGCGCGGGCTACATCGCGCACGAGGCGGCCACCGCCACCGAGGGCCTCGACCAGGCGCTCGCCGAGATGCCGGACGCCATCCTGCTGGACTGGGAGCTCCCCGACCGCGACGGGCCCGACCTCTGCCGCGAGATGCGCAGCATGGGCGTGACCTGCCCGATCCTGATGCTGACCGGGCGCGCCGCCAAGGCCGACGTGGTGATGGGCCTGGAGGTGGGCGCCGACGACTACATCGTCAAGCCGGTCGACAACAAGGAGCTGGCCGCGCGCCTGGCGGCTCAGATCCGGCGGGCTGGGATTGTCAACGAGCGCCCCACGCGCGAGCTGACCGCCTTCCTCGACCTGCTTCAGAGCACCGCCATCTTCTTCGCGGTGCCCACCTCGACCCTGCGCCAGCTGGCGGCGGCGGCGCGGGCGGTGAAGGTGAAGCGCGGCGAGGTGGTGCTGCGCCAGCAGAACCACAACGCCCAGCTCTTCATCGTGCGCAGCGGGCTCTTCCAGGTCGAGGTCGAACAGCAGCCCGGCCACACGCTGCCGGTCACCGTGATCGGGCGCGGGGACTTCTTCGGCGCCGAGTCGCTGTTTTCGGGCGAGCCCTCGCTGGCCAGCGTGCGCGCGCTGGAGAACAGCGAGGTGGTGGTCCTGGAACGCCGCGACCTGCACGGCGCCTTGCCCCCCGGGTCGCCGCAGCTCGACGACCTCCGCAACGTGGCCACCCAGCGCCAGGTCAAGCTCGACCGCCTCCGGGGGCGCGCCACCGCCGAGATGCCTCGGGGCACCGGGCGCACGGTCGCCGTCTATTCGCCCAAGGGGGGCAGCGGCAAGTCGACGGTGGCCGTGAACCTGGCCGGCTTCCTGGCCCGCCAGGCGCCGGGCGAGGTGGTGCTCTTCGACCTGGCGCTCCCATACAACGACTGCGCGCTGCTCACGCACCTGACCCCGACCACCTGCCTGGCCCGCTTCGCCGACGCCGGCGAGGAGTTCGGCGAGCTGCTCAGCAGCGCGGTTCTGAGCCATCCGGAGTCCTCGCTGAACGTGCTCTCGGCAGCGATCCGGCCCGAGGAGGCCGACCTGGTGGGCCCGCAGCTGGTCGACCGGGCGCTGAGCGCGCTGCGCCTGGAGTTCCAGTTCATCGTGGTCGACCTCGGGGTGGCCCTCTCGGAGTCGGCGCTCACTGTGCTCGAGCACTGCGACCAGCTGCTGGTCGTGCTCACGCCCGAGCTGTCGTCGCTCAAGGCGTTCACCCAGCTGGCCAAGATCCTGCAAGACGTGCTCCAGATCGCCGCCGGCCACATCCACCTGGTCATCAACCACCGCACGCCGCACTCGACCATGAACCGGGTGCAGATCGAGGCGCTGGTCGACCACCGGGTCGCCGCCGAGCTCCGCTACCAGGGCGCGCGTCTGGAGCAGTGGGCGCTGGAAGGCAAGCTGCCGGCGTACGAGGACCCGGGCGGCCAGATCGGCCAGTCGATGGCGCTGCTGGCCCGCCAGCTGTTCGACTAGGCAGCCTTAGCAAGAAAAGGCGGCCATTCGCCGTCGATCTGTTAGACCATCTGTGGCCGTGCGCACGGCCGAGGTGGGGAAAAGCCCATGTCCACCGTAGTCGCCGAGCTCTTGCTCGCGCAGGGCGCCCTGCTCAACGGATCGTGGTGGGTGGCCCGCAGGCTGCGGGCGGAAGACGGCCGCAGCTGGAACCTTCCCATCTGGGCCGCCGTGGTCCTGGGCGTAGTCGGCATCGGCGTCGACCTGCTGCTGGGTCCCAAGGGGCCGACCGGCGCCGCCCTCCTGGTGGCGCTCACCGCGCTCGTCGACGCGCTCTTCCTCTTCGTGCTGCTGGCCCGCACGGCCCGCGCGCTGCCCGCGCGCGGCCAGCTGGCGACGGCCCGGAAGGCGCGAGCGGCGGGCGATCCAGCCGCGGCGGCCACCGCTTATGGCAGGGCGGCCTCACACCTGGGCAGCGCCTCGAAGCGCGTACAGGAGCTGCAGGCGATCGCCGACGAGGGACACATGCGGCTGGAGGCCGGCCAGGCGGCGCAGGCCGCCGAGTGCTTCGCCCGCCTGGGCGCCAAGGCCAAGGCCTACGGCGACCACCACACCGAGGCCCGGGCGCTGCGCTGGTCCGGCGACGCGGCCTTCGAGCTGGGCGACCGCCAGCGCGCGCGCTCTTTCTACTGGGAGGCCGCCAACGCCGGCCAGGCGCAGGCCAGCCCGGTCCTCGTGGGCCGCGCGCTGGCCCGGCTGGGATGGATGGAGCACGTGGCCGGTGACCCCCAGCTGGCCCGCGACTACTTCGCCTGGGCGGCCAATCTCGACATCGGCGAGTCCGATCTCCGGCTGACGGCCTCGCTCATGCTGCTGGCCGCCGCCTTCCGGCTGGGCGAGGGCCGCCTGGAGACGGCCCGCCCCGCCGCCGAGGACGGCACCCGGCTCTCGGCCCAGATCCACGACGCCGGCCAGGAGGCTTCCGGCCGCTTCCTGCTCGGGTGCGTGCAGTACCTGGAAGGGCTGTACGAGAGCGGCGGCCAGATCATCGAGGAGCAGTCCGGGGGCCCGCTCCCGATCCAGTCGCGGCGCCTGGCCGGGGTGCTCTGCGCGGGCATGAGCTTCGCGGCCCGCCGGCTCAACCGGCCGGCCGACGGCAACGGGTTCGCCACCCTCGCCACCCGGCTGCTGGCGGGACATCCCATCCTGTCGACCGTGGCCGCACATGCCGCCGACCCCAGCGCCAGCCAGCAGTACGAGGACCTCCACGTGGAGGCCCTCGTGCATCCCCTGCCGGCGGCCGGCGAGCAGGCCACCGCTGCGGTCTAGCCGCGCCGGCGCAAGACGCCGTTTGTATACAAAGGCCGGCTCCAGGGCCGACCTGGGACGGGGATTTGTATACAAACGCGTCCTCTTTCCCGGCCGGTTCTGACAAGCCTCTGACAAATCGCCCAGGTTGCCTGAGCAACAATTAGGCGTGACCCCGGCCGTACGGGCCGCCGCGCGTCCCACCACGCTGATGCTGACGGCGACCCTGGTCTACATCGCCCTGATCGTGGGCGGCATGCTCTGGCGGGGCATCGTGGCCACCCCCGATTACCTCCTGCTGCTGCTGGCCCCCATCGCCCTGCTGGCGGGCCGCTTCAGGGCCTGGCTGATGGATTGGGTTCCCTTCATCGCGCTGCTCCTGCTCTGGGAGGGCATGCGCAGCGTGGCCTATCGCTTCGCGGCCACGGGCGTCCACTGGGGCAACCTGCGGCCGGAGCTGGCGCTCTTCCACAGCCACCTGCCGGGCATCGAGCTCCAGCAGCTGGCGGCCGCGCTGCACATCGAGTGGTTCGCGGACCGCGTGGCCTCCGGCGTCGACCTCCTGCACTTCCCCGCCACCCTGACCCTGGCGCTGGTGATCTGGCTGTGCGGCCGTGAGCAGTTCCTGCGCTACTCGGCCGCTTTTTTCGCCTGCGCGGTGGCCGCCCTGGTGGTCTTCGTGCTGCTGCCAACGGCGCCGCCCTGGTACGCGGCTGAGCACGGCCTGATCCACGGCCTCCGCCACGTGATGACCGAGGTCATGCCGGTGCGCTGGAGCTACTACTACGGGTCGCTCGACCCCAACCCGGTGGCCGCCGACCCCTCGCTGCACAGCGCGCTGCCCTTCCTCGGCTACCTGGCGCTGCGCGGCCTGCGGCCGCGGCTGGCCTGGATCGCGCTGGCCTGGTGCGCCTTGGTCTGGCTGAGCGTTGTCTATCTCGGCGAGCACTATGTCCTGGACGTGTTGACGGGGGTCGGCTTCGCTTTCCTGGCCTGGGGCGCGGTCAAGCTGGCCGCCCGGGCCTTCGTCGTACCCGGCCGGGCGGCCGCCTGGCAGCAGTAACCCGGCGCCCCGTCCCGGGCGCGCTGCCGCCGGTCGTGCTGGCCGCGGCGCTGGCGGTCTGGAACCTCGGCTTCGGGCTTCCCTTCCTGTTTCGGCCCGACGAGGACGTGATGGTGGGCCGCGCCGTGCACATGGCCGCCGGCCACAGCCTGGACCCGCTCTTCTACATCTATCCGCCGCTCGTTTTCGACCTCTTCGCCGCCGCTGAGGGGCTCCTCTCCGCCCTGCCCGGCCAGCACCTGGGACCTGCCACCAGCGTGCCGCCCGGCGCCGAGATCCTGGCGGCCCGCCTGGTCTCGGCGGCAGCCGCCGTTTTGACCGTGGGGCTCACCTATGCCGTCGCTCGCCGCGCCTATGGCCAGCTGGCGGGGCTGCTGGCGGGCTCCGCCCTGGCCGTGGCGCCGCTGGCGGTGCGGCAGGCCCACTTCGCGACCACCGACGCGGTGGCGACTGCCCTGGCCACCGCAGCCCTCTGGGCCGGGCAGCGCTCGGTGTCCAGGCGCGGCTTCCTGCTGGCCGGCGCTCTGGCAGGGTTGGCCGGTGCCTCCAAGTACACCGCGGGTGCAGCGCTGGTCTACGTGCTGGCTCGAGCGCTGAGCGGTGATGACAAGCTGGGCGCGTCGGCCAGCGCGCTCCTGGGCGGTCTCCTGGCCGCACTGGTCGTGATGCTGCCGGCCGGCAACCTATCCGGCTACTGGGGGGGCCTTCAGTTCCTCCTGGGGCGCTCCCGGGAGTTCGCCTACATGCCGCCGGGCTGGTGGTACCACGCGACCCGCAGCCTGCCCTTCGGCCTCGGGCTGGGGGCCTTCGCGCTGGCTTTGGGCGGCCTGGCGGTCGCGGCCTGGCGGCACCGCCGTGAGGAGCTGTGCCTGCTCGCCTACCTGGTGGCCGCCGCCCTGCCGCTGGCTTTCAGCCACGAGGTCTTCTTCCGCTACGTCCTGCCCCTGCTGCCGGCACTCTGCATCCTGGCGGGCGGCCTGGTCAGCCTGGCACCCGAGGCGCGCCAGCGCTGGGCCCTGGCGGCCGGCTTGCTGCTCCTGCTTCCCTCGCTGTGGAACTCCGCGCTCGGCGACGCGCTTTTGGGCGCCACCGACACCCGCCAGCAGGCGGCGGCCTGGCTCGACACCAATGCGGCGCCCGGCAGTGACCTGCGCATCCACTCCTACTGGGGCCAGCCCTTCTACGACGCCCAGGAACTGGGCGCCAATCCGCTTCACCCGCTCTATCGCGCCGGCGATCCCATCGCCGACAGCTTCCAGCAGGGCCTTTACACCCCGCGCTACACCATCAACGACGGCGGCGCGCCGTGCTACGACCTGCTCGAGTCGGGGCCGCCCTGGCAATCAGCCTCGGCCGCCCAGTTCTCTCCGGGCCGGCCCGCTGCCGACGCCGTCTACGATCAGCTGGATTCGTTCTACCTGCCGATCTGGGATCTGAGCGGCCTGGATCGGCCGGGGCCGGCGATCTCGATCGAGAGCTGCTAGGCGGGCCTGGGCGACCGGCCGCCGTCGAACCTGAGCTCGCGCTCCCAATAATCGCGGCGCTGCTCGAAGTGGCACAGCCGCCGGCGTAGGGCTTCGCGGTCGAGGGTTTCGGCGACATCCGGCTCGGTCAGCACCGATCGGCAGAAACTAATCAGCTGCTCGTACACATCCAACCAGTGGGCCGCGTCAGAGCCACCGCTCTCGGTCTCGCCCTCGAACAGTGGGAAGAAGGGCCGTAGGCTCGATCCCATGCTGATGAACCTGACGCTGTAATAGTGCCCCCGCAGCGCCGCGTCAAGCTACTTTTGGTAGCCGTTGAGCGCCGCCTCGGCGGCGGCGCGGTTGAGAAGACCGCACAGCCGCCCGTCGGGATCGGTCACCAGCGCCCGCTCGAACCCACCGGACTTCATCTTGGGCACCAGCTCGGCCAGGGGCACGCTCGGCCGGTAGGTGCTGGGACCCAGCTCCATGAGGTCGCCCGCCAGCGCGTCGAGGTCCTCGCCCAAGCGCGACCGGCGCAGGCGGCCGAGCACCACGCCGTCGGAGTTGACGACGACCGCCCAGGCCCAGCCTTCGGTCAGGAGCTCACGCACGCGGCCGATGGGATCCTCAGGTGCGCAGGTGGGCACGTCCCGGTCATAGGCGTCCGACACCAGCGGTCCGCCCTCGCCTTCGGCCGGCAGCTCGTGGTCCAGCCAGTCCATCTTGCCGCCTTCGTAGTCGTAGACCTCGGCGAAACCCAACTGCTCGAGCCGCGCCGCGGCCCGCGGGCTCATGTCTCAGGTGAAGTCGTTGCAGTACACGACCACCGCCCGGCCCCGGTCGAGGCGTGCCGCGGCCGCATCGTCCAGCTCTTTCAAGGGGAGGTTCAACGCGCCCCGCAGGTGTCGTTCCTCGAAATCCTCCTTGGGCAGCACCTCAACCAGCTGGGCGCCTGCCGCCAGCAGCCGCTGGACCTCCTCACGGTCCACCCGGCGGGGCATCAGGCCGCCCGCTGCAGCTGAGGCAGGACCTCGCGCTCGTAGAAGCGGAAGAAGCCGTCCTGGTCCGGGCCGACCTGGTGCACCCAGACGTGGTCGAAGCCGGCCCGCGCGAACTCGACCACGGCAGCGGCGTGCTTGGCCGGGTCGGGGCCGAGCGGCATCTTGGCGGCCACCTGTTCCGGCGTGACCAGGGAGCAGACGGCGGCGAACTCCTTGGGCCGCCGCAGCTCGGAGCGCACCGGCCCCGGGACCCCGGCCAGGGGCCAGGCGCCGTGGGCGATCTCTCGCGCGCGCTCCTCCGTCTCCGCCCAGCAGACGGCCAGCTGACCGTAGATCGGCCGGCCGCCGCCGCCGGCCTGGCGGAAGGCCTCGACCAGCTTCCTCTGGGGATCGGTGCCGATCAGCCCGTCCCCGATTTCGGCCGCCAGCCGCGCCGACTTGGGTCCCGCGACGGCCACCAGGATCTGGGGCAGCGGCTCGGGCAGGTCGTAGATGCGGGCGTCCTCGACCGTGAAGTGCTCGCCCTTCCAATCCCGCTCGCCGCCCTCCCAGAGGTGGCGGATCAGGCTCACGGCCTCGCGCAGCATCTCCTGGCGCTCGGCCGTGACAGGCCAGCGGCCTCCGATCACGTGCTCGTTGAGGTTCTCGCCGCTGCCCACCCCCAGCATGAAGCGCCCCTCGAAGAGGAGCGCGGTGCTGGCGGCCGCCTGCGCGACCAGCGCGGGATGGATGCGCATGGTGGGGCAGGTCACCGCCGTACCCACGCGCAGCCGCTGGGTGGCCTCGGCCACCGCCCCCAGGACCGACCACACGAAGGGGCTGTGCCCCATCTCGTCGATCCAGGGATGGAAATGGTCGGAGATCATGGCGAAGCTGAAGCCCGCCTCCTCGGCCCGGGCCGCGTAACGCACGAGGTCGCGCGGCCCGGTCTCCTCCGACGAAAGCGTGTAGCCCAGCTCCACGCTCAGTCGGGCTCCTTGGAGAGCTCCACTCCCTTCTTCTTGGCCGCGCGCTCGATGCGCTTCTTGGCCGTCTGCTTCTCGGACTTGCTCACGTCCTCGACCTGGTTGAACCGGGCCGCGGCGTTGCGGACGTGGCTGGCGTCGTTGAGCGGCATCTTGCGCTCCTTGGGGAACGCGAACGCAC
>DASUVY010000050.1:0-3623 GCA_036378695.1 Candidatus Dormiibacterota bacterium
ATCATCCTGGCCTACCACGTGGCCGGGAGCAGCACACCGGTCGCCATCACGCTGCTGGCCTACACGGTGCCGGCCGTGGCCATCGCTCCCCTGGCCGGTGTCTTCGCCGACCGCCACGACCGCAAGCTGATCATGGTCGCCACCAACGCCGGCCGGGCGGTGCTCATCGCCCTGATCCCGCTCGCCTCGCTGGTCCCCAGCCTGCGCGGGGACTTTCTGCACCTCCTGGTGCTGACCTTCCTCTTCTCGGCGGTCGGCCAGCTCTTCAGCCCGGCCGAGGCCGCCGCCATCCCCACCGTGGTACCCAAGCGGGCACTGCTCACCGCCAACTCGCTGGTGCTGGCCACCATGGTCAGCACACTGGTGGCGGGCGGAGTGCTGGCGCCGCTGGTCTCGCGATACGACATCTACGCGCCCTACTGGCTGGCGACCCTGCTCTTCGCGGTCGCGGGCACCCTGATCTTCTTCGCCCGCATCCCGCGCAGCGAGCCGCTGCAGCCCACGGAGCGCCGCGCCTTCCACCAGGTCGCCGTCGAGCTGCGGGACGGGATGGCCGCCCTCAGGGCCTCGCCGGTGCTGCTGCTGACCTTCTACGAGCTGGCGCTGGCCCTGCTGGTCATGTTCATGATGTTCACGCTGGCGCCGGCCTACGTCAGCCGGGTGATCGGGATCACCGAGCAGGACACCTACGTGATCCTGATCCCGGCCACCACCGGGGCCCTGATCAGCGCCGTGCTGTTAGGCCAGTTCGGCCGCCGCCTGGAGAAGGCCTGGCTGCTGGTGGGCGGCCTGGTGACCATGGGCCTGACACTGGCCGTGCTGGCCGTGGCCCCGCAGGCCATGCGGCACCTGCCCGAGCTGCGGGGCGGGGTGCGCGCCTTCGGCGCCGCCCTGTCGCTGCTGCTGGGGATGGAGTTCGGAGCGCTCATGATCCCCTCGCTCACCTACCTGATGGAGAACACGCCCGACCAGGTGCGCGGCCGCATCTTCGCGCTGTTGTTCATGGTCATCAACGGCGTGAGCGCGGTGCCGGTGCTCATAGCCGCCGCTCTCGCCGACACGCTCGGCATCGACCGCGTGATCGGGCTGCTGGGCGTGCTGCTGGTCGCCACCGGGATCAGCGTGGCCGGGCTGGCCCGGCGCGTGTTCGGAGGGACGCCGAGGCCAGCCCATAAACTCGCCTGACACATGGCGACCTACGACGCCGAGGCTTCTTCCGAACCTCTCTACGTCCTGAGGCACTCGACCGCCCACCTGCTCGCGGCCGCGGTCACTTCGTTGGTCCCGGGCGTCAAATATGCGGGCGGGCCGCCGGTCGAGAACGGCTTCTACTACGACTTCGACCTTCCCGAGCCGCTCGGCGAGGACGACTTCCCCCGCATCGAGGCCCGGATGCGCGAGCTGGCCAAGGCCAGGGTCCCCTTCGAGCATGAGCTGGTCCCGCACGCACGGGCGGTGAGCCTTTTCACCGAGCTGGACCAGCCCTACAAGCTGCACTGGGTCGGCGACAAGGCCGGCGCGGACGAGCAGGTCAGCCTGTACCGAACCGGGGACTTCCTCGACCTTTGCCGCGGGCCCCACGTGCCGGACACGGGCGAGCTGAAGGTCTTCAAGCTGATGCGGGTCGCCGGCGCCTACTGGCTGGGCGACGAAAAGAACAAGCAGCTGACGCGCATCTACGGCACGGCCTGGCCGACCCAGGCCGACCTCGACGCCTACCTGCAGATGCTGGAGGAGGCCGAGAAGCGCGACCACAAGCGGCTGGGCAAGGAGCTGAAGCTCTTCGCGCTGGATTCACGCACGGGCCTCGGCCTGCCGATCTGGCTGCCCAACGGCGCCACGGTCCGGCGCGAGCTGGAGCGCTGGATCGTGGACGAGGAGGTCCACCGCGGGTACCAGCATGTGGTCACGCCCGAGGTGGCCAAGCTCGACCTCTACATCCAGTCCGGCCACTGGCAGCGCTACCGCGACTCCATGTACCCGCCCATGACCTTCGAGGACGGCGAGCAGCTGGAGCTGCGGCCGATGAACTGCCCGCACCACATCCTGGTCTACGACCAGGAGCTCCACAGCTACCGCGACCTGCCGGTGCGGATCGCGGAGCTGGGCCAGAACTGGCGTTTCGAGAAGTCGGGCGAGCTGGCCGGCCTGATCAGGGTGCGCTCCTTCACCCTCAACGACGCCCACATCTTCTGCACGCCGGAGCAGCTGCGCGGCGAGATCCTGGCCGTGATGGACCTGGCCCGCTACTTCATGGAGACGCTGGGCGTGACCGAGATCACGCATCGCCTCTCGATCTGGGACGAAGCGGACCGTGATCACTGGCTGGGCAGCGACGAGAACTGGCACAACGCGATCGAGGCCCTGCGCGGCGCCCTCGAGGAGCGCGGCATGGAGTACTTCGTGGGCAAGGGCGAGGCCGCCTTCTATGGACCCAAGATCGACTACCAGGTGCGCGACGCCGCCGGCCGCGAGTTCACCAACAACACGATCCAGGTCGACTTCGAGCAGCCCGAGCGCTTCGGCCTCGAGTACGTGGCCGAGGACGGGTCCCGCAAGCGCCCGGTGATGATCCACCGCGGAGCCTTCGGCGCCATGGAGCGGATGACCGCCTACCTGATCGAGAAGTACGCGGGCGCCTTCCCGACCTGGCTGCACCCCGTGCAGGTGGTTGTTGTCCCCATCAGGGACGCTGAGCACGAGTACGCCCATCGCGTCGCCGAGCGTTTACGGCGGGGCCGCCTCCGCGTCCGGGTCGATGACGGTCACGAGCGCATGAACAAGAAGGTCGCGGAAGCTCGACAACAGCGAACGCCGTACATCCTGGTCATCGGCGAGCGAGAGGCAGAGTCGGGGATGGTGTCGGTCCGCAACCGCGCCGGTGAGCAGACTCAGGAGGCGCTCGACGCCTTTGCCGACCGGGTCGCGCTGGAGGTCGCCGAGCGCCGGCTGGGCTGAACCCGGTTTGCGCGACGGCCAAAGTTGGTAGACTCCGGCGAGTCGTAAAGCAGGGGGACCGCCCCCCTCACCCAGGAAGGCTTCGCGCCGGATCCGGGTTTTGTGAGATCACGGGCGGCCGCTGCCGTCCGTTATTTATTTTCTGCAGGAGGAACGCGACCACACTGAACCCGAACGAGGACCTGGCCCATCGCCTTTAAGGAGCTGCGCATCAACGATCAGATCCGTGCCAATGAGGTGCGCCTGATCGACGACCAGAACAACCAGCTAGGTGTGCTCTCGATAGAAGCGGCGCAGAGGATCGCCTCTGAGAAGGGCTTCGACCTCGTGGAAGTCGCCCCCCAGGCCAACCCGCCGGTCTGCCGGCTGATGGACTACGGACGCTACAAGTTCGAGACCATCAAGCGCGAGAAGGACCAGCGGCGCAAGCAGAACGTCATCAAGCTCAAGGAGATGAAGCTGCGGCCGAAGGTGGCGGATCACGACTTCCAAACCAAGTTCCGTGGCGTGCGTCAGTTCCTCGAGCAGGGCGAGAAGGTGAAGGTCACGATCATGTTCAGGGGCCGCGAGATGGTCCACCAGGAGATCGGGCGCAGGCTCCTCGACCGCGTCGCCGACGCGGCCAAGGAGGTCGCCGTGGTCGAGCGCCCGCCGATCATGGAGGG
>DASUVY010000051.1:0-3265 GCA_036378695.1 Candidatus Dormiibacterota bacterium
GAGCCACCAGTTCGCTCAGGATCGAATTCCGGAAGACGCCGCCGGGCAGGTCGGCAAAGAGGAACGCCCAGAAGAAGCCGATGCCCAGGACGATCCCCGGCACTGAGCGTGGGTAGACCAGCGCCGGTCCGAGGAACGAGCGCAGCGGGAACTGCGAGCGGTTGGCGATCAGGGTGGCGACCGCGACGAGGACGACCGTCACGCCGGTGGTGAGCGCTATGTAAGCGCCGGTGAGAAGAGCGAGCGGAAGACGCCAGGCTCGGAGCGCCATCGGTCGAGCGGCTCTTCCGCCGCGCACACCGCCGCCGCCGACATGTCGCTCGGAGCCGATGAGCAAGGCGCGCAGCACCAGCAGCGCGGTGACCGCGAGCAGCAGCAGGAGAGCGCCGGCGGACACGTAGGGCGGATCGGGCGTGAACCCGTTCGTCCACGCCTTGTAGAGGTAGCTCGCGTACATGTCGGTGCCCGACGGTCCCCCCAGCAGGAGCGGGATCCCCAGCACCTCCAGCTGCGCATTCCGACGAATCCGGCCGGTCATTCCGCTGAATCCGGCCACTCCCTGGTCGGAGGTCGCGTAAGCGACCGACGCGAGGGCTGCTACCCCCTGATGATCACCTCCTTGTAGATGGTCTCCGCGTAGTCTGTCACGGTGCCGGCACACAGGTGCTGGGAGTCGCGCGGGCTGCTCATCGGGCCTCTACGGGCGTCTCAGCCCCTTGCTTTTCGGCCGCCACCCCGCTGGGGGCGGAATGCTGGGATTTGGAGTCGCCGGCGGCAGTGACGGACGGCGTTGTGGCGGCCCTCTTGGGGTCACGGAGAGACTCGTGGCCGCGCAGCTCGATGCGGTGGGCGTTATGGACGAGCCGGTCCATGATCGCGTCCGCGATGGTGGCGTCGCCCAGCGCCTCGTGCCACTGCTTTACCGGGAGCTGGCTGGTGACGATGGTCGAGCGGCGCTGGGCGCGGTCCTCGATGACTTCCAAGAGGTCGGCGGACTGCTGGCTGGAGAGGGCCTGCATGGCGAAGTCATCCAGGACCAGGAGATCGATGCGGGCCCAGGTGGCGAGCAGGCGGGGCAGGCGGCCGTCGACGCGTGCCACGGCCAGCTCGTCGACCATGCGCGGGAAGCGCACGTAGAGGGCGGAGTGGCCCTTGCGGATGGCCGCCTCGGCCAGGGCGCAGGCGATGAACGTCTTCCCCAGGCCGGTGGCGCCGACGATGAGGACGGTCTGGTGAGCGGCGACCCAGCGCGACTCGGCGAGCTCCAAGACGAATGAGCGGCTGAGGCCGCGGGGGGTGTGAAAGTCGAGGTCCTCGACGCAGGCCTGCTCGCGCAGTCGGGCCGCCTTGAGATAGCGGAAGAGGCGGCGCTGCTCGCGCTCGGTCATCTCGGCGTCGACGAGCAGGCCGAGGCGGTCGTCGAAGGGCAGGGCCTGGTAGTCGGCGCGCTCGATTTGTTCCTGGTAGGCGCGTGTCATGCCGCCGAGGTTGAGGTCGCGGAGCCTGTCGAGGGTCTGGGTGGTGAGCACGTTCTCCTCCTTCATCACTGGTAGTAGCCAGGGCCGCGCAGGTTCTCGTGCTGGCGGCGGGCGGCGGGCGGGGCGGGGGTGTCCGGCAGCGGCTTCTGGTCGAGGCCGTGCTTGAGGATCGACTCCACGCTGCGGTAGCTCAGGGCCCGCACGGTCAGGGCCCGCTTGCAGGCGGCTTCCAGGCGGCGCTCCCCGTAGCGCTTGCCGAGCCGGATGATGCCGAGGCAGCTCCGGTACCCGTGTTCGGGATGCGGGCGTGCCTCCAGGATGCCCTTGACCAGGGCCGCGGTCTGAGGCCCGGTCGCCTCCGCCCAGCTGACCAGCCGCTCAGGCGGCCATTCGAGGTGACGGCGATGGGACTCCGGCCGGTGGGCAGGGTCGGTGGTGTGCCGGCCGCGGAGGTAGCTGCGCAGGTGGCTGGCGATGCGGCGGCCGCGCAGGAAGATCTCAACCGTCGAGGCGGTGAGGCGGCCGTCGACGCGCTCGCCGGTGTGCTGGTAGGGGACCGAGTAGTAGTGGTAGTCGACCTCGACGTGGTAGTCGATGTGGACCTTGCGCGCACGCAGGAAGGTGGCGAACTCGTAGGGGCGTGCCGGCAGCGGGCGCAGGGCCGGCCTCTCAACCTCTTCGAACACGCTCTGCCGGCAGCCCGGCATCTTCTTGAAGGGCTTCAGGTTGGCGGCCCGGACCAGGCGCCCCAGCTCCAGGTTGAGCTCGCCCAGCGAGTAGAAGCGGCGGTGGCGCAGGCGCGCGAGTATCCAGCGCTCGACCACCAGCACTCCCGATTCGATCTTCGCCTTGTCGCGGGGTTTGTAGGGCCGAGCCGGCGCCACGGCCACGCCAAAGTGAGAGGCCAGGTCGAGGTAGGACTCGTTGACGATGGGCTCATAGCGGTGCGGCTTGGTGACACCCGCGGGAAGGTTGTCGATCACGAGGACCTCCGGGCATCCCCGATAGAAGTTGAAGGCGTGGGCGTGGGCGTTGACCCAGGGCACCAGCTGCTGGGAGGGCAGCGCCTCGGCGTAGAGGTAGTTGCTGGCGCCGAGCACGCTGACGAAGATCTGCGCCTCCAGGACCACGGTCTCGGTCGCGGAGTCGTAGATGGGGACGGTCTGGCCTGGGAAGTCGACGAACATCTTCTTGCCGGCGACGTGGTCCTGGCGCAGCACCAGGTCGAGGTGGCGCCGCCAGGCGTAGTAGAGGCGGCAGAACTGGCTGTACTGGTAGCCGCCGGGGTTCCGCTCCAGGTACTCCTGGTGCAGCAGCTGCAGGGTGACGCCCTTGTGGCGCAGCTCGTTCTTCACCTGCGCCCAGTCCGGCAGCGGGCGCCTGCTCGCCGGCACTGGCGCCGCCGACACGAACAGGCGCCGCTCGAGCTCTTGGTCGTCGACCTCTGGGGGCAGCGGCCAGGTCGCCAGGCCGGCGGCCCTGGCGCGGCGGACGTAGTCGTAGATGGTGGCCTTGGGGACGCCGGTGATCTGGGCCACTCGACGTCGGCTGAGGCGCTCGCCGAAGACCAGGCGAAGAACTTCTCGGATCTTCCGCATGACGGCGCGGGGACGGGGCATCGGCATCGCTCCTTCAACGTGGGCTGGGACGTTGAAGGGCAGCTTGCCGAGCCCGAGCTACCTCACGCCGGGGCTACGCGGACGCCCTCCTCCAGGGGTGGCCGGATTCGTCGGAACAGGTGGCCGGATTGAATCGGAACAGGTGGCCGGATTGCGTCGGAATCCGCA
>DASUVY010000052.1:0-2502 GCA_036378695.1 Candidatus Dormiibacterota bacterium
TCGGCGCCGCCCACGATCTCCATGAGTTCGGTGGTGATGGTGGCCTGACGCACCTTGTTCATGAGCAGCGTCAGGTCCTTGATGAAATCGCCCGCGGCGTTGGTCGCGTTCTGCATCGCGATCATCTGCGCGGAATAGAAGCTGGCCTGGTTTTCGAGCACGGCCTGGTAAACCTGCGTCTCCACGTAGCGCGGCAGCAGCGTGTCCAGCACCGCTTCGGGGTCGGGCTCGTAGATGTAGTCGGCGGCGGGCGCTTTCTGATCCTGCTCGCGCTCCGGAATCTCGACCGGCACCAGCGTGCGTACCACGGCCTCCTGGCGCATGGTCGATATCCACTTGGCGTAGGCGAGAACCACGCTGTCGGCGCGCCCTTCCAGGTACTCCTCGAGCGCGACCGTCACCGCCGGCAGGATGGTGTGCAGCGGGGGCCGGTCGGGGAGCCCGCTGGCGTCGGCGATCACCTCGCGCCGGTAGCGGAGCATGAAGTCACGGCCCTTGCGCCCCAGCGTCACCCAGCGCGGGTGGTCGGCGTGATGCTCGTTCATGTAGCGCGCGGCCGCGCGGATGGTGTTGGTGTTGACCGCGCCGGCCAGGCCGCGGTCGGCGGTGACCAGGATCATGACGCCGCGCTTGCCCTCGCGCTGCTCCAGGAAGGGGTGCCGGTACTCGGTCGCCAGCGCGGCCGTGGTCTGCAGCACCTCGATCGTCTTCTCGGAGTAGGGCCGCGTGGCCTGCACCGCCGCCTGGGCCTTGCGCAGCTTGGTGGCCGCCACCACCTGCATGGCCTTGGTGATCTTCTGCGTGTTCTTGATGGCGCGGATGCGGCCGCGCAGGTCGCGGACTGAGGGCAACCTCTACTCCTTCTTCTCTTCCTCTTCGGGCGGGGCCTCGGGCCGCTCGGCCTTGGGCTCTTCGGGTTTCGACTCCTCAGCCTTCGGCTGCTCCTCCTTCTTCTGCTCCGCCTGCTCCCTCTGCTCGCCCTCGACGCCGAACTGGCGGTTGAAGGCCTTGATCATCTCCTCGGTCTGCTGGCCAGTGGCGTCGTCCCACTTCTTCTCTTTCTCGATCAGGTCCAGGTAGCCGGCGTGCTCGGAGCGCACGAAGCGCGCGAACTGCTGCTCCCACTCCCGGATCCGGTTGATGGGCACCTTGTCCAGCAGCCCACGGGTGCCGGCGTAGATCACCGCCACCTGCAGCCCCACCGGCACCGGCTCGTACTGGTCCTGCTTCAGCAGCTCGGTCAGCCGCTGGCCGCGGTCGAGCTGGCGCCGGGTGGCCGGGTCCAAGTCGGAGGCGATGCCGGTGAAGGCGGCCAGCTCGCGGTACTGGGCGAGCTCCAGCTTCATCTGACCCGCCACCTTGTTCATGGGCCGGATCTGTGCGGCCCCGCCCACGCGAGAAACCGAGATGCCGACCGAGATCGCCGGACGGATGCCGGCGTTGAAGAGGTCGGTCTCCAGGAAGATCTGGCCGTCCGTGATGGAGATCACGTTGGTCGGGATGTAGGCCGACACGTCGTTGGCCTGGGTCTCGATCACCGGAAGTGCCGTGAGCGAACCCCCACCGTGCTCCTTGCTCATGCGGGCGGCCCGCTCCAGGAGGCGGCTGTGCAGGTAGAAGACGTCACCCGGGTAGGCCTCGCGGCCGGGCGGCCGGCGCAGGTTGAGCGACATCTCGCGGTAGGCCCAGGCGTGCTTGGTGAGGTCGTCATAGCAGCAGAGGGCGTCCTGCCCGTTGTCGCGGAAGAACTCGCCCATGGCGCAGCCCGTGTACGGCGCCAGGTAGATCAGGGGGGCGGGCTCGGACGCGCTGGCGGCCACGATGATCGTGTAGCTGAGTGCGCCGTGCTCCTCCAGGGTGGCGGCCACGCGCGCGATCGAGGCCTGGTTCTGGCCGATCGCCACGTAGATGCAGATCAGGTCCTTGCCCTTCTGGTTGATGATCGTGTCGATCAGAAGGGCGGTCTTGCCGGTCTGGCGGTCGCCGATGATCAGCTCGCGCTGGCCACGGCCGATGGGGATCATGGCGTCGATCGCCTTGATGCCGGTCTGCACAGGCGTGTCGACCGGTTGCCGCGTGATCACGCCGGGGGCGATGACCTCGACCGGGCTCGTCTTCTCGGTCTTGATGGCGCCCTTGCCGTCGATCGGCTGACCGAGCGCGTTGACCACCCTGCCGACGAGCTGCTTGCCGACCGGCACCTCGACGATGCGGCCGGTGGTGCGGACCTCGTCGCCCTCCTGGATGTGCTCGTACGGGCCCATGATCACGGCCCGGACCATGTCCTCCTCGAGGTTCAGCGCCATCCCGTAGACGTCGCCCGGGAACTCCAGCAGCTCGCCCGCCATGGCTCCCTGGAGACCGTAGATCTGGGCGATGCCGTCGCCCACGGTGATCACCTTGCCGACGTCGGCCGAGACGATCTCGGCGTCGAAGTCCTCCAAGCGCTTCCTGATGACCTCGCCGATCTCGGTGCCGCTGATTCCCACTTCTTTCGCTCTT
>DASUVY010000053.1:0-17950 GCA_036378695.1 Candidatus Dormiibacterota bacterium
CGCGAGACAAGCAGGAATCGGCCAGATGGGGTCAGCTTCGCCCTACGATGCGCCATGAGAGCCTCCTGTCGGTTCGAGATTCAGCACCCGAAACCGAACTCGGAGGCTCTCAGCCTGTCAACAACCTCTCTGGGAACTACAACTAGGCGGTGGCGGCGACTTCCGCCTTGCGGACGAGCGCGGCCTCGACCGCGATGTTGATGTGGTCGGAGACCACCACGCCGCCGGCCTCGATGGCCTGGTTCCAGTTCAGGCCCCAGTCCTTGCGGTTGAGCCGGCCGCGCGCCGAAAGGCCGACGCGCTCGTTGCCCCAGGGGTCGATGACTTGCCCTTCGACCTCGACGTCCAGCGTGATGGGGCGGGTGACGTCGCGGATGGTCAGGTCGCCGGTGACCTTGTAGGTGTTCTCGCCGGTCGGCTCCACGGCGGTGCTCTGGAAGGTCATCTCCGGGTACTTCTCGACGCCGAAGAAGTCGTCCGAGCGGAGGTGGTTGTCGCGCATCTCGACGCCGGTCCAGAGGCTGGCCGTCTTGACGACCGCCTGGGCGCGGGCGGTGGTGGGGTCGTCGCCGTCGACGTCGACGGTCCCGGTGAAGTCCTCGAAGCTGCCCCGGACGGTGGTCACCATCATGTGCTTGGCCGAGAACTCGAGCCTGGTGTGGTTGCGATCGATTGAGTAGGTCTGGGTCATGCTGTGCGCCTCCGAAAAGTATTTGCACAAGCAACTACCCGGGCAGCCAGGGTTGTATTCCGGGCCCGCCGGGTAGGATCCCTATTGCGAACCTGGGGATCGATCCACTAATGTGGGCGCCGGCCGTTGGGTCGCTGGTCCCGCCGACGGGACCCCTCCTTCCCTCCACCACATTGGAACTTTCTGTGCACCCATGAGCACGCCCAACCCTGGCGACGTACTCCCGCTTTGGGATCCCGAGATCCCGGGCGAGGTCATCCAGTCCGGACGCCTCGGCATCCGCATCCGCCCTGACACGCCCGCGGCCGTCAAGGTCGCGGCCCTGCAGGCGCTGGGCGGCGCCGAGTACCTGCGCCAGATCCTGGAGGAGGCCAAGGAGATCGACGGCACCTACCAGGTCAAGAAGCCGGAGCGGCCTTTGGAGTTCATCGGCCAGGTCGGCGACACCCTGATCACCGGCAAGCTGGGCCGCACGCCCCGCGGCCTGGCGCTGGAGATCACCGACTTCCAGCAGCTCGACAAGCCCTACGAGATGGAGAAGTCGCGCCTGCGCCTGCGCTGGCAGGAGCTGCAGCTGGTCCAGGAGTGGGACGGCGACCTCGAGGGCTTCACCGCCATCCAGCTCCGCGAGGAGGGCAAGGCCCAGCCGATCCTCGACTCCACGATGCGCTTCATCGAGCACCTGCGCGACTACCGGGAGTCGCTGGCCGAGGCGGCCGTGCGCCGCTACGAGGCGACCGAGCAGTGGATCGAGTGCCCAAAGTGCGAGGAGATCTCACCCACCAGCAACGGCATCCACTGCCCCAACTGCGGCGAGGACATGCGCGGCGGCGAGTACGTGCGGGCGGTGCTGAGCCTGGTCGACGGCTCCGACGCACGCATCTACCGCGGCATCGACTCCCTGACCGTGCGCTCGCCCGGCTTCCCCGAGTACCGAGGGATGTCGCTGGAGCGGGTCCAGGGCCCCAACCTGGTGGTCTCCTTCCGGCGCTACGACCCACTGCCGGACGAGGGCGTGGTGCTGCCCACGGCGAGCGTGGAAATGTTCGAAGCCCAGCGCTCGGTCATCCGCCAGCTCCAGATCGGGTCCCCGCGCACCGGCGCCGTGGCCGCCGAGCTGGCCGACCCCGGCTGGCTGGGCAGCCCGCCCCGGCTCACCCTGGAGGGCAAGCGCGCCCACCACCTGCCCGACCCCAACGAGGAGCAGGCCGAGGCGGTGGCGCGCGTGATGGGCATGCGGCCTGGCCAGCTCTACCTGATCCAGGGGCCGCCCGGGACCGGCAAGACGACCGCCATCGTGGAGTCGATCAGGCGAATCCTGGGCCGCCAGAACGACGCCACCATCCTGCTCAGCTCGCACTCCAACGACGCCGTCGACACGGGCCAGGAGCGGCTGCTGGGCTTCAGCCACGTGCGCCAGGCCCGCATCGCCGAGCTCATGAAGGTGCCCCGCCGGCTGCGCCAGACGCTGGTAGAAGGCGACGACCTGGATCCCTACAACCTGGTCGCCGGCACCTGCAACCGGCTGGCCATCGACAGCCGGCTGCGCTTCCGCGTCTTCGACTGGCTGATCCTGGACGAGGCCAACAAGGTGCGCGCCAACGAGGCGCTGGCGCTGATGCCGCTGGCCAAGCGCTGGGTCATGATCGGCGACCTGAACCAGCTGCCGCCAGTCATGGAAGAGGCGGCCATGACCTACGAGATCAAGAGCGATCTCGACGTGCAGGTGCGCGACGGCAGCTTCTACGGGTTCATGTGGGACCAGGTGCCACAGCAGTCGCGGATCATGCTGCCCCGCCAGTACCGGATGCGGGAGCCGATCGGGCGGGTGGTCTCCGACCTCTTCTACGAAGGCAAGCTCATCCACGAGGCCCCGCATCCGCGGATGCCGCTGCCCTGGCCCTTCGACCGCGAGCTGGTCTGGGTCGACACCGGCGCCCAGGACGAGTACCGGGACGCCCAGAAATCTGTCGCCAACGAGTTCGAGGTCGCACTCTGCAAGGACATCACGACCATCATTCGCAAGCGTGTCCGCAAGGCCAAGCTGGCCGTGATCGCCATGTACGCCTCCCAGGTAAACCGCCTGGTCTCGGCGCTGAAGGGCATCGTGCCGCCCGACGACGTGGAGTCGGTCGACGCCTTCGAGGGTCGGGAGTCGGACGGCGTCATCCTCTCGCTCGTGCGCTCCAACGACCGGGCCGCAATCGGCTTCCTGAACGACCCCAACCGCGTCAACGTCGCCATCTCCCGGGCCAAGAAGCTGCTGGTGATCGTGGGCGACTCCAAGACCGTGATCGGCGGCGCGCCCGAGCTCTTCGGACCGCTCTTCGAGCACGCCAAGGAGGAGGGCCTGGTGGCGGGCGTGGGCGCGGTGGTGACCGCCTGCCAGCGGGTCGGCATCCGCTCCCAGGTCCAGCGCCTCTCGCGGCCCAAGCGCGGCTCTCGGCGCCACGGCCGCAGGCGGCGGCGGGGTCCGGGCCAGACCGGCGAAGGCGGTGCCGCCATGCCGGAAGTGCCGGCACTCGAGGCCCGGGAGCCCACCCCCAACGGGGAAGTGCCGGCACTTGAGCCCTCGGCCCCGCGGCGGCGGCGGCGCCGGCGCTCCACGCCGGCCACCCCGGAGGCACCGGCGGAAGCCGCCAGCTGATCCTCCGGACGGTCGTCGTCGACCTCGACGACACCCTCCTGGCCAGCGCCCAGGCCCGGGCTCGCGGACGGCGAACGCTCAGCCGCTACGGCGTGGCCGCGCGCGACTTCGCCCGCGCCGACCGGCGCTGGTGGAAGCGCTTCAGCACGGGCGGTGTGGGGATCGAGGACCTGCGCCTGGGCCGGCTGACCGACTCCGGGCTCGCCGACCCGGCGCTGGCGCGCGAGGCCGACCTGGCCTATCGCGAGGTCGCCGGCGCCATCAACCTGCGCCGCGGTGCGCGCCGCCTGCTGGTGGATCTGCGCGAGGCCGGCTTGTCGACGGTGATCTTGACCAACGGAACCGTGGACCCGCAGCGGATCAAGGCCGAGCAGACCGGGCTGCTGCACCTGGTCGCGGGCGTGATCGTCACCGAGGAGATCGGCTTCCACAAGCCCGACACCCGTGCCTTCGCCGCCGCCCTGTCCGTGACGGGCGCTGTGCCGGCGCAAGCCGCCATGGTCGGCGACCGGTGGGAGTTCGACATCTCGGGCGCCCTGGCCGCCGGCTTCGGGCGCGCGGTCTGGGTCTCGCGCACCCGGCGCCAGGTCGCGGACCCGCGCGTGAAGATCGCTAAGAGCCTTCCGCAGGTCCTTCCCGCCCTCCTAAACTGAGCCGCTTTGGACTGCGTCTTCTGCGAGATCGCTAGCGGCGAGTCGCCGGCGTCCTTCGTCTACAAGGACGAGGCGATGCTGGCCTTCATGGACATCCAGCCCGTCAACCGCGGCCACCTGCTGGTGGTGCCGCGCACGCACCGAATGCTGATGCACGAGTACGACGACGTCACCCTCCACCGCACCTGGCAACTGGTCGGGCGGCTGGCGCTGGCGCTGCGCCACAGCGGCCTGCCCGTGGAGGGCATCAACATCCTGGTCGCAGACGGCGAGGCGGCGTTCCAGGACGTGCCCCACTTCCACGTGCACGTGATCCCCCGCAACCACGGCGACGGCTTCGGTCTCACCTTCCCGCCGGGTTACGAAGACATGCCGGCGCGTCCCGAGCTGGACGCCGTGGCGGCAACGCTGCGAGGCGCGCTGGGCTAGACGACCTGGATCGTCACCTTCCAGACGCGCGCCAGCGCGGGGCAGGCGACTCCGGGACTGCAGGCCATGCTGGCGCTGGCCGTGATGTCGGAGGTGCCGGTCGCCGCGGCCTTGAACCTGGCCAGGGTCACGCCGCGTACGGCCGCCGCGTGGGTGTCGACCATGGGCTGCAGCACGGTGCGGTCGCTGGGGGTCACGTTCTCCCACGTGGTCCAGCCGGTCTGCTCGTGCAGGACCAGCTCGAAGGTGTCGCCAACGTGGTAGGTGAGCGTCTTGTTCTCGTCGGTGTCGGTCACGCTAGGACCGCCGGCGGCCGCCGAGGGCGAGCTGGGACCGGCCGGCGTATGGGCCACCGCGCCACAGCCCAGCAGGGCGAGTCCCGCGGCGGCCAGCAGTAGCGCTTTCACCTCTGACTCAACGATGGCACGCGGGCAGGCGTAACACCTATGCTCCGGCGATGCCGGGGTTCGAAACCGCCGCCGTCGCGCGCCTGCTGGCAGCGACCGCGGGCGAGCTCAAGAACGAGGTCGAGGCGCTGCCCGACGAGGTCCGGCGGTGGCACCCCGCGCCGGGCGAGTGGTGCGTCAACGAGGTGCTCGGCCATCTCCTGGAGGCAGAGCGCCGCGGCTTCGCCGGCCGCATCCGGCTCATCTTGGAAGCCGACCATCCCCGCCTGGAGACCTGGGACCAGGAAGAGGTCACGCGCGAGCGCCGGGACTGCGAGCGGCCGGGCGTCCAGGTCCTTGCGGAGCTCCTCGCCGAGCGCGTGCTCTCGGTGGAGCTCGTGGAGGGTCTGTCCGAGGAGTCGTTGGACCGAGGCGGTGAGCACGTGACGGTCGGCCCGGTCACCGTGCGTGAGCTGCTACAGGAGTGGGTGCATCACGACCGCAACCACCAGAAGCAGATCCTCTCCAACATCCAGGCCTACGCCTGGCAGGGGATGGGCAACACCCAGAAGTTCAGCGACGTCTGAACGCTCGCTCCGCCTCGCTTCGCGGGCTGGAACCGTCCCGGTTCCCCCCGCGTGCCCCCTTCCGGCCTACGCCGCCACACGCTGTCTCCAACGCTTGGATCACGGACCCAAACGGGCCGGCGAAGCCGGCCCTAACTGCAACGTCAGCGACGTTTAGTGGTTACCAGCTGCGCGATCGTCGCCGAGAGCTGTCCAGGGTTGGTGCGTGACTTGAGCAGTGAGCGCGCGACGCCGGTCGGCGGGTGCTCGAAGCTCTCCTGGTCGTTGGTCAACAGCAGCACGATGGAGCCGGCGCCCGCGTAGCGCTCGGCGCATCCCCGGCCCGACTCACCGCGCAGCCGGCTGTCCACGCAGACCACGTCGGGCGAAGCCTTCTCGAAGATCACGTCGGCGGTGGTGCCGTCGGCGGCCAGGTGGACCGAGTAGCCGTCCATGCGCAGCTTCATCGAGTAAAGCTGTGCGATCGAGGCGTCGTCTTCGACCAGCATCACGCTGACCGGACGCCGTTTGCTCACGAGTCGGTGATGTTACAGCCTCAAGGTCGGAATTCGACCCATCACAACGCCGCCCTAGCATGGGCGCATGGCGAGCGGCCCGCAGCCCGACATCCTCTCCCTGCATGCCCAGAACCAGCCCGACCGCACCGCTTTGATCTGTGCCGGCCAGGAGGTGACCTTCGCGCAGCTCAACGGTCGCGCCAATCGGGTCGCGCACGCGGTGGCGGCGCTCGGCGCGCAGCCCGACGACCGGGCCGCGGTCATGGCCTACAACTCGATCGCGGGCTACGAGATCTCGGGCGGCCTGCGCAAGGCGGGACTGATCGGCGTCCCGATCAACTTCCGGCTGCGGGGGCCGGAGGTCGCCTACATCCTCAACGACAGCGGCGCCAGCATCGTCTTCGCGGGCCCCGAATTCGTGCCCGTGGTCGAGGCGGCGCGCACCGAGGTGGAGGGCGAGCGCCACTACATCGCGATCGGGGCCGCCGATCCGCCGCCGGGCTGGCTGCGATACGAGGAGCTGCTGGCCACCGCCGAAGAAACGGAGGCGTCCGGGGGCGGGATGTTGGGCGCCTCCATGATCTACACCTCCGGCACGACCGGCCACCCCAAGGGCGCCTTCCGGAAGCAGGGCGTGGGCCTGGAGCTGGCGCTCCAGAGCATCCAGATCTTCGGGCTGCGGCCGGACGACGTGCACCTGATGGCCGGACCCGGCTATCACAGCGCCGTCGGGTACTTCTCTCTGCTCACGATCCTGCTCGGGGGCACGGTGGTCGTGATGCCCAAGTTCGACGCCGAGCAGGCGCTGCGGCTTATCGCCGAGCGCCGCTGCACCACCACCTTCATGGCGCCGGTGCTGGTCCAGCGCATCCTGGACCTGCCGGAGGAGGTACGCGCGCGCTACGACAGCTCTTCGCTGAGAGCGCTGATCGTGGGCGCCGCACCCTTCCCGTTCTCACTCAAGGAGCGCGCGGTGGCGGCCTTCCCGGACGCGCTGTTCGAGTTCTACGGCGCCACCGAGACCGGTGTGAACCTGGTCCTGCGGCCCGAGGAGCAGCTGCTCAAGCCGGGCTCTTGCGGCCGCCCGACCGAGACCACCGAGATCCTGCTCCTGGACGACGACGGCCGGCCCGTCCGGGACGGTGAGCCGGGCCTGCTTTGGGTGCGCAACTCCAGCCTGGCCACCTACTACAACAACCCCGAGGCGACCGAGCGCAGCCAGCGCGACGGCTTCTTCACGGTCGGCGACATCGCCTACCGGGACACCGACGGCTACTACTACATTTGCGACCGCAAGATCGACATGGTCATCTCGGGCGGGGTCAACATCTACCCGGCGGAGGTCGAGGCGGCCCTCCACGCCCACCCCGCGGTGCGCGACGCGGCCGTGATCGGGGTGCCCGACGCGGACTGGGGGGAATCGGTGAAGGCGGTGGTCGCGCTGCAGCCGGGCGCGGCCGCCGGCGAGCAGGAGCTGATCGACTGGTGCGGCGAGCGCCTGGCCGACTACAAGCGCCCGCGCTCCGTCGACTTCGTCGCCGAGCTGCCGCGCGACCAGGCCGGCAAGCTGCTCAAGCGCAAGATCCGCGAGCCCTATTGGGAAGGTGCCGGCCGCCGGATCTGAAGGAGGTCCAGGACCGCGTCCAGCCCGCGCGCCGCGCCCCGCGGCACAGGCGGCAGCAGCAGGACCGTGAGGCCGCCGAGCACGCCCGCGCCGTCGGCCAGATGGCTGTCGCCCACCATCAGCGTCTCGGCCGGCTCGCACCCCAAGGCCGCGCAGGCGGCCGCGAAGATGCGCGGGTCGGGCTTCTCGATGCCCAGCGTGTAGGACTCGATGCAGGCCTCGACGTGAGCGCTCAGGCCGTGCGCGTCCAGGGCGGCGCGCAGCGGCATGGCGGTGTTGCTGACGATCCCGACCCGGACGCCCGCCGCGTCCAGCGCGGCCAGCACGTCCGCGGTGTCGGGGAAGGGAATCCAGGCTTCGATCCGCATCACGGCCTCGTAGAGCCGGGCGGAGATTCCGGGCGCGTGCGGCTCGGCGGCGGCCAGCAGCTCCAGCCAGTGGCGGCGGTGCGCTTCCTCCGAGAGATCGCGTCCCTTCGCGAGCTCCTCGGCGGTCAGGGCGCGCGCCCAGATCTCCTGCCACAGCCGCTCGGCCAGGGCCGGAGCGACGCCGGCTTCGACCATGACGCCCGCGGCGTCCGGCGCCTGGAAGAGCGTCTGGCCGAAGTCGAAGAGGACTGCGCGGAAGGCCAAGCGGCGGTTAACGTTACCGGCCGCAGTGGTTGACCACGTATGGCTGACGGCGGCGCTGGCGGCCGACGCCGCGGAGGGCAAGGGCGTGCTGCCGACCGGCATCCGGCCGCTGCGCCACGACGCCCGGCTGGTCGGCACGGTCAGCACCTGCGCGGTGGCGCCGGGCGACAACTCCTCGGTGCGGGCGGCGCTGGAGGCGGGGCCGCAGGGCGGGCCGATCCTGGTCGTGGCGGGGGCCGCCGAATCCGACGCCGCCGTGCTGGGCGGGCTGGTCGCCGAGGCGCTCTCCATCAAGGCCTTCACCGCCCTGGTCACCGACGGGCTCGTCCGCGACTCCGAAGAGGTGGCCCAGTTCTTGAAGGCCTGGTGCCGCGGGACGACCACGCTGGCCCCGGTCAAGAAGGCCAAGCCCGACGTCGGCAACCCGGTGACGATCGGCGGCGTCAGCATCGCGCCCGGCGACTACCTGGTGGCGGACGCCGACGGGGTGGTGGTCTGGCCGGCGGCCGAGGTGGAGAAGCTGCGCGAAAAGGCGCGCGAGCGCGACGCCCGCGACCAGGCGCGGGCGGCGCTGCTGAGGCGGACCGGGAAGCTGGACTGAGCCCTGGGCCCTACCGCCGGTGGCGGTGGGGCGGCTCCCGCGACCAACCCTGCGGCCGCGCCTGGGCGACCGGCTTCAGGTGCAGGACCAGCGATGCGGCCTTCTCCCACGTCCGGTCGGGCTCGATCCACTGGTTGAAGCGGCCCGCGCGCGCCATGCGGCGCAGCTCCCACTTGATGCGGCCGCGGCCCTCCTCGACGGGCTCCTCCACGTCGGCCGCGCCGTGCAGCAGCTCCACCTCCTCGTAGCCGTTGCGATGAGCCTCGGACACCCGCACGATGGCGAGCTCAAGTGCCGTGACCACGTCGTGGCCGTGGAGATCGACGGACAGGCGTCGGACGCGGCGGGGCATGCCCCGCCCCTAGGTCGTCAGGCCGCGGCTTCCTCCGCGTCCCGCTGCCGCTCCAGGGACAGCTTGGCCCGGCGGATGTGAAGACGTATGCGAGTGTTGCCGGCCGCACGCTGGGCGGTCCCCAGGCCGCTGATCAGGACGCGATAAAAGAAGCTCATCGCCGCCTGCAACGGAGCGGGCGCGCGGAGGGTTACGCGCAGTGGCGGCTAGCCCTCGCCTTTGGACATGCTGACGTTGCCGTTGAGGGTCGCCCCATCCTCGATGGCCAGCCGCCGCACGCGCACGTTGCCCTGCACGCTGCCGGAGCCGGCCAGCAGCAGGCGGTCCTTCACCACCAGGTCGCCCTCCAGGTCGCCGCGCACGTTGACGTTGCGGCCCTCGACGCTGGCCTTCACGGTGGCCTTGTCCTCGATCCACACGTCGCCGGCGGCGGCCAGCTCGCCCTCCAGCGTGCCCTGCACGCGGACGTCGCCCTCGGTCGTCAGCTTGCCGACCAGGCTGTCGCGCGGCCCCAGGACGATGCCGCCGCCGGATCCGCCGTTGCTGCTCTCGGCGCCGCGGTGGCGCTTGCCCGAGTACTGCTGAGTGTCGTTCTGAATGTCCTGCTGCGTCTCCTCTGTCATTTCTTGTACTTCCATGCCATGCACCCCTATTGGATTGTGTAAACGACCGCCCCGCAGCGGCCGCGGCCATCCTAACGGGTCGGAGCCTCCGGGGGTAACCTCGCTCCCATGACCCGCTTGACGGTCCTCAGATGGCTCGCCTGGGTCGCCGCGGCAGGCATGTTCCTGGTACTGGTGATGGGCGTCACGGTCACCACCACGGGCTCGGCCGAGGGCTGCGGGCGGGACTGGCCCCTGTGCCACGGCCGCTTCGTTCCGGACTTCGCGGTGGCCACCGCGATCGAGTTCTCGCACCGCGCGATCACGGCCGTGGAGGGCGTTTTGATCGTGGTCCTGGCGGTGCTCACGGCCGCCTGGTACTGGAGCCGGCGGCCGGTTCGGGTGCTGGTGCCGCTGATGGTGCTCTTCCTGCTCCTGCAGGCCGGGCTGGGCGCCTGGGCGGTCAAGTACCCGCAGCTGCCGGTGGTGCTGGCGCTGCACTTCGGGATCTCGCTGGTGGCCCTGGCCTCCACGGTCCTGGTGGCCGTCTACCTGGGCCTGCTGGATGCGCCCGCGCCCGCGGCGGTGAGCCGGGCCGTGATGGCTGGGGCCTGGGGCCTGGCCGGGTATCTCTATGTGCTCGTGTACTCGGGCGCGTACATCCGGCACGTGGGCGCCGCAACAGGCTGCGCCAGCTGGCCGCTGTGCGCGTCGCCGGTCAACCTGCTGCACCGGGGCCTGGCGGGAATGGCCCTCCTGCTGGCGCTGGGCTTCGTGCTCCTGGTCAGCATCGTGGCGTCGGCCCGGCGCGACCTGCTGCTCGGCGGCTGGCTCCTGGTGGGGCTGATCCTGGTCCAGGCGCTGGCCGGGGCCTACCTGGTCTGGGGCGGCTTCTCCCTGATCCCCGAGCTGCTGCACGCGGCGGTCACCGGCCTCGTCTTCACGGCCGCCGCCAACCTCTGCCTGCGCGTGAGCCTGGGTCAGCCCAGCCGGGTCAGGCGCCAGGCCGTGGTGGGCGGGCTGATGGCCGAATCGGTGGCCACCGGCACCCGCACGTCCTGATCGCCCAGCTTCAGCTCGAGGTCGCCCGCCGCCGCCCCTGACTTGATGGGCGCCGCCGCGGCCGGCGCCTCCAGGCGGCGCTGCAGCTCGACGCCGGGCCAGGTCACCAGCGAGGCGGTCTGGGTGGTGAGCAGGGTCGCCCGGCCGCCCCAGGGGCTCTCATACAGGCCGACCACGATGCCTTCCTTGACCACGTCGGTCACCTGCACGGCCTGGCCGGCGAAGTCGATCAGGCGCCGGCTGGCGGCGAAAACCTCGTCCAGTGTGTCGAGGCCCATGACGGTGCCCACCACCGTCACCACGCGGCCGGCGATCTTGAGCGGCGCCGAGAACATGAAGGCGGCGCCCTGGCCGGGGTTGGAGCCGGTCTTGATGCCCTCCACGCCACCCTGGCCCAGCGACGCGTCCACGTTGAAGACGCGGCCGGCGACCGGCAGCGTGGCCTCGGGCTCGGCCACGATCTCGACCACCACCGAGTTGGCGACCGCCGCCAGCGCCAGGCGAGTGAGGTCCGTCGGCGTGGAGACCGTCTGCTCGGAAGCGCCGCTGGTGTCGGCGAAGGTGGTCTTGGTCAGCTTCAGCGCTTTGGCCTTGGCGTTCATCTTGGCCACGAAGGCGTCTACGCTCCCGGCGTCCCACGTCGCCAGCAGCTCGGCGATGTTGTTGCCGCTGGGGATCAGGAGAGCCTGCAGGGCCTGGAACTCACTGAGCTGCTCGCCCGCCCGCACCTGGACCACCGACTCCTTGTCCGCCAGGTCGCGCTGGTAGACCTGCACGTCGGCGGCGCCGACGGTGATACTCGGCCCCTGCTGGTCCTTCTGGAGCGGCTTGTCGTCGAGGACCACCAGCGCGGTCATGACCTTGGCGATGCTCCACATGGGCAGGGTCCGCTCGCCGGGGCTGGTTTCGATCAGCCCGAGACCGGTGACCCCCAGGGCGCCGATGCCCTGCTGCGGCCAGGGCAGGTTGGGTCGCGGGCCGCCCAGGGTGGTGCGCGCCGCGATGGTCTGGCGGGCCGTCACCGGCGGGATCGGGCGCTTGAGTTGGAGGTAAACAAGACCCCCCAGGAGCGCCGCGAGCACCACCAGTGCGAGCAGTTGCCGAGCGCCGCCACCGGAACGCTTCGACCTTCTCAGCGGCCTTTCCAATCCGCGGGGCGCTTGGCGAAGAAGGCCTCGATGCCCTCCTTGAAGTCCTCGCTCATGTACGCCTTGAGGACGAGGTCGGAGCCGCCGCCCGGCGGCGTCAGCTGGGCGCGGATGCGGCGCAGCGCCTCCTTGGTCGTCTGGAGCGTGAGCGGCGCGTGGGCAGCGAGCTTCTGGGCCAGCTCCAGCGCGCGCCCGGGCAGCTCGTCCTCGGAGGGCACGATCTCGCTGACCAGCCCGATGGCCAGGGCCTCCCGCGCGTCCAGGAGCCGCGCCGTGAAGATCAGGTCCTTCACCCGGGCCATGCCCAGGAGCGCGGTGAGGCGCACGAAGTTGCCCAGCGAGAGCGTGTTCCCCAGCGTGCGCGCGATCGGGAAACCGAACTTCAGCGAGGGCGTGCAGATGCGCAGGTCGCAGGCGGCGGCGATGCCGGCGCCCCCGCCGGTGCAGGCGCCGGCCAGCGCCGCCAGGGTGGGCACGCGCACGCTCTCCAGCGCGGTCAGCACCCGGTCCATGCGCGCCTCGTAGGCGAGCGCGTCCTCCTCGCGCTCGAAGGCGCGGAACTGCGAGATGTCGGTGCCTGCCGCGAAGGCCTTGCCCCCCGCGCCCGTGAAGACCAGGACCCGCACCGAAGGGTCGGCGTCGACCTCCTCGGCGATCTCCTGCACGCGCTCGTACATGGCGAAGGTGAGCGCGTTGCGGGCCTCCGGCCGGTTGAGGGTGACCCAGCGGATCTCACCGGCCGCACCCCGCCGCTCGTCCAGGATCTCGGCGGTCACGGACACACGATCACCCCCCGCGCCCGCAGGTCGGCCACCTGCTCAGGGCTCCGGCCCAGCTCGCGCAGCACCTCCGCCGAGTGCTCGCCCAGGCGCGGACCCGCATGCTCGCGGCGGACGGGGGTCTCGCCGAAGCGCATGGGATTGCCGACCTGGCGGATCCCGTCCGCGTCCCAGAAGAAGCCGCGCGCCGCCAGGTGGGGGTCGGCCGCCACCTCGTCGTAGCGCTGGATGGCACCGCAGGGCACCCCGGCGGCCTGCAGCACGGAGATCCAGTGCGCGCGCGGCCGGGTGACGGTCACCGCCTCGACCAGCGGGATCAGCTGCTCGCGGTTGCGGTGGCGGCTGGGGTTGTCCCGGAAGCGCTCGTCCTCCTGCCACTCCGGGTGCTCCAGCGCCTGGCAGAACGCCGCCCAGTTGCGCATCGAGGTGGCCCCGACCGTGAAGAAGCCGTCGGCCGCGCGCACCGCCTGGTAGGGGGCCGAGGTCTGGTGCGCCGAGCCCAGCGGACCGGGAATCTCGCCGGAGCCGAAGTAGCGACCCGCCTCCCAGACCTCCAGCGAAACCCCCGCCTCGAAGAGGCAGACGTCGATCAGCTGGCCCCGGCCGTCGCGTTCGCGGGCGCGCAGGGCGGACACGCAGGCCAGCGCGCCGTAGAGCGCGCAGACCAGGTCGGTCACCGGCACGCCGACCTTGACGGGGTCGCGGCCCGGCTCGCCCGTGATCGACATCAGGCCGCTCATGCCCTGGGCCATGATGTCGAGGCCGGCCAGGTGGCTGTAAGGCCCGTCCTGGCCCCAGCCCGAGGCGGCCACGTAGACCAGGCCGGGGTTGAGCTGCGCCAGCCGCGGATAGTCGAGCTCGAGGTCGGCCATCGTGCCCGGCCGCAGGTTCTCGACCACGACGTCCGAGCGCCGCACCAGGTCCCGAAACACCTCCTTGCCCTCGGCGGCCTTGAGGTCGAGCCCCAGCGAGCGCTTGTGGCGGTTCAGGCGGACGAAGTTGGAGGATTCGCCGCTCTCCAAGAAGGGCGCCGTGTGGCGGACCTCGTCGCCACCGCTGGCCGGGTTCTCGACCTTGACCACGTCCGCGCCCAGGTCGGCCAGCTGCAGCGCGCAGAAGGGGCCGGCCATGAAGTTGCCGACCTCGACCACCCGAACGCCGTCGAGGGGAGGCCGGCCGTTCAGCTTTCGGCTACGTCGAGGGTGCTGGCGATGGCGTAGTCGAAGATTTCGAGGCGCTGGGCCGGCTGCTCGGCGCCCGGCGTGGCGACCTCGTCGAGCGCGTCGAGCAGGTCGGCCTCGGCCATGAGCTGGGCCATCACCGGCATTCTAGGATGCCTCCAACCGGGGTTGCGTCGGGTTGGCAAGGAGTGGTTATCACCCCACGAAGCAGGCTTCGTGGGGACCCCCTTTAGTAGCCTGGGACAGGTGCGCCTCCTCCGATGGTTGGAGCTCGCCCTCGCGCTCGGCATCTGGGCGCTCTTCCTGACCGCGATCGCGAACCTGCCCCCGGCGCTTCGGCCGCCGGTGACGGTGACCTCGGCCATCGACCGGCCCCAGGCCGGGCCGGCCCCCGACGCCCGGACCGACCTCGACCTGGCCGCTGACCGCCACGGGCTGCCGCGCAGCCTGGTCGAGGCCACTGCGTACTGGGAATCCGGTTGGGACGAGGGCCGGGTCTCGGACACCGGCGCCATCGGCCTGATGCAGATCCAGCCCGAGGTGGCGGCCGACCTGGCGCCACGGCTGGTCGGGCACCCGGTCGACCTCCACGACGCTGCCCAGAACGCCGACCTGGGCGCGGCCATCCTGCGCGCCTACATCGACGACCAGGGCGGCGACGTCGACGCCGGGCTGGCCGCCTACTACGAAGGTCCGGGCGAGCTGGCGCAGAACGGCTACGCCTACGACACCGCCGACTACGTCGCCGGCGTGGACGCGCTGCGTGCGATGCTGGACCGCGGCGAGCCGCTGCCGCCTGCACCATGACCGAAAGCGTCTTCGAGTCCGCCGAGACCGCCGCCCGCTGGCGCGCCAACGCCGAGCGACGGGCGCGCTTCCTGGCCCCCGCCACCGAGCGCATGCTCGACGCGGCCGGCGTGGTGGCCGGCGCCCGCGTGCTCGACCTGGGCACGGGCACCGGCGACACCGCGCTTCTGGCAGCACAGCGGGTGGGGCCAGCGGGCAGCGTGCTCGCCACGGACGTCTCCGAAGCCATGCTGCGGGCCGCGACCGAGGCCGTGGCCGCGGCCGGGCTCACCAATGTGGAGTGCCAGCGCCAGGACGCCAGCGCGCTCGTGGGCCTGGAGCCGGAATCCTTCGACGCCGTGATCGCCCGCTTCTCCCTGCAGTTCGTACCAGACCTGGGAGCGGCCCTGGCGGGGATACGGCGGGTTCTGAAGCCGGGGGGACGCTTCGGCGCGCTGGTCTGGGCGGCGGCCGAGCTCAACCCGTTCCTCTCCCTGAGCGTGGCGGTGGCCCGCCGGACGGGGCGCCTGCGCGCACCCGAGGCGCAGGTCGGGCGTCCGTTCAGCCTGGCCGACGCGGCGGCTCTGGCCGGCGCGGCCCGTGGTGCCGGCCTGGAGGCGGAGGTGGAAGAGATCCCTCTCGAGGTGCAGGCCCGGGACACAGCCGGAGCCATGGAGGGCATCCACAACTCCCCGACCACCAACACCATCCTGGACGCCCTCGAGGCCGGCGAACGCAAGGCTTTCGAGTCCGACCTGGTGGCCGAGATCGAGCGCTACCGGGAGCCCGACGGCGAGGGCTACCGTTTCCCGGCGCTGGCGCTGCTACTCCGCGGCCGGAAGGGCGCGTAGCCGGCGCAGGGGCGAGAAGATCGCCGGCAGGGCCGCGGTGGCGCCCACCGCGGCGGCCACGACGACCGTCCAGAAGAGCCCGATGGTCTGGCCCAGGAGACCGCCGGCCAGGGATCCCAGCACGTTGCCCACCGCCACCAGGACGAACAGGCCGGCCGAAGCGCGGCCCAGCAGCTGGTTGGGCGTGACGGCGCCGCGGATGGCCTGCTGGTTGACGTTGTAGGTCATCAGGCCGAAGCCGAGCACAAGGGATCCAGCCACCAGGAGCGGGAAGATCCACGGCCTGGGCGCCAGCGCGGCCGGGACGGTCAGGGTCCCACCGACGGCCAGCAGCAAGGTGCCGGCGACCATGATCGGTCCCAGGCCGAAGCGCTCGATCAGCGGCTTGGCCAGCTGCGCGCCCGCCAGGGAGCTGAGACTGGCGGCCGCGAACGTGAGGCCCAGCTGCGTGGGCGAGAGGCCGAGCCGGCCCACGAACAGCAGCACGAACACGGCGGAGCTGAGGCGGCCGGCGGTGTTGGCGGCCAGGATGGTGAGGCTGATCGAGCGCACCAGCGGGTGCCGCCAGAGGAAGGCCAAACCCTCGCGGGCTTCCTCGAGCACGCGGCGCTGCGCGACGGGCGCGTGGTCGGGCTCGCGCAGCCGGATCAAGGCCGCGCTGGCGGCACCCACCAGGAAGGAGAAGGCGTCAAAGGCGATGGCGATGGGTGCGGTCAGCGCCTGCACGGCCAGCCCGGCGAGGCCGGGGCCGGCGAGCGAGGCCACGGTCATGCTGGTCTGGTACTTGGCGTTGGCCTCGACCAGGTTCTCGCGGCCCGCCAGCGTGGGCAGGTAGGAAACCTGCGAGATGCGGGCCACCGCGTAGCCGGTGCCGGTCAGGAAGGCCACCGCATAGAGCTGGGGCAGCGTCAGCAGGTGGGCCAGCGCAGCGATCGGGATGGTGGCCAGCGCGAACATGTTCACCAGCTGCGACCAGACCACGACCGGCAGGCGGCGCGTGCGGTCCACCCAGACCCCGGCCACCAACCCGAAGAGCGGCCCGGGCAGGAACTGGGCGACGCCCAGGAGGCCCATCTCGAACGGCGAGGCGCGCAGGGTCAGCGCCGCGGTCAGTGGGATCGCCAGGTTGCTGAACTGGTCGCCGAAGAGAGATACCGTCTGGCCGGCCCAGAACTTTAAGAAGTCCGGGCTCCGCCACAGGACTCCCCCTATCCGACGAGCTCCGCGAAGAGGCCCTGGAGGACTCGCGAGAAGGTGGGGAAGCCGTGCACGGTGTCGTCCAGCACGGTGAGCGGGACGCGCGCCTTGATGGCCAGCGCCAGCTCGCCCACCATCTCGCCGGCCCGCGGACTGACGATGGTGGCGCCCACCAGCACACCGGCGCGGCGGTCGGCGACCAGCTTGACCAAGCCTTTCTTGAGGTCGTGGATGTAGCCGCGGCCGGTCTGGGCCTGGTCGGCGACGGCCGTCTTCACCTCCAGCCCGCGCTCGCGCGCCTGCTGCTCGGACAGGCCCACCGAAGCGACCTCGGGATCGGTGAAGGTGACGCGCGGGATGGCCTCGTGGTCGGCAACCGCCTGCTCGCCCCGCAGCCGCCGCCCGATCACCTGGCCGTGGTACCAGCTGACGTGGGTGAAGCCGTAGATCCCGTTCACGTCGCCGCCCGCGAAGACGCCGGGCTCCGACGCCTCCAGCGTCTGGCGGTCGACCGTGACCCAGCCGCGCTCGTTCTTGTCGATCTCGAACCCGTCGGTGTTGGGCGTCCGGCCGGTGGCCATCAGGACCACGTCGGCCTCCGGGACCCGCTCCAGGTGAGCGTCGGTGCGCACCTCGATGCCCTCGTCCGCGAAGGCGGCGCCGAGGATGTCGCCGGCCTCGGGCTCCTCGAGGTGGATGAGCCGGGGCATGGCCTGGTGGACGGTGACGCGCGTCCCCAGGCGGGCGAAGGCCTGCGCCAGCTCGACGCCCACGGCGCCGCCGCCGACCACGGCCAGCGTGCCGGGAAGGCGCTCGGCCAGCACGGCCTCCCGGTTGGTCCAGTGGGTCACTTGGTCCAGGCCCTGGAGCCGCGGCACCGCCGGGCTGGTCCCGGTCGCGATCACGACCGCGCGCCGCGCGCGCAGCTGGTCGCCGGAGTCGAGCTCGACGGCGTGGTCGCCCCGATAGACCGCGGTGGCCCGGAAGAGGCGCCCGCCGGTGCCCTCCAGCGACCTGGCCGCGTTGGTGTCGTCCAGGTCGCGGGCCATCCAGTGCACGCGCTTGGAGACCTTGGGGAAGTCGACCGTCCACTCCACCTGAGAGGCGGCCAGGGTGCGGGCCCGGCCGGCCTCGGCCACCGTCTCGGCGGAACGGATCATGGTCTTGGAGGGGATGCAGCCCCAGTAGGGGCATTCGCCGCCGACCAGGCGGTTCTCGACGACCGCCAGGCTGAGGCCGGAGCCT
>DASUVY010000054.1:0-15243 GCA_036378695.1 Candidatus Dormiibacterota bacterium
GGTGGCGGCCAGGGCGCAACCGAGACCGCGGGCTCGAACGGGCTGTCCACCAGCCTGACCACGGGCAGTACCGGTGTAGGCCACGCCAACACCGGCGGTAACAACATCAACACCGGCGGCGTGAACGCAGCCGTTGGGAACACCGGCACGGGTGCCGGCGCGACGGGCGGCGGCGCGACGGGCGGGGTCGCGGGTGAGACCGCGACTGGCGGAGTTGCGGGCGAGACCGCGACCGGCGGAGCGGCTGCGCAGGGCGGCGCCCTGGCGGCCACCGGGCTCCCGATCATCGGGGCCCTCGTCGGACTCCTGCTCCTGGTTCTCGGAGGCATCTCCTCCCGGAGGCGCCGCTAGTTAGAGCACCTCTGTGCATGGGGGCGGCTGCTGGATGCGTCCGGCGGCCGCCCTTTCTTCTTATCCGCCACTTCATCGTCAAAAGATCGGGGTCTGACGGGCACATTGCCTAACATGCCGGCGATGCCCACCAGGGGCCTTGCTGACCTCCACCTGCACACCTGCTTCAGCGACGGCTGGCCGACGCCGACCGACCTGGTCGAGTACGCGCGCCAGTCGACCGACCTGGACGTGATCGCGATCACCGACCACGACACCATCCAGGGCGCCCTGCGCGCGGCCGATCTCGCGGCCGGCCTCAAGGACGCGCCCGAGGTCATCGTCGGCGAGGAGGTGTCCAGCCGCGACGGCCACATCGTCGGGCTCTTCCTGGAACGCCGAGTGCGGCCCGGGATGTCGGCCGCGGCGACCGTGCACGCGATCCACGAGCAGGGCGGGCTGGCCATCGCCGCCCACCCCTTTTGGCGCACAGCGCGCCAGGTCCAGGGTCGCGGGCGCGTCCACGGCGTGGGCTGGCTGGCGGGCGAGGTCGACTTCGACGCCATCGAGGTCGAGAACTCGACGCCCGGCTTCTATCTCTTCAACCAGATGGCGCACCGCCTGACCGAGGCCACCGGGCTGGCCGCGGTGGGCAACTCCGACGCCCACATCCTGGACGCCGTCGCCCGCGCCTACACCTCGTTCAGCGGGCGCACTGCCAGCGACCTGCGTGAGTCCATCCTGGATCGGCGGACCCGCGCCCACCGCCAGCGCTACCGCCCGCTGGGCCTGGTTCGCTACGCGGCCTGGGGGCTGCGCCACGAGCGCGTGGAGGCGGTCGCAGCAGCGGCCCGTTAGGGGCGGCGGCCCGGGGGGCGCTGCCTATAATTCGGTCCCTGCGCCCGCTTAGCTCAACGGATAGAGCGCATGGCTTCGGACCATGAGGTTAGGGGTTCGAATCCTCTAGCGGGCAGGTGCTCGAGCACCCGGCCGGGCGGCTGGCGGAACTGGTAGACGCGCACGTTTGAGGGGCGTGTGGGGTGACCCATCCGGGTTCGAGTCCCGGGCCGCCCACCACGCCCCGGCACTGGTCCCAACCTCAGTGCGGCGTGCGGCCGACCACCACCCACCACGCCTCCTGTTGCGCCGACGCCAGGTCCTCGACCAGGAAGCTCCACGTCCCGGCCCGAGCCGCCGGCACCCGCACCTCCAGCGGCGGCACCGCAGACGTGGGTGCCGCTAAAACCGCGCCGGACGGGTCGCGCACGGTCAGGCGGTAAGTCGACCCGGGCCAGGCAAGGACGAAGTCCAGGTCGCTGCGCCCGTCGGCTCGCACCGAGCCCGGCGCCGCCGCACCCCCCTGGCTGAGGCTGCCGTCCGCGAAGGCGACCGGCGTGCCCGACACGGCGTTGAGCGCCTGGTTGAAGACGGTGAAGGACAGCTGGCGGTCGGGCGCGGGAATCGCCACCGGCTTCGTCGGCGCCTCGCCCAGGCGGACCGTCACCCGCTGCCCCGTGCCGCCCACGACCGGCGGGCCGGTGGCGCCCGTGACCTGCACCAGCCCGCTCCAGACGTCCACCCAGATCACCGGGTTGCCGGCGGGGTCGTGCTCGACGTAGTAGCCGAACTCGGTGCCACGGACCTCGGCCGCCGTCGAGTTTGGCCCGGTGATCGTGAACCGCCGGCTGCCGACCAGCTGCTGGACCCGGTTCCAGGTCAGGCCTGTGCTCTGCTCGAAGGCGGTACCGGCCGCGCTCGTGGCCACGTGCACGGTGACGGTGGTGTCCGAGTCCAGCCGGGTCACGCTGCCGTCCTGGTAGAGCAGGCCGGCCTTGGAATCGGCGCCGGTCATCACCGTGTCGCCGTCACCCAGGCGGTCTCCGGAGTGACCAGCCCTCGCGACGCCCCCGCGCACCAATGTGGCGCCGCCCGTGAACAGGCTGAAGACAACCGAACCCGTCCTCACGGTCGCGACCGGACCCAGGACGAGGGCGGCGCTGGAGGCCGTCACCGAGATCACCAGCACCACCAGGGAGACCAGCACCGCGACTCTGAGGGCTCGCGCGACCATGGCCGCGGACAGCTTGACGCGACTTGGCGCCAAACGGCAGCAGGTCGCGGTCATGCGCTCGCATGACCACGGCGCCACCTGGGGCGCGCCCGTGATCGTCGGCAACATCGTCGACACCCAGATCAAGACCCTGGACGGCCACGACGTGCGAACCGGGACATCCTGCCCGAGGTCGCGGTCGACCACCAGAACGGCACGCCCTAGGCCAGCGGAAGCTGGCTGATAACCCACGCCAAGATCGGATCCGGGCCCCCGCGCTGGGGGCCCGGACCCTTGGGTGGAAAGGAGTGTTTAAGAGCTGGGCGGCGCCTGGTCGGGCGTCACCACGAACCACTTGCCGCCGACGCCCTGGCCGGTGGTGTCGCCAGGACTCTTGTCCTTGGCGTAGAAGTACAGCGGCCAGCTGTTGTAGGTGAGCTGGGGCTTGCCGTTGGCGTCGTTGGTGGTCGCCAGCTTGCCGGTGACTCCGGCGCCGCCGGTCAGCGCGGCCGAGGCGTCCGTGACCTCGAGCGGGGGCCAGACCGCCAAACAGGCCGTCGCACAGTTGGACGCGCCGGCCTTGTCGTTGGTCCAGCGATATAGCGTCATCCCTTTGGTGTCGACCAGGATGGTCATCGACTGGCCGGCGACCGTCGCGGTAGCCGTCTGCACCACCGGCGCGGGCGTGGGGGAGGGCGTTGGCGTGCTCTGCGCCGCCGACGAACCCGGAGAGGCGGAGCCACCGCAGCCGGCGGTGACCAGGAGACCCAGGGCCGCGAGTGTGTGGGCGAGAGGGCGTGCTGTCATGACACGGGGTGCTACCGGGCGGGGTTACGGGCTTGGAAGAAGCGCCGGTCCGCGCCCGTTGAAACCTTTTGTGGCGATCCAGACCTTCGATGTGACCGCGCGCAAGATGCACCAGTGGACGATGGTGGCGCTGGTCGTCGCCGGGTTCCTGCTGGGCGGCTCTCGCGGCGCGATCCCGCTGGCCCTGGCCGGCGCCGTCATGCTGGCCGGGCGCTTCTGGTGGCCGGCCGACGTCGTCCGCCAGTTCACCTGGCGGGTGCTCGAGCCCCGCGGCATCCTGAAGCGCCGGGAGCGGGTCGAGGACCACGACACCCGCCGGGTGGCGCGCGTGATCGGCGGCGCGGCCTGGCTGGCCGCGGCCGGCCTCCTGCTCTTCAAGGCCGCGCTGGCGGCCTGGGCGATCGCTTTCCTGATCGCGGCGATGGTGGCGCTCGACGCCGCCTTCGACTTCTGCGCGCTCTGCTTCGTGGCGGTCCAGCTCGACCGGAGGGGATGGACCGGCTCCTAGTCCTGGCGGCCGTGGCCCTGGGCGTGGCGTTCCTCGTGCTGGCCGCGCGGGCTCTGGCCGGCGCGCGCACGCGCCGGGCTCGGGCGCTGGCGCCGGCCGAGGTTTGGCAGGCGCTGGACACGCGCCCGGACGGACCCCCCGCCGTGGTGCTCTTCAGCACGCCCTCCTGCGCCGAGTGCGCCACCCAGCGGGCGCTCCTGCGCGACGTTCGGGTGATCGAGGTCGACGCCTCGGCCCGGCCCGAGGTGGCGGCGCGCTTCGGTGTTCTGACTGCGCCGACCACCGCGATCCTGGATGGAGAGGGCCGGGTGCGCGCGCTCAACCACGGCTTTGCCGGCGCCGAGCGCCTGGCGGCCCAGCTGGCTTAAGGGGGGCGCAAAGCCGAGCCCGGCGCGTAAGGTGCGCGGCGGTTGCCCGTCGCCGCACTCGTCGTAGTCATCGCAACCCTGGTCCTGTGCGCGGAGCTCGTGCTCGGCGCCTACCTCTTCATGCGCATGCGCGCCACGCACCGGCGGCTGCGCGAGGAGAGCGGTTACGACTTCCTGACCGCCGTCCTGACGCGGCGCGAAGGACTGCGCCTGGGCGCGGATCTGCTGCAGCAGTGCTACCGCCACGGCTTCCAGGTCGCGGTCGTGCTCCTCGACCTCGACCACTTCAAGCAGATCAACGACCGGCACGGGCACCGCGTCGGCGATCTGGTGCTGGCCGAGTTTGCCGCCCGCCTGCGCAGCAGCTTGCGGGCCGGCGACTTCGCCGTCCGCCTGGGCGGGGAGGAGTTCTGCGTCTTCCTCTCCCACGCTGCCGAAGAGCAGGCGCTGGAAGCCTCCTGGCGACTCCTGCGCACCATCCGCCTGCGCCCGGTGCGCACTTCGGCCGGGCTGCTCGAGATCACCGCCAGCGCCGGCGTGGCCGGCTGGCGGCGGCGGGAGTCGGTGGAGTCGCTGATCGACCGCGCTGACCAGGCCCTCTACGAGGCCAAGCACGACGGCCGCGACCGGGCGCGAGCCTTCTCCCGCTTAACGACTAGCCTGCAGAGGTCAAGTCCGGGCGAGCAGCGGGCCTTCGCCAGCTAGCCGACCGCTGCGCGCGTCAGGGGGCCCGGCCCGTCGTCGTCACGCAGCTCGGGCTGCGCTCCTCCTAGTGCCACCCCTTCCTTCGCATCGGTGCGTCGATCTGCCGAATTCCTCGCCGCCCGCCCGGCCTTAACCTCTTTGGCGTGACCGCCGGCGGGCTCGATCCCGTCACCCAGTTCCGGGAGCTGTACGAGCGCGAGTACGCGGCCGTGTATCGCTCGGTGCGCGCCATCGTGCTCGACTCCGGGGCCGCCGAGGACCTCACGCAGGAGGCTTTCGTGAAGGCCTACCGGGCACGTCACGGCTACCGGCCCACCGCTCCGGTCGGGGCCTGGCTGCACCGCATCGCGGTCAACACCGCCATCTCCTATCTGCGCCGCCAGAAGCTGGCGCGCCTGCTACCGGTGCGCCTGTACACGCCAGCCTCCAACACCGAGTACGAGGCCGCCGACGCGCGCAGCGTGGTGGAGCAGGCGCTGGCCGAGCTGAGCCCCAAGCTGCGCGCGGTGGTGGCGCTCCACTACTTCCAGGGCTACACCCGGGACGAGATCGCGCAGGCGTTGGGCATCCCCTCCGGGACGGTGGCCTCGCGGCTGGCCAAGGCGATCGCCACCATGCGCCGAAAACTGGGCGAACAGAAACCGGACACCGGGCGTTTGCTGGATGAAGGTGCACTTCGCTGAAGGCGGGTCGTCGCAAGACGAGCTATCCCGCGCCCTGAACATGGAATCGGAAACCTGGAAGCCGCGCCGCGGACCGGACTGGGCCGAGCTGATGGCCCGAGCCGAGGGCATTCGCGTCCAGCGCTTCCTGCTCTCGGCCGCCGTGCTGGTGGCGGCGGTGGCGGTGGTCGGTGTGGCCCTGGTGATGACCGCCGCCCACACGCTGCCGCTGGGCCTGGAGCCGCTCCGAGACCGCCTCCTCCCCTAGGTCCGTCCTAGACTGGCGCCGGCGGGCCATCCCCGCCGAACCTCCGCCGCCCGGCCGCGGTCAGATGGAGGCAGGCTGCCATGACGAGACAATCCGGTTTCAAACAGAGCGTGCGCGCGCGCATGTCGGAAACAGGTGAGAGCTACACAGCGGCGCGGGCGCATCTGCACCGAGGCCGGCCGAGCCTCGTCAACGTGACCAATGGCGAGTCGACCTCGATGAGCCTGCGCACGTCCGGCGTGCCCGGGGAAGTCCTGACGTACCCGGCGCGACTGCCGGAGGCGGACCGCTACGTGCTCTGGTTCGAGGCCGATCTCTACGACCAGCTGCTGCTGATCGAGGTGCTCTCGACGCATGAGGTCGAGCCGGCTCGGATGAGCCTGGTCTCGATCGGCGAGTACCGCGGCAAGGCGCATTTCGGTGGCCTTGGCGAGCTGACGCCGGAGCAGCTGGCGGACTTGCTGCCAGAGGCGGTGCCGCTCACATCCGAAGCGGTCGAGCTCGCGCGCCAGGCCTGGCGCGCCTACCAGGATCCGCGTCCGCTCGGTCTGCCGGCGATCGCCCGCGCGGTATCGCCGGAGCTGCGATTCTTGGGCGAGGCCTTTGCCCGCCTGATGCAGGAGTATCCCTGGCGTGGCGACGGCCTCTCGTTGAGCGAGCGCCGGATCCTCCAGGCGATGGACGAAGGCGCGCCCGGGCCGCGGGAGGCCTTCCTGGCGCTCTGGCGCCGGGAACGCCGGCCGTTCCTGGCCGACCAGCCCACCTTCGAGCTGATCAAGGGGCTGACCGAGGCCGGCCATCCATTGCTAGCACCGGGGCCTGACCGGGACGGCCTGCGCCTGACACCGATCGGCCGCGAGGTCCTCGGGGGCAGCGCTGACCACGTCCGGCTGAACGGGATCGACCGCTGGATCGGGGGCGTCCACCTGACCGGCGAGGCGGACTGGCGTTACGACGAGCGGCTGGAGACAGTCGTAAAGACTTAGGGACAATACGCGGCATGGCCGCCGCCGCCGAGCTGGGGGTCGGGCTGATCGGCGCCGGCACCGTGGGCGCCGAGGTCGCCGACCGCCTCCTGAACTGGGCGCCCGTCCTGCGTCGCCGCGCGGGCGTGGGTCTTGAACTGCGCCGGGTGGCCGTGCGCGACCTGTCTCGGACGCGACCCCGGGTGCCCGCCGAGCTGCTCACGGGCGATCCCCACCAGCTCATCGACGACCCCGCCATCGACGTGGTCGTGGAGCTGGCCGGCGGGGAGGAGCCGGCGCGGACCTGGATCGAGCGAGCGCTCCGGGCCCGCAAGCACGTGGTGACCGCCAACAAGGTGGTGATGGCCGCGCACGGACCGGAGCTGTTGGAGCTGGCCGGCGAGATGGACGTGGACGTCTATTTCGAGGCCGCGGTGGGCGGCGGCATCCCTCTCATCAGCACCTTCAAGCTGGACCTGGCCGCCAACCAGCTGGAGCGGGTGACGGCCATCATCAACGGCACCACCAACTACATGCTCTGCCGGATGGCCGCCGAGGGCAGCAGCTTCGCGGAGGTCCTGGCCGAGGCCCAGAGCCAGGGCTACGCCGAGGCCGATCCCACCGCCGACGTGGACGGCCACGACGCCGCCGCCAAGCTGGCGATCATGGCCTCGATCGCCTTCGGCGCTCGGGTGCACCCACGCCAGGTCTATTGCGAGGGAATCCGGACGGTGCAGCCGGTCGACTTCCGCTACGCGCGCGAGCTCGGCTACGCGATCAAGCTGATGGCCTGGGCCGAGCGCACGCCTCTGGGCGTGGAGGCGCGCGTGCACCCCTGCATGGTGCCGCTGACGCACCCGCTGGCCCTGGTCGACGGCGTGCACAACGCGGTCTTCATCGAGGGCGACCTGGTCGGCCAGGTGCTGCTCCAGGGCCTGGGCGCCGGGGCCCGGCCCACCACCAGCGCCGTGATCGGCGACCTGGTCGACCTCGCCCGCTCCATCCAGCGCCAGGTCCGGAACCGGGCGCCCTTCACCTTCGACGACATCGCCGTGGTGGCCATGGACGAGGTGACCACGCGCGCCTACTTCCGCTGCCGGGTTGCCGACCGCCCGGGCGTGCTCGCCCAGATCTTCACCGTCTTCGGCGAGGAGCAGGTCAGCATCTCCAGCGCCATCCAGAAGGAGGTCTTCGAGGGCGAGGCCTCGGCCGAGTTCGTGGTCACCACGCATCCCGCTCCCGACGCCGCACTGCGCCGCACCCGCGAGCGCATCGCCCGCCTGGAGCCCGTGCGGGCGGTCTCCTCCTTCATTCGGGTCCTGTGAGATGGGGGTGCTGGCCCGCTACCGGGAGCGGCTCCCGGTCACCGATCAGACGCCGATGGTCGACCTGCGCGAGGGCTCGACCCCGCTGGTGCCGTCGCGCAACATCGGGCCGGCGCTGGGGCTGGAACGTCTCTTCTTCAAGTACGAGGGCCTGAATCCGACCGGGTCCTTCAAGGACCGCGGCATGGTGGTGGCGGTCGCCAAGGCCATGGAGGAGGGCGCGCGGGTGCTGGTGTGCGCCTCCACCGGCAACACCTCGGCCTCGGCGGCCGCCTACGCGGCCTCCCAGCGGCTGCGCGCGATCGTGGTCGTGCCCGACGGCAAGATCGCGCTCAACAAGCTGGCGCAGGCCCTCATGTACGGGGCCAAGGTCGTCCAGATCAAGGGCAACTTCGACGCCGCGCTCACCACCGTTCGCGACCTGGCCGAGCACTATCCGGTGGCCCTGGTCAACTCCGTCAACCCCTACCGCCTGGAGGGCCAGAAGACTGCCGCTTTCGAGGTCGTCGAGGAGCTGGGCGAGGCCCCGGACTACCTGGTGCTGCCGGTCGGCAACGCCGGCAACATCACCGCCTACTGGAAGGGTTTCAAGGAGGAGCTGGCGGCCGGCCACTGCCGGCAGCTGCCGCGCATGGTGGGCGCCCAGGCCGAGGGTGCGGCGCCGATAGTGCGCGGACATCCGGTGGAGGAGCCGAAGACAGTGGCCAGCGCCATCGAGATCGGCAATCCCGCCAGCTGGGAGGGCGCGACCAGCGCGCGCGATGAGTCCGGCGGCGCCATCGAGGCGGTCAGCGACACCGAGATTCTGCAGGCGCAGATCCGGCTGGCCTCCAATGAGGGCCTCTTCGCCGAGCCCGCCTCGGTGGCGCCGCTGGCACTGCTGGTCCGGCTGGTCCAGGAAGGCCGAATCCAACGCGACTCGACCACGGTGGTGGTGCTGACCGGTTCTGGACTCAAGGACCCGGAGGCCGCGCTCTCCAACGTCGAGCCGCCCATCCAGTTGGAGGGCGACGCGCGCTCGCTGGCCAAGGCCTTGAAGCTGTGATCACCCCACCAAATCTGCGATTTGGCGGGGACCCCGAATGACGGCGCTATCGGTGCGCCCGGCCCACGCCGGAGACGGCGCGGGCATGGCGCGCTGCTGGGTGGACGCCGGCCGCCACTACATCGACGTCGACCAGACGCGCTTCCAGGTGCCGGAGGAGGCGGGTTTGGACCAGTGGTTCGAGGCCTCGCTGGCGCGGCAGTCGGAAGACCGCGCCGTCTTCGTGGCCGAGCGCGGCGGCGAGCTGGTCGGCTTCTGCGGCGCCCACGTGGAGCCGCCGCACACCGAACCCTGGCGCCAGCTCCAGCGCGACCTCGGCCGCACGCGGCTGTACGTCGACGCCCTCGCCGTGGCAGAACCGGCGCGCCGGCGCGGGGTGGGGGAAGCGCTCATGCGTGCGGCCGAAAAGTGGGGCCGGGGCCGCGGCGCCTCCGTGCTCTTTGTCGACAGCTTCGCCGACGGCCCGACGGCGACGCCTTTCTACGAGCAGCGGATGGGCTACCGGCGGCGCTCGATCCGCTTCCAGGGCTCGATCTAAGGCGGTGCGCGTCAAGGTGCCAGCCTCGATCGCCAACCTCGGCCCGGGCTTCGACGTGCTGGCAATGGCTGTCGACCTCTGGCTGGAGGTCGAGGCCGAGCCGGCCGGTGTCGCCGACTGGGAGTTCGAGGGGGAGGGCGCGGAGCTCCTGCAGGGGTCGCGCAACCCGCTGTCGGTGGTGCCCATGCAGGGCTGGGTCAAGAACCAGATCCCGGTCGGCGTCGGGCTGGGCTCCTCCGCCGCCGCGCGGGTGGCGGCGGCCGTGCTGCGGGGGAGCGAGGATCCCATCGGCGAGGCGGGCCGCGAGGAGGGCCACTTCGACAACGTGGCCGCGGCCGTGGTCGGCGGAGTGGTGGCCGTGGTCGGCGACGAGGTGCAGAGCCTCCCCATCCCCGACCTCGAGCTGGCCGTCCTGCTCGCCGCCGACCCCATGTCGACCGATGCCGCCCGGGCGGCGCTGCCGGCCGAGGTCGACCGCGCCGACGCGGTCTTCAACATCGCCCGCGTGGCCTCTCTGGTGCACCTGCTCCACAACCGGGACTGGCAGCGCCTCAACGTGGCGCTCGAGGACCGCTTGCACCAGCCCCAGCGGATCCCGCTCTATCCCTGGGTGGAGCGGGTGATGCAGGCGGCCGGCGAGGCCGGCGCCTACGGGTCGGCGCTGGCGGGCGCGGGACCCAGCGTGGTCGCGTTCTGCGAGCGCCACCTGGGCGCGGACGTGGCCGAAGCCATGACGCGGGCCGCGCCGGCGGGCGGGCGCGGGATTGTGACGCGGGTGACGCCGCACGGCATGGAGGCGTGGTGAGCTTAGTCGTGCAGAAGTACGGCGGCACCTCGGTCGGCACCGCCGCCCGCATCAAACGAGTTTCGCGGCGCATCGCCGGCACGGTCGCCTCGGGCTGCCAGGTGGTGGCGGTGGTTTCGGCGATGGGCCACACCACAGACCGCCTGATCGAGCTCGCGCACCGCGTCACCGAGGAGCCGCCGGGGCGCGAGCTGGACATGCTCGTGGCCAACGGCGAGACGATCACCGCGCCTCTGGTCGCGATGTGCCTGCAGGGCATGGGCGTGCCCGCCGTCTCGCTGACCGGACAGCAGGCCGGCATCCGGACCGGCCCGCAGCACAGCAAGGCGCGCATCCGGGAGATCGATCCCGTGCGCATCCGGCAAGCGCTGGAACGCGGCCAGGTGGCGGTGGTCGCCGGCTTCCAGGGCGTGACCGAAGAGCTTGAGATCACGACCCTTGGGCGCGGCGGCTCCGATACCACGGCGGTGGCGCTGGCCGCCGCGCTGGGCGCGGCCGAGTGCGAGATCTACACCGACGTCGACGGCATCATGACCGCGGATCCGCGCGTGGTGCCCGGGGCCAGGATGCTGCGCCACATCGCTTACGAGGAGATTCTGGAGCTGGCGGCGGTGGGCGCCAAGGTGATGCATCCGCGCGCGGTCGAGATCGGTGAGCTGTACGGCGTGCGCATCCACGTGCGCTCGAGCTTCCACCAGCGCGCCGGTACGATGATCGTCGCCGAGCTGCCGATGGAAGAACGCAATCGCGTGCGCGGGGTGGCGCACGAATCCAACGTGGCCAAGATCACCGTCATGGGCGTGCCCGACCGCCCCGGCGTCGCCGCCGCCATCTTCGAACCGCTCGCCGAAGCCGGCATTTCCGTCGACGTGATCGTGCAGAACGTGTCGACCGACGGCATCACCGACCTCACCTTCACCTGCGCCGAATCCGATCTCCGCCACGCCACCAAGCTCATCGAAAAGGTGGCGAAGGAGATCGGCGCGCGCGAGGTGGTGCACGCGGGTGGCGTGGCCAAGGTGTCGATAGTGGGCACCGGCATGCTAGGCACGCCCGGCATCGCCGCGCGCATGTTCCGCACGCTGGCGGCCGCCAAGGTCAACATCGAGATGATCTCCACCGCCGAGATACGCATCACCTGCCTGGTCGCGCGCAAAGACGCCGAAAAAGCCGTGCGCGCGCTGCACAGCGCGTTCCAGCTCGACCAGGTCGCATAAGCGTTGCCGGTCTCGGTTGCATTAGTCGGAGCCGACGGCTCCGGCAAGACCACGCTCTTCAATGCGCTGACCCGCGGCCGTGGCGCCGACGGCGTCGGGATGGTGGACGTTCCCGACGAGCGCTTGCAGCGCCTGGCCGGCGCAGTGCAGCCGAAGAAGGTCGTGCCCGCCCAGGTCCGCATCGCCGACGCTCCCGCCGGGTCCAAAGCGCAGCGCATCGCCGCCGCCCGGGAGGCCGACGTCGTGCTCAAGGTCGCGCGCTGCTTCGGGCCGGACCCCGACCCGGTCGCGGACCTGGCGACGCTGGAGGTCGATCTCGCGGTGACCGACCTGGCCACAGTGGAGAAACGGCTGGAGCTGGTCGAGCGGGAGGTGCGGGTGGGCAAGAAAGCGGGCACCGAGGAACTGGAGGTCCTGCGCCTGGCGCGCGAGCACCTCGACGGCGGGCGGGCGCTGACCAGCCTGGCGCTGGAGCCGGCGCAGCGGGCGCTGCTGGCGCCGCTCTTCCCGGTGAGCGCCAAGCCGGCGGTGGTGGTGGCCAACGTCGACGAGGCGCTGCTGCCGGACGGCGGCGCGCCCGCGGCCGCGCTGGGCGCCGACGCCGTGGTCGTGCCGGCCCGGCTGGAGGCCGAGCTGGCCGAGCTCGACCCGGCCGAGGCCGCCGAGTACCGCGGCTCCTACGGCCTGCGCGAGGGCGGCCTCGACGCGGTGGCACGCGCCGTCTGGTGGGCGGGCGGGCTGATCACCTACTTCACGGCGGGGGAGCCCGAGGTGCGCGCCTGGCCCTGCGAGCGCGACGCGCCCGCGCCGGTGGCCGCGGGCGTCATCCACACCGACTTCGAGAAGCACTTCATCCGGGCCGAGGTGACCTCGGTGGACGAGCTGGTGGCCGCCGGCTCGATGGACGCGCTGCGCGCGGCGGGCAAGCTGCGTGTCGAAGGCCGTGAGTACCGGGTGCAGGACGGCGACGTCGTGTTCTTCCGCGTTGGTCGCTGAGAGACCGCCGTTTGTATACAAACCAAGCTGCCAGCACGACCTCGGCGCCCGGGTTTGTATACAAATGACGGGGGTGGAGCGCAGTGCCTGACTTCGACGTCGCCCTGATCGGCTCCGGCCCGGGCGGCTACGTGGCGGCCATCCACGCCGCGCGCCAGGGCGCGCGGGTCGCGATCGTGGAGCAGAAGGAGAGCGAGTGGGGCGGCACCTGCCTCAACTGGGGCTGCATCCCCACCAAGACGCTGGTCCAGAGCGCCGAGGTCCTGCGCACAGTGCGCCGCGCCGCGGAGTACGGCGTCAAGGTCGCGGATCCCGAGATCGACTGGGGCGCCATGCAGGCGCGCAAGGACCAGGTGGTGAGCGGCCTGCGCCAGGGCGTGGTCGGCCTGCTCAAGGCCAACGGCGTGGAGATGGTCACCGGTCGGGGTCGCCTGGCCGGACCCGGCCGGGTGGCGGTCGACGGCCGCGATCTGGCGGCGCGCAACGTCATCCTGGCGCCCGGCTCGGTCGTCGCCCGGCCGCCGTTCCCAGGCGCCGACCTCGGCGTCAGCAGCGACGAGATCCTCAGCCTGCCCAATATCCCCGAGTCGCTGCTGGTGATCGGCGGTGGGGTGGTGGGCATGGAGTTCGCGGGCATCTTCTCTCTGCTTGGGTCGCGGGTCACTGTCGTGGAGATGCTCGACCAGCTGCTCACGCCGCTCGATCCGGATGTCGCGCAGCGCTTCCAGCAGCTGATGGCCAAGCGGGGCGTCACCTTTCAGCTGGGTGCGCGCGTCCAGTCGGTTGAGAAGGGCGACAGCGGCTTTCGCGTCAGCCTGGACGGGACCCAGTTGGAGGCCGAGCAGCTGCTGGTCGCCACCGGCCGCCGGCCCAACACCGCTGACATGGGCCTCGAGGAGGCGGGCGTGGCGGTCGAGCGCGGTGCCATAAAAGTCGACGCGCATATGCGCACCAACGTCGAAGGCGTGTACGCGATCGGCGACGCCACCATGATCTCGATGCTGGCGCACACCGCCAGCTACCAGGGCGAGGTCGCCGTGCACAACGCGCTGGGCGAACATCCGGTGAGCGCCGACTACACGGCCATCCCGGCCTGCATCTACACCGAGCCCGAGATCGCCTACGTTGGCATGTCGGAAGCCCGCGCCCGCGCCGAGGGCCTGCAGCCGCGCGTGGGCAGCTTTCCCTTCGCCGCGCTGGGCCGGGCCCTGGTCCTGGGCGAGACCGACGGGCTGGTCAAGGTGGTCGCCGACGCCGACGGCTACGTGCTCGGCGTCACCATCATGGGTCCCCGCGCCACCGACCTGATCGCCGAAGGCGTGCTGGCAGTGCACCAGGGTGTGACCGCGGCCGAGCTGACGCACGCGGTGCACGCCCATCCGACACTTCCGGAAGCGCTGGCCGAAGCCGCGCTCGATGTCGACGGCCGCGCGGTGCACATCAGCCCACGCCGTATGCGCGGCGCGTAGACGGGCGCAGCAGGACCGCCAGCACCGGGATCCCGACCAGGACCAACGACCAGGCGCCCGCCACCGTCACGGCCGCCAGCCAGCCCCAGCGCCGTCGCGCCCGCAGGCCGTAGAAAGCGGTGGCGTGCAGCCCGGCCGCTGCCACCGTGAGCCCGATCATGACCGCGCCGTACACCCACAGCAGGGTGCCCGCGTCCGCCGCCGAGTAGCCGCCTTTGACCAGCTGGTCGATGAGCTGGGCGCGGCCTTTGCTGGCGGCCAGGAAGCCGCCCAGCTGGGCCAGCGAGATGAGCCAGACGACCGCGCCCGCGCCGTACAGCCAGGCCAGTCCCGGGACGGGCGTGGCCTGGACGGGGGGCGCCACCGCACCGGGCTGGCGGCTGGGCAGCAGCGGTGGGGTGCCCGGGCTGGGGGGCGGGCGCGCGGCGACCGGGTTGGCGGGCGGGGGAATCCAGCGCTCGGCGCCGCAGGACCAGCAGAACCGGTGCCCCGGCTCCAGCCTCTCGCCGCAGGCGATGCAGTAGCCGGCGCCGGGCGGGGTCTCCACGCGGCTGATTGTGGCAGTGCCGGCGAGGGATGGGGCGAGGCTTGACAGGAACTACATGCGGGTGTACGGTTCCCCGCGGAACACAACATATCGTAGTCAACGTCCAAGCAAGTTGTGTTCTCGGCTCAGCGGACAGGCAGGCGGTCTTTCCCCAGTCCCACTCCACATCCCCGAACAGGTAACCCTCATCGCCTGCCTGTTCACGCTCTGTACACTCCGCGCTTAGTGGCCAAGAAGGGCAAGCGCCGCCAGCAGGGCAAGCGTCCGCGCCCCACCTTTGCGCCGCCGCCGGCTGCAGCCGGGACTGGCGCCGCGACCGCGAGCGCTGCTCCGCGACCGGCCGCCCCGGCCCGAGTCGGCGGCAATGAGGCGCTGGTGCGCTCGGTCGAGATGTCCCTGGCGCCCCGCGCCGCCGGCGCCGGCCGCAAGGGCCAGCGCGGCCCCCTCGTCCTCGAGGGCGTTGACCCCGCGATTCCGCTGGACCGCGTCCCTTACTTCGTCCCTGACCTGCGCAAGCTGGGCGTGGTCGCCGTGATCATGGTGGTGCTGCTGGTGGTGGCCGCCCGCCTGATGCCGCTGCTCCTGCACTGACGCTCGCGAGCGCCACCACCGCCCTGCTCGGCGCGGGCGTGGTGCTG
>DASUVY010000055.1:0-25158 GCA_036378695.1 Candidatus Dormiibacterota bacterium
GTCGTCGATCATGGCCGGCTCCAGCTGGGGCACCTTGTCCAGCACCTGCTTGGTCACGTAGGCGGCCAGGTCGTCCGGCCGCATCTCGATCAGGGACCCTTTGAACGCGCGTCCGATGGGTGAGCGGCCATAGGCGACGACTACTGGTTCGGGCATGGGCTCAGTGTACGTGCGGCCGAGAGCCGAATCCGAGGCCCGCATTGAGGGCCATCCGGGGACCGCGGCGCGGCGCTCCGATGCCGCTCAGGAGCAGCAGCCGAAGCACCCGGTTGCGGTGCCCGCGGTACGGCTCCAGCAGCTCCAGCATGCGCTCGTCGGTGGCGCGCTCCTCGCCGGCCAGGGCGAACGCGACCATGTGCGGGTGGTGGTAGTCCCCGAGGGGCACGGCGTCGGGGTCGCCGTGGCTGACGCCCACCACCTCGGCGGCGGTCCAGGGGCCGATCCCGGGCAGCGCCCGCAGCCGGGCCATGGCGTCGGCGGGCGCCAGGCTCGCGCATTCCTCCACCCGGCGCGCGTAGGACGCCGCCCGGCGCAGGATCTCCGCCCGCCGGCGCTCCAGCCCGAAGCGGTGGAAGACCTCGTAAGGCGTGCGTGAGAGCCGTTCCGGCGGCGGCGGCACGCGCAGCCCGGGCACCGGGCCGGGGGCGGGCTCCCCGAACGCTCGCATCATGCGGGTGTAGGACGTGCGTGCCTCGGCGCCGGGCACCTTCTGCTCGATGATCGAGGCGGTCAGCGCCTCCATGACCGCCCAGCTGCGGGTGAGGCGCAGGCCCGGCAGGCGACGCGCCAGCTCGGCCAGCAGCCGATGCTTCGGGCGGAACCCGCTCGGGTCGTCCTCCTCGCCCAGCAGCGCCGGCGCGCGCTCCACGAGCCAGCCGGCGCCAGGCCCCCAGACCTCCACCAACGCCTCACGACCGCGCAGGCGCACGCGCTGGGTGGCGGGCCCATCGGGCGTCCGGGTGGCCCGCCAGGCCTCGGCGGCGTCGATACGGACGCAGGGGTCGTGACCGGTGCGTCGCAGCGGCGCCAGCGTGGCCCGCAGGTCCAGGGGGCGGCTGAGGGCGACCACGCACATGGCGTCCGGCACGGCGTCACCATATAGCGCCGTGCGCTGGCGCTTCGGACTCCTGCTGCCTGTGCTTGCGCTTGCGCTCGCGCTGCTGCCCGCCCCGGCGCAGGCGGCTGACTGGTCGGTGGACAGCTTCGACTCGCGCATCACGATCGCGGCCGACGGTTCGCTGAAGGTGGTCGAGGACATCGAGGTCACCTTCTCAGGGCCGCACCACGGCATCTACCGCGACATCCCGGTGGTCTACGACCACGACCAGAAGAACAACCGGGTCCTCGAACTCAACATCGACTCGGTGAGCGGTCCCGGCGGCTACACGACCTCCCGCAACGGCGCCGACGAGCAGATCAAGATCGGCGACCCCCATCAAACCCTGACCGGGCGCCAGAGCTACCGCATCACCTACACGGTGCGCGGCGCCTTCAACGGCTTTCCCGACCACGACGAGCTCTACTGGAACGTGACCGGCAACCAGTGGGGCGTACCCATCGGTTCCGCCACCGCGACGGTGGCGGTGCCCAGCGGCTCACTCCAGCGCCAGACCTGCTTCCAAGGTCCCAACGGGTCGACCGATCCCTGCAGCGCCGCCGCCGGCGGCGACAACGTCAGCTTCCAGGCCACGCATGCGCTGGGGCCGGGCGAGGGGCTGACGGTGGTGGTGGCCCTCAGCAAGGGCGCCATCCCGAACCCGGTGCCCATCCTGGAAGCCAAGCCGCGCAGCCTCCCCGAGTACTTCGAGCTCAATCCGGCCACGCTGGTCGCCTTCTGGTTGGTGCTGGCGGCCGGGCTGGGGCTTTTCGGCTGGTACTGGTGGCTGCACGGGCGCGACCGCGAGTACACGACGGCCTATTACACGCAGCACGACGCGAACGCGCCCGACGAGCTCGTACCCATGTTCCAGCACCGCCCGGTGGTGGTCGAGTTCGAACCTCCCGACGGCTTGAGGCCGGCTCAGCTGGGGCTGATGCTCGACGAGAGCGCCGACACCAAGGACGTGACCGCGACCATCATCGACCTGGCCGCGCGCGGCTACCTCACGATCACCGAGGTTCCGGGCAGCGGGATCTTCGCCCGCGGCAACTACCAGCTGAAGAAGGGCGCCAACACGGATCAGACCCAGCTGCAGCCCTACGAGCGGACGATCTACTACGGGCTCTTCAAGCTGGGCGACGACGTCTTCCTGAGCACGCTGCGCGGCACATTCAAGTCGACGCTCGATGACGCGGAAGCGCAGCTCTACAAGGACGGAATGACGCGCAAGTGGTTCACGCACCATCCGGCATGGACGCGCACCGGCTGGCTGTTCTTGGGCATCGGCACGGTCGTGGCGGGGGCCGTGCTCACCTTCCTGCTGGGCGCGCTGCTGGGCGCCGGCCTCATCGGCGTCGCGATCGTGTTGGTTGGAGTCCTGGTCATCGTCATGCACGGCTCGATGCCGCAGAAGACGGCGGCCGGCCACGACGTGCTGATGCGCACGCTCGGGTTTCGCATGTACATGACCACCGCCGAGAAGTACCAGCAGAAGTTCGCGGAGCGCGAGAAGCTCTTCACCGCCTACCTGCCCTACGCGATCGTCTTCGGCTGCGTCGACCGCTGGGTGCACGCCTTCCGCGACATCGACGTGACCGCGGCGACCGGCGGCTGGTACGTCGGCGCCGCCGGCTTCAACACGCTGGCCTTCTCCAACAGCCTGCAGAGCTTCAACTCGACCGTCGCGACCTCGATCGCCTACGTGCCAGCGTCGTCGGGGTCGTCGGGCTTCAGTGGCGGCGGCGGCGGGGGCTTCGGTGGCGGCGGCGGAGGCAGCTGGTAGGGGCGGGGCTTGCCCCGCCCGGGCGAGGCGAGGCTCGCCCCTACGTCCGGCGCTCCTCCAGCATCCCCGACAGCGTCTCCCGCAGGGCCGACAGCGTGGGCGGCTTGGTGATGAACCCGTCGGCGCCCGCGCCCTGCCAGATCGCGTCCTCGCCCTGAGAGATGCTGGCCGAAAAGAGCAGGATCGGCACCCGCGCCAGGCGCGGATCCTCGCGCAGCTTGCGCGTCAGCTCCAGACCGCCCAGGTTGGGCATGTGCACGTCGGAGATGACCAGGTCGGGCACCTCCTCGGCGACGGCGGCCAGCGCCTGGATCCCGTCCTCGACGACGACCCCGCGGTAGCCGAGCGTGCGCAGGAATACGCCCATCAGGCGCCGGATGGTGGCGTCGTCATCGGCGACCACGATCGTGGCCGTCACGCCGACCCCGCCCTGTGGGTGGGGATGGAGAAAGTGAACGTCGAACCCTTGCCTTGCTCGCTCTCCGCCCACACCCGGCCGCCGTGCATCTCCACGATCTGGCGCACCAGGGGCAGCCCCAGCCCGGTGCCCCCGATCGACTCCCGGTCCTTCGACTCGTGGCGCGCGTAGCGCTCGAAGACGGTATCCAGCGCCTCCGGTGGCAGCCCCAGCCCGTGGTCGGTGATCGACACCCGCACCTCGCTGGCCTGGCTGGCGCTCCTGATCAGCACGTCGCCACCCTGGGGTGAGTACTTGATGGCGTTGCTGACCAGGTTGGCGACCACCTGCGTCAGCTTGTCGGCGTCGCCCTCGACCTTGGGCAGCTGGGCGTCCAGGTCCAGCAGCATCCAGTGCTGCTGGGTGGTGGCCTGGAAGCGATCCGCCACCTCGGCCACCACCCGGTTCAGGTCCAGCTCGCTGTAGTTGAGCTGCATGCGCCCGGACTCCATGCGCTCGAGGTCGAGCATCTCCGAGATCATCCGGGTCAGCCGCTTGCCTTCGTTGTGGATCTCGCGCGCGAACTCCTTGACCTCCTCGGGATCGAAGTCCTGCTCGGCCAGCAGCTCGCTGAAGCCCTGGATGCCGGTGAGCGCGGTGCGGAACTCGTGGCCCACCAACGAGACGAAGTAGCTTTTGGCCTTGCTGATGCGGTCGAGGTCGTCGATCGCCTGCAGCAGGCGGGCCTCGGCGTTCTTGCGCTCGGTGATGTCGCGGATGACCGCCACCAGCATGGTCTCGTCCTCGGTGATCCAGGTCCCGCCGAGGTCGATCTCGACGGGGAAGCGAGTGCCGTCACCGCCCTGCGCGGTGACCTCGCGGTGGACGCTGAAGGATTCGGCGGGCGCCGACAGGTGCTGGCGCAGGATCCGCTCCAGCTCGGTCTGGTCCTCGGGCGCCAGTATCTCGGGCACGGTCTGGCCGATCAGGTCCGTGGCCGGCCGCCGGAACATCGTCACGCCGGCGCGGTTGACCGACCGGATGCGGCCCTCCTGGTCGACGGTGACCAGGGCCTCGGCCACGTTGTCCATCACGCTCTGCGCCCAGGCCGCATGCCCGCGGTACTCGTCGAGGAGTCGGTCGAAGGCGGAGCGGCCGAGCTCGCGCTCGGCCAGGGCGGCCAGGTCGACCAGCAGCTCCAATTCGTCCTCGCCGAAGTCGCGAAGCTCCGGGTCCATCACGGCCAGGACGCCGATTCGGTGGCCAGCCGGTTCGGCCAGTGACTTGCCGGCGAAGCTGCGCATGCCCAGCTCGTCCGGCTCCGAGCCGCTGTGCGAGTAGGGGCGCCGGCTGTTGAGCGCGCGCTCGAAATGAGTGCCCGGCCGCGCCACCTCGCGCGGCGCCAGCCCCTGGGCGGACTTCAGCCAGACCCGGTCCACGCCGACCAGTGCGATCACGGCGGCGGGCGTCCCCAGCAGCCGCCGGGCGAGGCGGGTGATGCGGTCGAAGCGCTCCTCGGGGGCGCTGCCCAGGAGATCGAGCCGGTTGAGGCTCTCGAGCCTGCCCGCCTCGTCGATCGGGACTCGGCTCATGGGCTGTACATCGTACGTTGACACTGCTTTACGGCCACACTCTCTAGGTGGCCAAAACGCTCGCCCGGATCGACGCCGAAACCCTCGTCTACGGCTCCCCCGCGCCATCCGACGCGCAGCTCTCGCCGGACGGCTCCCGCATCGTCTACGCCCAGCAATGGGCTGACCCCGCGGCGCCCGACAAGCAACGCTCGCGAATCTTCATCTGCGACTTCGACGGTGGCCGGGCGGCGGCGCTGACCGGCGACGAGGAGGCGGTCGCGCAGAGCGGCGCGCGCTGGTCGCCGGACGGCGCGCTGGTCGCATTCGCCGCCGAGCTGGATGAGGACTTCGGGCTTTACGTGGTCCCGGCGAGCGGCGGCGAGCCGCGGCTGGTCACGCGTCATCGGGGCGAGATCGCAGCCCTGGCCTGGTCGCCGGACGGCGCCACGGTCGCCTATTCGGCGCCCGTCGACCCCGACGATCCCGAGGAGACCGGGCCGCGGCCGACCGACACGCCAGTGGTGCGGGTGACGCGCCGCGCGGACTACAAGCTGGACGGCCGCGGCTTCCTGGACAACCGCCGCCACCAGGTCTTCCTCGTGCCCGCCGCCGGCGGGCCACGGCGCCGCCTGACGACCTGGCCGCGGGAACACACGGCGCCGGTATGGAGCCCGGACGGTTCGCGGCTGGCGATGGTATCGGCCGTCACCGGCTCCTCCCAGCTCTGCGTGGCGGACGTCGGCTCCGGCCTTCTGCACCGGGCCGGCCCCGAGCCCGGATTGGTCGGGCTCATGGCCTGGTCTCCGGATTCCAGCCGACTGCTGCTGGGCGCCGATCCCCAGCGCAGCTACCAGGTCGACTGGTGGATCTATGAGGGCGACACCGGCGCCCTGCGCCAGGTCACGAACGACGCCGGGCCGCAGCCCCACGCCGGTTTCCCGGGCTGGCAGCCGCCCTCGCCGCCCATCTGGCTGGATGGCCGGCGCGCGCTCTTCCACGGGATCCAGCGCGGGCGCAGCGGCCTCTGGACCCTGGACGTCGACAGCGGCGCGGTGACCCCGGTCGCCTCCTGGGATGCGGTGCACCTGGGCCTGAGCGGCGACGCCGCCGGCCGCCGCTTCGTGCAGACGGGGTCGAGCTTTGAGGGGCCGCCACGACTTATCGCATATGAGCTGGACACCGTCGCGGACCGCCCCGCTGAAGCTGGCGGCGACTGGGAGAGGCTGACGCTGCAGCGGGCGGGCCTGGAGATCGAGGGCTGGCTGCTGCGGCCGGCCGACTTCGACCCATCGCGCCGCCACGCGCTGGTCCTGGACGTGCACGGCGGCCCCAACATGTTCCACGGGCACCAGTGGATGGCGCACCAGCAGGCGCTCCTGGCCCGCGGCTTCCTGGTCCTCATCGTCAACCCCCGTGGCTCCTCGACCTACGGCCGCGACTTCACCGGGCGGGTCTTCGGCGACTGGGGTGGTGAGGACTTCCAGGACCTGATGGCGATGGTCGACCTGGTGGCCGCCCGGCCCTACGTCGACGCCGGCCGGCTGGGGATCTTCGGCTACTCCTACGGCGGCTACATGACCTCCTGGACGATCGGCCAGACCGATCGCTTCCGGGCGGCGGTGGTGGGCGCGCCCTGCTTCAACCTGTTCTCCATGTGGGGCACCTCGGACATCGGCGACTCCTGGGACGACGTCCAGTGGCGCGGCAACCCGTGCCAGGCCGAGGACTTCTACCGCCAGCGCTCGCCCTCGACCTGGGCCCACCGCGCGCGCACCCCGACCCTGGTAGTGCACGGCGAAGCGGACGACCGCTGCCCGATCGGACAGGGCGAGGAGCTCTACACCTGGCTCAAGGCCTCAGGCGTGGAGACCGAGTTCGCGCGCTACCCGGGCGCCGCCCACCTCTTCCTCTTCAACGGCAAGCCGGCCCAGCGCGCGGACTTCCTGCGCCGGGTTGGGGACTGGTTTCAGACGAAGATCGGCTGAGGCCGCGCGCGTTCCCGGAAAGCTTCCATCTCCTCGTCCGTCGGCCGGCGCTCGAAGCGTGCGGCCGCGTCCAGGTAGCGGGGCAGGATCTCGACGTCGCCGACCGAGATCACGAACACGTCGGGCTCCCCCATGGCCCACCAGACCGCGGGATCGATGTCGGCCTGGTCGGTGAAGGGTTCGTACCAGGTGGAGCTGGTGTGCTCGCGGCCCAGCCAGGGCTGGCGCGCCACCGCCTTGATGGTCTGGACGGCGACCTGGCGCTCTCGGCAGGTCGCCAGGAGCGCGTCGAAGTTCTCGGCGTAGTAAGGCAGCCGCATGGTGAGGCGGTTGTAGGGCAGCAGCACCGAGTCGAAGTTGAAGCGCTCCAGGCTGCGGCGGTGGTTGGCCGCGATCTGGGCGCCGTGGCCGGTGACGCCGATGAAGCGCACCAGCCCCCGCTCACGGGCTTCAAGGGCGGCCTCCAGCGCGCCGCCGGGGCTGAGCGCGGTGTCCCATTCGATCGGGTCCGCCAGGTTGTGCAACTGCCAGAGGTCGACATGGTCGACGCCCAGGCGGTCGAGCGAGCGATGGAGCTGCTCGCGTGCGGCCTCCGCGCGCCGCTCACCGGTTTTGGTGGCCACGAAGAAGCGGCCGGGCTCGCGCCGCAGCCAGGGCTGGATCCGGAGCTCGGCATCGCCGTAGCTGGCGGCCACATCCAGGTGGTTGACGCCGAACTCGAGCAGCACCTCCAGGGCGCGGTCGGCCACGTCCTGGCTGACGCGGGAGAGCGCGGCGCCGCCGAAGATGACGCGGCTGCTCTGGTGGCCGGTGCGGCCGAAGGGCATGGTGGGGAGCGGCTTCACGAGCCCACTTTGGCATAGAGGCCGGCCTGGGGACTGGCGCCCGTCACCGCCAGCTCGGCCGCGATGCGCCCGGCCAGGAAGCCCTGCACGTGGCCGGTCCCGTTGTAGCCGCCGGCGGCCAGGATTCGGCCGTCGCTGTCGGGCGCGGGTCCGCAAGTGGGGACCGGGTCCTGAGCGTAGCTGACTATGCCCACCCAGCGGTGGGTGACCGGCGCGGCCACGCCCAGGTCCTCTCTCAGGTAGCTGGTCAGCCGCTCCTGGACGGGTATCGAAAGCTCCTCCCGATCGGTGTAGCTCGCGGGACCGTCCAGGTCGGAGAAGCCGCCCAGCGCCACCCGACCGTCCGGCAGCTGCTGCACGTACTCGTAGCCGTCACGGATGGAGACCGGGCAGGGCAGGCGGGCCTGGTCCTCGGGCGCGGTGGCGAGCATGTTGAGCCGGCGCGCGCGCACACGCGCGGCGGCGGCCGGCACCAGGCTGGGCAGGGCGCCGTCGGCGGCGACGATCACGCGCTCGGCGCAGACCGTTCCGCGCTCGGCGCGGATGCCCACGCCGCTGCCCTTCAGTCCGGGCGCCTCGAGCACGCGTGTCCCTTCGTAGATGCGCACGCCGCGGGCCTCGAGGGCGCGGGCCAGCGCGCGCAGCCAGCGCGCCGGATGGACGGCGCCGTCGTGCGGCGTGAGCAGGCCGATGCGGCCGGGCCGCTGCAGGACCTCCGGCAGCGCGGCCTCGGGCAGCAGCTCGCCAGCGAAGCCGTCGCGTTGGAAGGCGGCGTGGTGCTCGCGCACGCGCTCGGCCTCCTGCGCGTCATAGGCAACTCGGAGCACCCCGTTGAGCCGGAACTGGTCGCGGGCGCCGACCTCCTCGGCGATGGCGAGCATGTCGAGCTGCGCGTCCAGGGTGGCGCGATAGCGGCGGGCGGCGGTCTCCCGGCCCCAGAGCCGGCAGGCCTCGTCGTAGCGGGGCGCCACTCCGGCCATGAAGAAGCCTCCGTTGCGACCCGTGGCGCCGCCCGCCACAGTCAGGCCTTCGAGGACGACCGGGGTGACCCCCAGCGAGCACAGTCGCCAGGCCGCCGAGAGGCCCGCGATCCCGGCGCCGATCACGCAGACCTCGCAGCTCAGAGCGGCCTCCAGGCGGGGTCGCGGCGTGTAGGGCTCGTCGAGCCAGATCGAGGGCGTGGCTTGCATCTGCGCGCAGCGATGATGCCTGAGTAGAGCCGGCCGGCCACGATGCCCAGCTTGGCTGGGGAGCTAGGATTCGAACCTAGGATCTCCTGATCCAGAGTCAGGCGCCTTACCAGCTTGGCCACTCCCCAGCGTGCGGAGCGGCCACCATTCTACCCACGCCCTCCCCACCTTCCTGATGCCAGCCAACCACCTCTCGCCCGACCTCTACCTCACGGTCAGCCGCGCCTACCTGCCGGTGCCCGAGCCCCAGGGCGGCCTCTACTTCGCCTCGGATTTGGCCGGCCACAGCCAGACCTACCGGCTGGAGCGGCCGGGCGCCTGGCCGGTGCGGCTGGCGCCCTCCAGCGACCGCACGCTGCCGGTCGCGCTGACCGAGCACGGGCTGCTCCTGCGCCACGACCAGGGCGGCAACGAGACCTGGCAGCTGAGCCTGCTGAACCCCGACGGACAGACGCGGCGCCGGCTCACCACGGACCAGCGCGCCATCCACCTGGCGCCGGTGGTGGCGCCGGACGGCCGGCGGGTCGGCCTTTCCTACAACCCCGGCGGCGAGGTCGATTTCGCTCTGGGGGTTATGGACCTGGAAACGGGCCGGATGCAGGACTGGCTGCGCCCGGAGGGAATGTGGCGATGGTCGGCCTGGAGACCCGACGGCGACGCCGCCGGCGTGCTCCACGTCCTTTCCCCCACCCGCATCGAAGGCCACCTGCTGGCCCCGGACGGGGCGCTGCGGCAGGTGCTCCCGGCCGCTCGGCGCGTGTACGGCATCGACTGGCTCGACTCTCGGCGCCTGCTGGCCCTGAGCGACCTCGAGCACGAGTTCGTGCGCCTGCACGAGCTCGAGGCCGAGCATCCGGAGCGCCCCGGCCGCGTGGTCTTCGACGCCGGCGAGGCCGACGTGTACGGGTACCTGCTGGACCCCGCACTCAAGCACGCCGTGCTGGCCATCAACCGCGGGCTCTATGACGAGCTGGCGGTCATCGACATCAGCACCGGCGAGGTCCAGGAAACCCTGCAGCTCCCGGACGGCATCGCCTTCGTCGACAACGTCAACGACGTGGAGAGCCAGCTGGCCTGGAGTCCCGACGGCAGCCGCCTGTACGTGGCCTGGGAGACGCCGACTGCTCCCGGCGAGATCTACGAGCTGGCGGGCGCCGAGCCGGTGCGCTGGACCTTCGCCGGCGGCCGCGGCCTGCCCGAAGCAAGACAGCCACAGCCAATGACCTATCGATCCTTCGACGGCCTGCACATTCCTGCCCTGCATTACCGGGTCGACGGCAAGCCGCGGCCGACGGTGGTCCACTTCCACGGCGGGCCCGAGGGCCAGTCGCGCGGCAACTTCAACCAGGTCGTGCAGCTGCTGCTGGCCGCGGGCTTCGACGTCCTTCTGCCCAACGTGCGCGGGAGCACCGGGTACGGCGTCCGCTTCTTCTCGCTGGACGACAAGGAGCTGCGGTGGGATTCGGTCCGCGACGGCTGCGAGGCCGCGCGCCACCTGAAGCGCGAGGGATACGCGACTCGCACCGCGGCCATGGGCGGCTCTTACGGCGGTTTCATGACGCTGGCCGTGCTGGTCGAAGACCCGGAGCTCTGGGATGCCGCGGTCGACATCGTCGGCATCGCCGACTGGCACAGCTTCTTCAGGAACACCAGCGGCTGGCGCCGGGCTCTACGGGCTGCAGAGTACGGCGACCCCGAGATTCCCCACGAGGCCGAGTTCCTGGCCGAGTTCAGTCCTCTGCGCCGGGCCCACACGATCCAGGCGCCCCTGCTCGTCCTGCACGGCCGCAACGACGTCCGGGTGCCGGTCAGCGAGGCGGAGCAGATCGTGCGCGCGACCGGCGCCGAGCTGATGATCTTCGACGACGAGGGCCACGGCATCGTGCGCCATGGCAACCGCGTGCGCGCCTACGGGCGCGCCCTCAACTTCCTCAGCGAGAAGCTGGCTTAGGCTGTCCAGCCTGGCCGGTCAGCCCGGCCGGGGACAGTGATGGTCGCCGTGGCAGTGCCCAGATCCGGGCGTCGGCTGGACCTGGGGAGCCGGAGCCGGCGTCTGCGGCGCGGACGGTCCCGCGGCGGGCGGTGGCGCCGGGACCGGGATCACGGGTGCGAGCGCCGCGACCTGCTGGTCCGCCGAGCGCGCGATCGAGTTGGGCGCAGCCGCCTTGGCCGCCGGCGCCTTGGCGGCGGGGGCCTGGACGATGGTCAGCGGGGCGCCGGGCGCGCCCAGGGACACCGATACCGGCGCCATCCGCGAGGCCGGCATCAGAGAGGCGCCCAGCGCCAGGCCGGCCAGCGCCAGCAGGCAGCCGGCCAGGACCACGATCCTCATACCTTGGAAACGCCCGATCGCGGCCGGCTACCCGGCCGACGACTTCTAGCGGGCGGCACGCCTGCGGGCCTGCGTCCGGGCCGGCCGGACCTCGCCCATCAGGGTCCCGAACCCTTCCTCCAGGTATTCCTTGGCCCGGTACAGGTTGATGGCCCAGCCCACTCCGAAGACGCGGTCGGTGAAGATCCGCTCGTCCTCCGGGTTCCAGTAGGCCGCCCGAATGCGCTCCCAGGTCGGTGGGCGGAAGTCGTAGGGGACCAGTCCGAAGACCTTGCCATGCCATGTGCGGTCGGCCTCCGGCTTGGACATCTCCTGAGAGATGGCGGCTACCATGAGCCCGAACCCCGCCAGCCTCACGATGCGCCTGACGCGCCGGAAGAACCTCACGACTTGATTATCCCCGCCGTAACCCGCCGCGCGCCCGCCTCGTTCCAGAACCGGGGTACGGGGTAGGTATGGCGGGCCGTTGGCAGACCACACGCTGGTGGCGCTGGCTCACGCCCGGGCTCGAGGTCAAGCGGTGGGTGATCCTGCTGATGGTCAGCATCCTGATCATCGACCTGGGCATCGCCTACGTGCTCAAGGAGTTCTACCGGACGGCCCAGCTGCCCGGCGAGGCCTTCTTCATCACCCTCCAGTTCATTCCTCGCTACCTCCGCGGCGTCCTCTTCGGCGTGCTGGGACTGGGCCTGCTCGGCTTCTCGGTCTACAAGCTGCAGAACTCGGTGCTGGGACCGTTCCTGCCGGGCGGCGAGCGCAGCATCGCCGAGCAGATCTACGCCTTCCGGACCCGCAACCGAGGGCCTCGGATCGTGGCCATCGGCGGCGGCACGGGCATGAGCACCCTGCTCCGCGGCCTCAAGGAGTACACCGCCAACCTGGCCGCGATCGTGACGGTGGCCGACGACGGCGGCTCCAGCGGGCGCCTGCGAGAGGAGTACCGGATCCTGCCGCCTGGCGACTTCCGGCAGTGCCTGGTGGCGCTGGCGGACGCCGAGCCCCTGGTCAAAGAGCTCTTCAACCATCGCTTCACCGAAGGCTCGCTGGGAGGCCACTCCTTCGGGAACCTCTTCATCATGGCCATGGCCGACATCACCGGGAACTTCGAGCACGCGCTGCGCGAGTCCGGCCGTGTGCTGGCGGTGCGCGGCGCCATCATCCCCAGCACGCTGCACGACGTCACCCTGGTGGCCAGCGTCAATGGCAGCATGGTCGAGGGCGAGTCGAAGATTCCCAAGCAGAACGCGCCGATAACGCAGGTTTTCCTGAAGCCCGACAACGCCGAGCTCAATCCCGAAGCCGCGATGGCGATCATGAACGCCGAGGTGATCGTTATCGGCCCCGGTAGCCTCTACACCTCGATCCTGCCCAACCTGATGGTGCCCGGCATGATGAACGCGATCCAGGCTTCGCCGGCGCTGAAGGTTTTTGTTGTCAATGTCGCCTCGCAGCACGGCGAGACAGACAACTTCAACGTCAGCGATTACCTGCGTGTGCTCGAGGACCACATCGGCGGCCTGCCGCTCGATTTCATCCTCGTCAACTCCAACCTCAACCACGTGCCGACCGGCGGTCAGTCGCAGGTGATCTTCGATTTCCAGGAGGCGCAGCGCCTGGATCCGCGGGCGCGCTTCATCGTGGCCGACGTCGTCAACACGCGCATCCCCTCCCACCACGATCCTGAGAAGCTTTCCAAGGTCATCATCAAGCGTGTCTGGGAGGCCTGATCCGGGCCGCCACGAGCTCTACCACAGCCGCCGCCACCACCGCGTAGAGCAACCCCGCGAGCGCGTCCACGAAGTAGTGCTCTCCCAGGTACACGATCGCCGTCCAGACGCCCGCCGTCCACACCGCCAAACCCACCGAGAGCGCGCGATAGCGGCGCCACGCATATCCGGCCGCCAGCAGCGGAAACGCCGCGTGCAGCGAAGGGAAGGCCGCGTACTGGTTGGGATTGATGTGCGAATAGATCGGAGAGATGTAGTAGCTGTTGAAGAACAGCTTCTTCACCGTCTCGTCAGTAATCCAGTGCACCTGATGCGGGAACTGCAAACGCGGCGGGATGCTCGGGAAGAAGAGGTAGGTCAGGAAGGATAGGAAGGACAGCAGCAGCAGGGCGCTGATGAAGCGCCAGTAGTGCTCGCGGCTGCGCGTCCAGAAGACGAAGCCGACCAGAACGGGCAGAGGAAAGTGCATGAAGTACAGGCCCACCGCGATCAGGTCCTGCAGCTGCACGTGCTGCGGGTCGTAGAAGCGCTGCAGCACGAGGGTCGGCAGGTTGCCGGCGAAAAGCAGCCGTTCCAGGCCTGAGAGATCGTGCGGCGCAAAACCCGTCTTGGCCGCGAAGCCGCGCATCGCCTCGTACGCGAAGAAGAGCAGCAGGAACGGCGTCCAATCCTTGATGAACTGGCCGCCGCGGCCCATGGCGACCGCGATCAGCAGGAGCGCCAGCACCACCCACTGCGGCTCGATCGAGATGCCGCGAGCGAGCATGACGCCGAAGATGACCAGCAGGTAGAAGACGCTGCCCGCCAGCAGCAGCCGCGGCGGGACCCGGCTCAGAGGGACCGGGCGGTCAGGTCCTGAGGACTGCGACAGCGGCTATCTCGACGCTCACGTTGCGGGGCAGCGAGTTGGTGCCCAGCGCGGCCCGTGTGTGGCGGCCGGCGTCGCCCAGGACCTCGACCAGCAGGTCGGAGCAGCCGTTGATCACCTCCGGCTGCTCGCCGAAGCCGTCCTCACAGTTGACGAAGCCGATCACCTGCGCGACCTGCTCGACGCGCTCCAAACCGCCCGCGGACTCGAGCTGGGCGAGGATGGCCACTCCGCAAGCGCGGGCCGCCTCCTTCGCCTCGTCCACGGAGACCTCGCCGGGCACCCGGCCCGTATACATGGCGCCGTCGGGCTTGCGGGGGATCTGGCCGGCCACGTACACGAGCGCCCGGCCTTCGCCGATGGGCACCGTTCGGGTTGGGACGTAGTTGGCAGCGGGCGGCGCAGCGGCCGGCAGCTCGATGCCTAGGGCACGTAACCGCTCGTAAGGCGTGCTCACCTCGGGGATCGTACGTATACGGTGGAGTGAAGTGCTGAAGTTCTACCCCGACCACGTCCCGGCGCGGATCCCGCGGGTGATGGGCGACATGCTGGTCACCCTGTGGGTGGTGGCCTGGGCGCTCTGCGGCTTCGCCGTCTACCAGGTGGTGGAAGGCCTGCAGGCGGTGGCCGACGGCATCACCGGCACCGGGCACACCCTCGACGCCTGGATCGAGTCCTTTCGCAACGCGGTGCCTCGCGGCATCCCCGGCGTCTCCAGCTTCTTCACCGGCATTGCCGACGGCCTGCAGAGAAACTCCGGCGACCAGCTCATCACGTTCGGCGGCCAGGCCCACCAGACCATCGACCACATGGCCATCGCCTTCGGCCTGGTGACCGCGGTGCCGCCGATCCTGATCGTGGGCGGCACCTACCTCTTCTGGCGCTGGCGCGACGCGCGCGAGATGGGCTCCGCGCTGGCGTTCGTATCCGCGGCGGAGCGCAGCGGACGCCTGGAACAGGCCAAGGCCGTGCTCGCTTACCGGGCGGTGGCGCAGCTGCGCTTTACCGAGCTGATGAAGGCCAGCGCCGATCCCATCGGCGACCTCGCCGCCCACCAGTACGACGGGCTGGCCTCGGCCATGCTCAAGCGGGCAGGGCTGGAGTCCTTCCGGCTCTACGACCGCGGCGCCGCGAGGCTGTCAGAGCCTTCGGCTGCGACCCCTTCGGAAATAGGCGATGCCCGCCAGGAGGATCACCGCCACCGCGGCCACACCCAGCGCCAGGTAGGGCGCCTCGGGGCCGGAGACGAACGCCGCTAGCCAGCTCGAGGTCACGGCCGGTCCGGTAGCCGCGGGGGCCGCGGCCGGAGGCGCGCTCGGGATCGGCGGCGCCGGCTGCACCTGCCCGCCGGTGTCGTGGAAGCCGAAGATCATGACCGCGTGGTCGGCCGGCCGGAAAGTGGCCACGTAGAGCCAGGGCTGCTCGTCGGCGCTGACCGCCAGGGCCGTTACCGACGGCAGCGGCGGCCGCAGGGGATAGAAGTGCTGGCCGGCATCGGTGGTCGACCAGACGCCACCCAGGTCGGACCCGCCGCCGTCGCTGGCCACGTAGTAGCGGTCGGCGTGCGCCGCGGTGAAGGCGACCTGGTTGAAGTCGGTGGCCGGCAGCGCGCCGCCGCCGGTGAGCTGCTGCCAGGTGCCGCCGTTGTCCGGCGTCGAATAGAGGCCGGTGTTGGTGCCCAGGAGCACCGGCCGGGTGTCGGTCTTGGGCGGCAGCGTGCCGCCGTAGGCCGCCAGGGCCGAGACCATGTTGCTGCTGGTGGCCACGCCGGTGACCGGGTTCCAGGTCTGCCCTCCATCGGCGCTGTTGTAGAGCGGCAGGGGCTCGCTGCCATGAGTGGCGTCGCCGCCGGCCAGGAGCTTGGACGGGTCGTTGAGGGCAGAGATGGCCAGGGCGGTCACGCTGACGCTGGGCAGCGCCGCACTGACGCTGTTGCCTGGGTCCTTGACGGTGAGCACGCCTTGCTCGGTGCCCACGGCGGTGAAGGTCTTGGCGAAGCCGAAGGCGCGGCCGACCGATTTCTCGAGGCCGGGCTGCACGGTCCAGGTCTGTCCGTAGTCCGCGCTGCGCAGGACGCCGCCGCCGCGGGTGCCCGCCAGCACCAGGCCTGGCTTGGCCGGGCTGAAGCCGAGCGACAGGACGGGGTGGCCCGGGTCGCGGTGCACGGGCGTCCACGACTGGCCGGCGTCGTGGCTTCGATACAGGGCGCCCGTCTGGGTGCCGGCCAGCAGGAGCTGGTTGTCGGCGGGGCTCACGGCCAGCGCGAAGACGGGGGCGTCGAGGTGCTCAGGCAGGGGCGTTAAGAGCGCCCAGGTGTTGTCCGGGCCGGCCGCCGAGGCGGCCACCGCCGGGATCAACCCGGCCAGGGCCAGGGCTGCGCATGTCGCAAGAAGACGCCTGCAGAGACGCGACACGGGTCGCAGGCATTATGGCCGAGCCAGGCTACCTTTGCACGCCGATGTGGCATTTCCCGACACGAGGGCTAGAATCCCGCCCAGTGGGGAGAGTGGTGGAGGCCTTGGAAAAGGCCGCGTTCCAACCCGCCCAATTGCCGGCAGCGGCCGTGACCGCGGTGGCCATCGCGCCCAGCGTCGTCATGGGCTTGGTTTTCTTCCAGGTCACCGCCCTGGTGATCCTCGCCATCGCGGTCGGCATCGGGAGCGTTGCCCACCTCGGCGCGCGGCTGGCGCGGCTGCCGCTCCAGATCTCGCCCATCCTGCCCGCCGTGATCGGGGTGGCGCTGGCCGGTCCAGCCACTCCGCTGCAGTGGATCGTCCTCATCGCCGCCGGCGGCGCGGTGCTGGAGGTAGCGCGCGCCCGCTGGCTGCCCGAGGTGCGCGTGCAGGCGGGGCTGGTCGGGTTCGCTGCCATCTTCCTGGCGACAGCGGGCGCGACCTCCGCCTACCTGAACCCCAACGGGCTCAAACCGCTGGCCGAGCCCATCCGGTTCTGGGAGCTCTACGGCGGGAACTCCGCCTTCGATCCCATCCGCCTCTACGTGGGTAACCTGCCGGGCCCCGTCTTCGCCACCTCGCTGATGGCGGTGATCGTGGGCGCGGCCTGGCTGTGGTACGCCGGCCGGCTGTCGCCGGCGGTGGCGATCGCATTCGGGCTGGGCGCCGCGCTCCCGATCATCTTCCTGCGCTGGAATCCCGCCTTCCAGCTGGAGAGCGGCCCCGCCTGGTTCGTGGTCTTGCTCCTGCTGGCCGATCGCCGCTTCCTGCCCAACTCCAACGCCGCCCGGCCGCTGCTGGGCCTGGCCGCCGGGGTGGCCGGCGTCGCCCTACGTTCGAAGGGCCTGGGTGTGGAGGCGGTCTTCCTGGTCGTGGCCGGACTCCAGCTGGCGGTGGCCGCGGTGGAGGGAGCCGGCTGGCTGGTGGATCACCGCTACGCGGCCTGGGCGCGCGTCCAGGGGTTGCGGCGCTCCACGAACTGGTCGCGCCGGGGACCGACGCCGATGAGGTCGACCGGGGCGCCGACCTCCGACTCGATCAGGTCGATGTAGTCGCGGCAGGCGTGGGGCAGGTCGTCCCAGCGCCGGGCCGAGCCGATGTCCGCCTCCCAGCCCGGCAGCTCGACGTACTGCGGCTCGCAGTGCTTGAGGTGGGAGATGTTGGCCATCGGGTGGCGATGGGTCTCGCCGCGGAACTCGTAGCTGGTGCAGACCTTGATCGACTCCAGCTCGTCCAGGATGTCCAGCTTGAGCAGGGCCAGCGAGCCGGCGCCGTTGACGCGCGCGGCGTAGCGGGCCACGCAGGCGTCGAACCAGCCCACGCGACGTGCGCGGCCGGTGACGGTGCCGAACTCGTGACCGCGCTCGCGGATCTGGTCGCCGATGGAGCCTTCCAGCTCGGTCGGGAAGGGCCCGTAGCCCACCCGCGTGGTGTAGGCCTTGATGCAGCCCACCGTGAGGTCGACACGGGTGGGCGGGACCCCGCTGCCGGTGCAGGCGCCGCCGGCCGTGGGGTTGCTGCCGGTCACGTAGGGGTAGGTGCCGAAGTCGAGGTCGAGCATGGTGGCCTGGGCGCCCTCCAGGAGCACGTTGTCGTTGCGGTCGAGGGCGTCCTGGATCAGCGGGAAGGTGTCCTTCAGGTAGGGGTCGAGCTGGCGCGCGTAGCCCAGGTACTCCTCGAGGATGGCCTCCGTGTCGAGCTGGGGCTCGCCGTAGAGCTTGTCGAGGATGGGGTTCTTGACCTGGCCGACCACGAAGTCGATCTTCTTGCGCATGAAGACCTCCTTCTGGAGGTCGCCGATTCGGAAGCCGATCCGGCGCACCTTGTCGCCGTAGGCCGGTCCCACGCCGCGCCAGGTCGTGCCCAGGCGGTCGTCGCCGCGGACGCCCTCTTCCAGGCGGTCGAAGATCGGGTGGTAGGACATGACCATGTGCGCGCGCTCGCTGACGACCAGGTTGCGGGGCTCGATGCCGCGCTCGCGCAGCTGCTCGATCTCCTTGAGGAGGACGCGTGGGTCGACCACCACGCCGTTGCCGATGACGCAGGTGACGTGGGGGTAGAGGATGCCGCTGGGCAGGAGCTGGAACTTGAACTCGCCGTGCTCGGTGATGACGGTGTGGCCGGCGTTGTTGCCGCCCTGGGGGCGGATGACCATCTGGGCCTGCTCCGAGAGGTAGTCGATGACCTTGCCCTTGCCCTCGTCACCCCACTGGCCGCCGACGATGATGATGACCACGGCGCGCGAGCCTACTCCTCGTCGCTGCCGGCCCGGCGGGTTTCCAGGTTGTAGAAGAGCGTCTGCTCCTTGCGGAAGCGCAGCTTGACCGTGCCCGTGGGCCCGTTGCGGTGCTTGGAGATGATCACCTCGCAGATCCCGGGCTCCTCCGACTTCTCGTTGTAGTAGTCGTCCCGGTAGAGAAAGATCACGACGTCGGAGTCCTGCTCGATGCTGCCGCTGTCGCGGAGGTCGGAGAGCATCGGACGCTTGTTGGGACGGGCCTCGGGGCCGCGGCTGAGCTGGGAGAGCGCGATCACGGGGATCTTGAGCTCGCGGGCCAGGCCCTTGAGCGAGCGCGAGATCGAGGAGACCTCCTGCACCCGGTTGTCGTCCTTGCCGCCCCGGCCCTTCATGAGCTGCAGGTAATCGATGACGACCAGCCCGATGTTGAATTGGAGCTTGGCCTGGCGGGCCTTGAGCAGGACCGTGAGCTCGTCCAGGACCGGCGACTCGTCGATATATATGGGCGCGTTCTCGAGGGGGCCGATCGCCATCACCAGCTGCTCGTACTCGCGGTCGCTGAGCATGCCGCGATGCATGCGCTGGGAATCGATCTTGGCCTGCTGGCACAGGAGCCGCTCGACCAGCTGCTCCTTCGACATCTCGAGGCTGAAGACCGCCGTGGGCACTTTCGCATGAACCGCGGCATGGAGGGCGATGTTGAGGGCGAGCGAGGTGTTGTGAGTGGCGATGCAGGCTCGACCGGCCAGGTAAAGGTGGCTAGGCGAGTCGACCTGGATGCAACGCACGGGGACGCTGGCGATCCCGCGGATGTCCATGACGAAGCGCTCACCCTGAGGCTCGACCGACACACGCACCAACCCGTCGGCGTCGCTGACGCGCGCCACCAAGCCGAGCCCGATCATCAGCTCGGCCACCTCGCTTGCGGCCTCGCGGTGGTCGGTAACGTAGTCGCCGCCAGCATCGACCAGTTCGCGGAGCAGCGCGGCCCGCTCCGCCACCGGCGCCCGCAACGCCACGTCCAGCCGCGCGCCAACCGCGACCCGTCCGCTGGATGGAGGCTCGGGACGGCCCCGGTCACCGGGCACCGCCGTGTAGCGGAGCGGCCCCGCCGTGGGGATCGAATAATTGGGGCGGCCATTGGCGAGCAGCACCGAGCTCACCATTTGCCGCGTGGTCAGCGTCAACGGGCCTCTAGCGGTGCGCGCGTTGACAGCCCAAAGGTGTTCAGCGTCCGCGACGATCACCTCGCCGTCGGAGAACTCGATCTCATAGCAGTCGCGGCCGAGCTGGACCTCGGTCGCGAAGGTGATGGTGCAGGGCCTACCGTTCTCGTCGAAGACCTGGTCGCCGATTCGAAGCGTGCCCATCGTCTTCCAGCCGTCGGGGGTCGGGATCGGCGTGTCCAAAGCCAGGGCCTTGCCCATTGCAGGCCTCGCGGCCACCACCACGAGGTCGCTGTTCTTGAAACCGCTGGTGACGCGGTCGAGGTCGTGGAAGCCCGACGGCACACCCAGCACGCCGGTGCCGCGCGCCATCTGGGCGTCAACACGCTCCATGGCCTCCTTGAGCAGCGGGTACAGCACCTCCAGGTGCGTACCCACCCGCTGGTCGGCGATGTCGTAAACGGCGCGCTGCGCCTCGTTGAGGGCGTCGTCGGCCTCGACGGCGTCGTCGAAGCCCAGTGACGACACCGTGGCACCGGCCGAGATCAGGCGCCGCTTCTGCGCCTTGGCCTTGACGATGCGTGCGTAGTACTCGATGTTGGCGGCGGTCGGCACGCCCTCCTGGAGCATCGCCAGGTGCGCCCTGCCCCCCACCCGCTCCAGCACCCCCATCCGCGTCAGCTCGTCGGCCAGCGTGATGTTGTCGATGGGCTCGCCCTGCCGGAAGAGCTCGGACGCCGCCCGGTAGATCTGGGCGTTGTTCTCGCGGTAGAAGTCCTCCGGCGTAAGCAGGTCGAGGACGCGCGTGATGGCGGTGGGGTCGAGCAGAACGGACCCCAGGACGGAGCCCTCCGCCTCCAGGTCGTGCGGCGGAACCCTGCCTTCAGACCGCCCCGTGGTCAGGGGCGGCGCGGTGGCCAAGCTGGCGGCCCTACCGGTCGCTGGTGACGATCAGGTTGATCTGCGCCTCGACGTCACGGTGCAGCCGGAGCGCCACCTGGTGCTCGCCGAGCTGCTTGATGGGCTCCTTGAGGTCGATCTTGTGGCGATCCACCTCGACCTGATGCTGGGCCTTGAGCGCGCTCGCGATGTCGGCGTTGGTGACGGCGCCGAAGGCCTTGTCCTCGGCGCCCGTGCGCAGCCGCACGACCACGGTCTTGTTGCCGATCTCGGCCGCCAGGGCCTGAGCCTCGTCGCGGTCCTTGGCCTCACGGCGGGCCGATGCGTCGCGGATCTTCTTGGCCTCGGCCTCCACCCCGGCGCGGGCCGGGACGGCCAGCTTGCGGGGGAGCAGGAAGTTGCGGCCGTAGCCGTCGGCCACCTCCTTGACATCGCCGGCGCGGCCGACGTTCGCCACGTCCTTGGTCAGCATCACCTTCACGCGGATCGATCCTCCCTCTGGGCCTGCAGCAGACGCACCCGCCGGCGTCCCCTGGCCACCCGCTTCAGCGCGCGTTTGGCGCCCATCAGTGCCAACGCCCGCGCCGCCCGCCAGTCGTCATCGAAGACGCTGGTGCCCGCCTTGAGCGCGGCCTGGTGCTCCGCGACCACCTCCTCCGGGCAGGCGTCGACGAAGACTTTGACCGCCAGCACGCCCAGGGCCAGCATGTCGAGCTCACCCACGACCGGCACCCAGGCCGGCAGGTCGATGGGGCTCACGATGATGCCCAGACCAGCGAGAAGGGCGGCCTTGGGGGTCGCGGGCACGCGGCTGTCGCGGAGCAGGCAGTAGGTCAGCTTGGCGTGCCGGGGAACGTCGCTGACGAGAGTGCGCAGGCGTGTGAAGTTCATGGGCATGGGTAGGCGGCGCCTAGGGTAGCAGGCGCACCCGCGGGCAATCGACCGGTTCTTTACAGCCTGCTTTGACGCGGTCGCCGCACCGCCATACCCTGCGCACAGCAATGGCCACGACGGCCGCGATCGCGCCGCCGCATCCGGCGCGGATGGGGATTCCACGCCACCTCGGGCTCTCGGCCTACTGGTTCGGCCAGTTCCTGGTCTGGCAGCCGACGACGACCGTCCTCATCCAGCACCAGGTCGACGACCTGGTGCCACGCGGCCAGCAGGGAACGGCGCTGGGCGTGCTGCTGGGCATGGGCGGCGTGATGGCCTTCGCGGTGCCGCCGCTGGTCGGCTACTACTCGGACTTGCTGACCACGCGCTGGGGCCGGCGGCGGCCGATCATCGTGGCCGGCACCGCCGGCGCCGCGATCGGGCTGGTCCTGCTCTTCACCTCGCACTCCTACCTGCAGCTGGCCGCCGGCTACCTGGTCCTGCAGTTCTTCTTCAACGCCGCCGGGGCCGCCTACGCGGGCCTGATCCCGGACGTGGTGCCCGACGCCGAGTTCGGGCGGGCCAGCGCCTTTCTGGCCACCATGGTCCAGGTCGGCAGCGGCGCCGGCCTGGCGGTGACCGCCGTGATCACGGGAGCCATCTATCCGATCGCCTACCTGGTGGTGGGCGCCGGCGCGCTGCTGAGCCTGCTGCCCACGCTGTGGGCGGCCCGGGGCGAGGGACTGCTGCCGATCGCCCGCCCACCCGGCCGGCCACTGGGGGAGACGGTTCGGGCCTTCCTGGCCCCGCTGGCGGGTGGCGACTTCATGTGGGTGATCCTCACCCGGCTGGCGACCACGGCGGGCATCAACAGCGTCGCCTACTTCCTCTTCAACTTCTTCCGCGACGTGGTCAAGGTCAAGGACCCTGGCAGCTTCACGCCCACCTGGTTCCTGGTCGTGCTGCTGGCGGCGGTGCCCTTCGGGCTGCTGGCGGGGTTCTACTCCGACCGCCTGGGGCGCAAGCGCTTCGTGTACCTCAGCGGCTTCCTGCAGAGCCTGGTCGCGCTGGTGTTCATCGTCCTGTTCCCGACCAACCTGGCCCTGGTCTACGCCGCCGGGGCGCTGTATGGGATCGGCTACGGGTGCTACTACGCAGTGGACTGGGCGCTGGCCTGCGACACCCTGCCCGACCGCGCGCACGCCGCCAAGGACATGGGGCTGTTCCACGTGGCGCTGACTCTGCCGCAGACGTTTGTGCCGCTGACCATGGGGGTCCTGCTCGACGCCTTCAACCGGCAATCGCCGAACAGTGGCTACCGGGTGATCTTCAGCTTCGCAGTCGTCTTTCTGCTGCTGGGTACGGTGATGGTGAGCCGGATCCGCTCAGTCCGCTAATGGGTTCCCTCCGCGAAAACTAATCGAGGCGGCGCCCCAGCGAGCACCGCCTCGGCCGGGTTCGCCCGTTTCGCGCTTCCTGGTCAATCTGCGCCCCTCAGGGCCGACGCCTCTTGTGGAGGCCAACCTTGCGCGGTCCGCGGCGCCGCCGGCTACTCGGACTAGCTCCACCATATGCCTGTGATTCGCCTTTCTCAAGCGGTTGGTTTTTCCTGAAGAGGATGCGCTTCGACGTCTTCGAAACCGTCTATGGCGAGCTCTACGACGCGGGCGTCCAAAGCAGGCTGGCCCCGCTCGGCGGCTTCCTGTTGTGGGGCGCCGACGTGGAGCGGTTCCTCGCCGCCATGGCCACCGGCGTGGCCTGCCGCAAGGGCCAGCTGGTGGTCGACTGCCCCACGGGCGGTGGTGTGACCTTCGCCCGGGGCCTGCCCGACACCAAAGGCAGGCTGCTGGGCGTAGACCTCAGCCGCCTCATGCTGACGCGCGCCCGCGCCCGCGCGGAGGCGCTGCCGGCGGCCCAGCGCCGTCACCTCGACCTGGCGCGCGGCGACGCCACCCGACTGCCTCTGGCCGACGCCAGCGCGGATCGCGTTCTCTGCTTCAACTCCCTGCACTGCATCCCCGCACACCGGGTGGTACTGCGCGAGTTCCGCCGAGTCCTGAAGCCGGGCGGCGAGCTGGTGGGCACCACGCTGGTCGCCGACGCTCCGCTGCCCTGGCAGCTCAATGTGCAGGCTGCCCGGCTCAGCGGCTTCTTCGTGCCGCCCCACAGCCGCCGGCTGCGCGCCGACGCGCGGGCGGCGGGCTTCCGGCACTGGAACACTGAGCGAACTGGCGCGCTCCTGTTCTTCCAGGGCCACAATTAGGCCATGAGCGCGCTCTCCTACACCCACGGCGCCAGCACCGTCCCGCTGATCGGCGAGACCATCGGCGACAACCTCCGAAGGACGGTGGACAGGGTTCCAGACAACGAGGCGCTGGTGGTCGCCCACCAGGGCTACCGCGCCACGTACCGGGAGTTCTGGGAGCAGGTCGACGAGTGCGCGCGCGGCCTGCTGGCGCGCGGCGTGCAGAAGGGCGACCGGGTGGGCATCTGGGCACCCAACCGCTACGAGTGGGTGATCGTCCAGTACGCGACCGCCCGCATTGGCGCCATCTTGGTCAACATCAACCCGGCGTACAAAACCTCCGAGCTGGAGTACGCACTCACGCAGTCTGGGACCTCCTTCCTGATCCTGGCCAGCCACAATCGCGGCGCCAGCTACGTCGACATGCTGGGCCAGGTCAAGGGCCGCTGCCCAGAATTGCGGGAAGCGTTGGTTCTTGAGGACGGGTGGGAGGCTCTGCTGCGCGACGCGTCAGGCGCCAGCGATGAGCAGCTGGCCGAGCGCGAGAAGACGCTCAACTTCGACGACCCCATCAACATCCAGTACACCTCCGGCACCACCGGCTTCCCCAAGGGCGCCACGCTGTCGCACCACAACATCCTCAACAACGGCTATTTCATTGCAGAAGGGCTGAACTACACAGAGAAGGACCGCGTGTGCATCCCGGTGCCGTTCTATCACTGCTTCGGCATGGTGCTCGGGAACCTGGCCTGCACCACGCACGGGTCGACGATGGTGGTGCCCAACGACAACTTCGATCCCCTGAAGACGCTGCAGACCGCGTCGCAGGAGAAATGCACGTCCCTCTACGGCGTGCCCACCATGTTCATCGCCGAGCTCGACCATCCGCAGTTTGGCGAATTCGACTACGGGTCCCTGCGCACGGGCATCATGGCCGGCTCACCCTGCCCGGTCGAGGTCATGAAGCGAGTCCAGAGCCAGATGCACATGACGGAGGTCACGATCGCCTACGGGATGACGGAGACCTCGCCGGTTTCGACCCAGAGCCACACCGACGACCCCCTCGATAAGCGCGTGAGCACGGTGGGCGCCGCCCATCCGCACATCGAGATCAAGATTGTCGATCCCGAGACCGGCCGGGTGGTCTCCAGGGGCACGCCAGGCGAATTCTGCACGCGCGGCTACTCCGTGATGCTGGGGTACTGGAAGAACGACGCCGCCACCCATGACGCCATCGATGCGGCTCGCTGGATGCATACCGGCGACCTGGCCGTGATGGACGACGATGGCTACCTCAAGATCGTTGGGCGGATCAAGGACATGGTCATTCGCGGCGGTGAGAACGTCTATCCGCGCGAGGTCGAGGAGTTCCTGTACGCCCATCCCGCGGTGTCCGACGTCCAGGTGATCGGTGTGCCGGACTTAAGGTACGGGGAGGAAATCATGGCCTGGGTCAAACTGCGCGCCGGCAGCCATGTCAGC
>DASUVY010000056.1:0-2014 GCA_036378695.1 Candidatus Dormiibacterota bacterium
CGCAATCGAGCGCCGAGCCGCGCTGCGACGCTTCGCAAAAGCTCATCGCCGATCGCGTGCCCCAAGGTGTCGTTGATATTCTTGAAGCGATCGAGATCCAGCATCATCACCCCGACCCCGTGCCCGCATCGTCGCACGCCGGTCAGCGCTTGGTTTAATGACCTTCACTGAAATTGGGTGACGGATAGTCCGGCGTGCTTGAAGCAGCCGACGATGAGCTCCGAGCGGTGCTGGAGGCGGCGGAACTCGCGCCGAGCGCGCCGGTGGAGGTCGGCGACATCGAGTGGCAGCGCATTCTGCATGGCCCGTTTGACACAGGCGTTGCAGAGCTCCTCGGGATTGAGATCAGGGGCGTAGGCCGGCAAATAGGCCACGGCGAAGTCGCGCGGGTGGGCCGCCAGGAAGGCCGCCGTCCGGCGGGCGCGATGCGCATTGAGCCGATCCCAGATGACCAGGAGGGGGTTGCCGATCTGGCGCCGGAAGTGCCGCAAGGCCTGGATGACAAGCTCGCTGGTGATGCTACTCCGGAAATGTCGGGCATACAGTCGCCCTGCGGGCGTGACCGCGACGATGCTGGAGACCTCGCGCCGCTTGCTCAGGCGCGTCAGGACCGGGGTCAGCCCGCGCCGTGCCCAGGTGGTGCCCGGCCGGGTGCGGAAGCTATGGCCGGTCTCGTCGAGAAAGAGGATGGTGCGCCCCTCGCGGCAGGCCTTCTTTTTTGATGGCCCGCCACGTGCGCTTCGGCCAGGCGGCAACCGCGCGCTCGTCGCGCTCCTTGGCCCGGCTGGCCGGGCGAAGCTGCCGAAGGTTCCGCGCGCGAAGCGCGTGGAATGGCAGCGGAGGGGTTGCACCGTAAAGCCGTAGGCCCGCAGCGGTCGCTCCAAGTAGCGCGGGTGATAGCGCACCCCGAATTCACGCCAGATCAGTTCGGCGATGCGCCGCAAGGTCCACTGCTCGGTGTCAAAGCCAGCCGCTGTCGCTCCACGATCGAGCAGCCGCCCCAACCGGGTCCAGGCGGCGGCACCCAGACGTCCGGGACTCCCGGTCCGCGGTCGTGCCCGTAGCCCGCCCCGGCCCTCGCGCGCCAACGTGGCCGCCCAGCGGCACACACTGGCCCGACTGACCCCGACCTGCCGGGCGATCGCCGCCTGGCCCAGGCGTCCCTGGCGCAACAGCACCGCTGCCGCCAGGCGCCGCTCCTCCATCTGCGCCGACGTCAGATGCGCCGGCCGCCACACCTCAGCGCCCATCTCGCACCACTCCCCGCAGTGCCGACCGGCAAGGCGTTATACGAGCTCCGCGTGATCGGCACGCCTTGGAGGGGGTAAGCTGAGGGTCCTGGCGTGGGGGCGGACCATGACGCGGATTGTCGAGCACCTGTCGATCGAGGCGCTGGAGCGACGCTATCGGGCCGCTCAGGATGTGACCGAGGCGCGGCACACGCAGGCGGTCTGGCTGCTGGCCCAAGGACGCACAGTGCTGGACGTGGCCGGCGTGAGGGCGTTCGCGCCGCGCTGGGTGGAGCAGCTCGCGGCGCGCTACAACGCGCACGGCCCCGGTGTGTTGGGCGACCAGCGGCGGCGCAACGGCCGGGCCGCCAGCGTGCTGACTGGGGCGGTGCTGACGGCGCTCGCCGAGCGGCTGCGCGCGCCACCCGACGACGGTGGCCGCTGGACCGGCCCCAAGGTGGCCCTGTGGATGGCACGCCAGCTCGGGGTGGAGCGGGTGCATCCGCAGCGCGGCTGGGAGGCGCTGAAGCGGGTGCGCTGGTCGATCCAGGCGCCGCGGCCGCGGCATCCGCGCTCGGCCACGCCCGAGCAGCGGGCCGAGTTCAGGGGGGGCTCGAAGCGAAGGTTGCCCAGGCCAGGGCGGCCCACCCCGACACGCCGGTCGAGGTCTGGGCCGAGGACGAGCACCGCCTCGGCCTGAAGCCGGTGCGCCGCCGCGTGTGGGCGCCCATCGGCGCGCGGCCCGTCGCCCTCGGCCACCACCGCTACCAGTGGCTGCACGTCAC
>DASUVY010000057.1:0-75801 GCA_036378695.1 Candidatus Dormiibacterota bacterium
CCGCCCGACAGCTGGTCGGGCCGGTGGCCGAGGCGGTCGCCGAGCCCCACCATCTCCAGCAGCTGCAGCGCTCGCCGCCGGCCGTCGCGCAGATCGGCGCCGGTGTAGCGCAGCGGCAGAAGCACGTTGTCGACCACGCTCAGTGTGGGCAGCAGGTTGTACTCCTGGAAGATGAAGCCGACCCGGCGCCCGCGGATGGCGGCCCGGCGGCCGTCGCTCAGCCGTGCGGTGTCCTCGCCGTCGATCCGGATGCTCCCCGACGTCGGCCGCATCAGCAGTCCGACCAGGTCCAGCAGCGTCGTCTTGCCGCTTCCCGAGCGGCCGACCACGGCCGCGAACTCGCCTGCCTCGATCGCCAGGTCGACGCCGTCCAGCGCGCGCACGATGGCCGCGCCCTGCCGGTAGTGCTTGACCAGGTTCATCAGTTCGATCGTCGCCATTTCAGTTGTCTCCTTTCGTTGATGTCTAGGACTGGCTGCGCAGCGCGGTCACGGGGTCGAGCCGGGCGGCGCGCCAGGCGGGGAAGATGCCGGCCAGGGTCGCCATGGCGACCGAGAAGCCGAGGCAGATGGCGGCCAGCCGGGGGCTGACCAGGAAGATGTCCAGGCCGGTGCGGTCGACCAGCGCGGTCACCGCGTAGCCCACGCCGAATCCGATCAGGCCGCCCAGGGCGCCGATCGTCATGGCTTCCAGCAGGTACTCGAAGAGCAGGCGGCCCAGGCGCGCGCCCAGGGCCTTCTTGAGGCCGATCTCGCGCACCCGCTCGCTGACGGCCATGATCATGGTGTTCACGACCGAGAGGCCTCCGATCACCAGCGCCAGCAGTGCGGCGCCGGTCATCACCGCCGTGAAGGTGGTGCCGGTCTGCTTGAAGCTGGCGACCAGCACGCTCGGCTTCTGGGCCTGCACGCCGGCGACCTGCGCGTTGATGCGGGTCGCGATCCGGTCCAGCTCGGCCAGGCTGGTGCCCTTGGCCGCGTAGGCGGTGAAGCCCATCGTCAGCTGGTTGACGTCGACCGCCTGGCGCACAGCAGGCGGCAGGGTGTCGGCGAGCAGCATGCGCGCGTCGGCGTCGCTGACGAAGGCCAGCGTGTCGAGCCCGTTGCCTGACTTGGCGAAGACGCCCACGACCGTGAACTTGTGGTTCGCGAACTCGGGCTTGGCGTCCGCGGGCCGGAAGGGGAGCGCCACCACGGCGCCCGGCTTCAGGTTGTGGTTGGCCGCGAAGGTGGCGCCCACCGCCACCTCGCCGCGCTCGCCCGGCGCCAGGTCGCGGCCGCTGCCGACGACCTGCTTGGGGGCGCCGTACGCCGAGGCGTCGTGCTCGTTGCCGATCAGCTCCGGCGGACCTAGGCTGATCACATCGGCGCCAGGGGCTGCCTGGATGGAGTAGTCGGCGTAGACGGCCTTGACGCCGGGGACGGCTGCGATCTCGGCGGTCTTGCTCAGCGGGAGAAGCGAACCCTGCTGGCCGTCGGGCGCGCCCACCGGGATGCTGGTGGCGTAGTAGCTGACGCCGAGGTCGAGCAGCGCGTTGAAGTGCTCGGAGAGGGCGCCCATGGTGGTGAGCGCGAAGATGCCGATCACGATCCCGGAGACCGTGAGCGCCGACCGCACCTTGCGGCGGGCCAGGTTGCGAACTATCTCGATCATGGTTTTAGCTCCAGGAGAATCGGGGCGGCCGGGAACGGTCCTCATGGAAGCGGTCGCATGCCGTAGCCCGCGTCAGCCCGCAGGCTGGTTTTTGAGTACCCCCACGGGATGACGCGCGAATACCACCAGGGGCTGACGACCGCCTATCGCGCGCGCCGTAAGCTCCGGCCGATGCTGGACCGCGGCCTCCGCTTCTGGCGCCGCAGCGACTGGTTGGGACTGATCGGCACCACCGCCGTGGTCACGCTGGTCGCGGTCGGCGTGATCGTGGCGGCGCCCGGCGAGCCCGGCCGTCGCCAGACCGACGCGCTGGGGATCGCCGCGATCCTGGTGGCCTCGCTGTCGGTGGCCGCCACCCGCCGCTTCCCACGCCTGGCGTTCGCGGTCTCCCTGGCCGGGGTCGGCCTCTACCAGGGCCTGGGCTACTCGATCCAGTCGCCCTACTTCCTCCCCTTGTTCTTCACGGGCTACGCGGCCGGTCTTCGCGGCGGCCGTCTGCAGGCCCTGGGCTTCGCTGCAGCCGAGATCGTGGTCTTCCTGATCGCGGGAGTGGCCAGTCGCGATCCGGGCGGCGGTCTGTTCATCTCGGTGCCGGTGGCCGTCGCCCTGTTGACCGGCGTGGTGGCGCGCGAGCTGCGGGCCGCCGACGCCGTGCACCGGGACGCCGAACGCCGCCGCCAGGCCGAGCTGATGCTGGCCGAGGAGCGGCTGCGCATCGCGCGCGAGCTGCACGACGTGGTGTCGCACAGCATCGCCATGATCGGGGTCCAGGCCGGCGTCGCCGCCCATTTGCTCGACCGCGAGCCCGAGCAGGCCCGCGCCGCGCTGGCCGCCATCAAGGAGGCTTCGCGGGACGCGCTGCAGGACCTGCGCGGGATCCTGGGCGTGCTCCGCGAGACCGACGGCGCCGAACCGCGCGCGCCCGCGGCGGGCCTGGCCCAGCTCCCCGACCTGCTGGCCGGCTTGCGCCGCGCGGGCCTCGAGGTCGCCGTCGCGGAGGCCGGCGCTCCCCGCCCGCTGCCCTCGGCTGTCGACCTGGCCGCCTACCGGATCGTCCAGGAAGCGCTCACCAACGTGCTCCGCCACGCGCCCGGGGCCACGGCTCGGGTGAGCCTGCGCTACGCGCCCGAGCGGTTGGAGATCGAGGTCTCAAACGACGGGATTCATGGCCGCGGTCAACCGATGCCGGGCGCAGGGCTGGGCCTGGCCGGCCTGCGCGAGCGCGCCGCGGCAGCAGGCGGCGAGCTCACCTGGGCGGGCCCGGTGGACGACGGCTTCGCCGTGCGGGCCTGGGTCCCGGCGCCGGCGCCATGACCCGGGTCCTGATCGCCGACGACCAGGCGCTGGTGCGGCGGGCGTTCAGCGTCCTCCTGCGTTCCGAGCCCGGTCTGGACGTGGCGGGCGAAGCGGCCAACGGGGAGGAGGCGGTCGAGCTGGCCCGCAGCCTGCGCCCGGACGTGGTCCTGATGGACATCCGGATGCCGGTACTGGACGGCCTGGAGGCGACCCGCCGGATCGCGGCCGACCCCGAGCTGGCGGGAGTCCACGTCCTCGTCCTGACCACCTTCGAGTCGGACGACTACATCTTCGAAGCGCTGCGCGCGGGAGCCAGCGGTTTCGTACTCAAGGACATCGAGCCGGTCGACCTCCTGCGCGCGATCGCGGTCGTGGCGAGCGGAGAAGCGCTGCTGGCGCCCTCGGTCACGCGCCGCCTGATCGCGGAGTTCGCCTCCCGCCCGGAACGCCGGCAGGCGCGGGAGGTCACGCTGGCCGACCTGACCGAGCGCGAGAAGGAGGTGGTGGCGCTGGTCGCCGCCGGCAAGAGCAACGACGAGATTGCGGCCGAGCTCTTCCTGAGCCCGGCCACCGTCAAGACCCACGTCAGCCGCGCCATGTCGAAGCTCTACGCCCGCGACCGCGCGCAGCTGGTGGTCTTCGCCTACGAGAGCGGCCTGGTGGTCCCCGGCGGCTAGGCCTGAGGCCGGATGTTCTGGTTCGAGCGGAAGACGTTGTCAGGGTCGTACCTGGCCTTGATCCGCGCCAGACGTGCGTACCGGTCGCCATAGGCGGCGCGGATACGCGCCTCGCCCTCGTCGTTGTGCAGGAAGTTGACGTAGACGCCGCCGGTGGCGTGCGGTTCGAGGGCCGCGAAGAATTCGCGACACCACCCGATGTCCGGGTGATCCGGACCACCCTCCGGCCAGGCGGCATTGAGGTTGATGGCGTGGGCCGCGTCGCGCCCGCTCGCGGCGGACGAGTCGTCCGGCAGCTCGGTGATGGCGCCACCCAGGTGGAAGATCAGCGTGTAAGAGGCCGCCCCCGACTTGCGCCAGGCGCGCTCCAGCAGCACCTGCACCGCGGCGTCGGTCAGCGGCGGCAGGTAGTGCGACTTCCAGTAGTAGCCCCAGCGATGGGGCACGCCGGCATCGAACATGCCCTGGTGCGCGGTGTAGGGCTTGCGCTTGACCAGGTCCGCCGCGGGCGGTCCGAACTCCCGCAGCGGGCGCAGCAGCTCCTCACCCTCGTCCAGGTCGCCCGAGTAGCAGGGGATGACCATCAGTACGTCGGTCCCGCGCAGCTCCGCGGGCACCCAGTCGAAAGCGGGAGCCGAGCGCAGGTTGAGGTACACGGCCAGCTCTTTGGGTGCGCCCGCGATGAACTCGCGGTAGTGGCCAAGGACTTCGGCGGCCTGTTCGGGCCGGTAGAGCAGCGGTCCCGCGAGCACGGTGGTCCCCAGGCGGTGCAGGCGAAATTCGAACTCGGTGACCACGCCGAAGTTCCCCCCGCCGCCGCGGACCGCCCAGAAGAGGTCCGGGTTCTCGTCCTCGGCGGCCCGCAGCGGGGTGCCATCCGCCAGCAGCATGCGTACCGAGATCAGGTTGTCGGAGGTGAGGCCCCAGCGCCGGCTGAGCCACCCGAAACCGCCACCTACGGTGAGGCCCGCGACGCCGGTATGGGTCACGATCCCCGCCGGGGTGGCCAGACCGTGGGCCTGAGTGGCAGCGTCGACGTCGCCCCAGAGCGCTCCCGGCTGCACGCGCGCGGTGAGGCGGTCGGGATCGACCCTGACGCCGCGCAGGGTCGAGAAGTCGATGACGACGCCGCTCTCGCAGAGGGCCGAGCCGGCGACGTTGTGGCCGCCGCCGCGAATCGCGACCGGCAGCTCCAGTCTGCGGGCATAAGCGAGAGCCGCGGCCGCGTCCTCGGCGCCGGCGCAGCGCGCGATCAGCGCGGGGCGGCGGTCGATGGCCCCGTTCCAGATCCGGCGCGCGTCTTCGTAAGCCGGATCCTCGGGCCGGATCAGCACGCCGTCGAAGCCGGTCAGGCTGTCCATGGTTTTCATGTGCGGCAGCATCCTGGCCGATCAAGCTGGTGGCAACAACAAAATCTGTAGCTGCCTTCGGCGCCGGGCGTGCCAGACTGCGCGGGCATGAGCCGCGGCTACGGTGAGTACTGCCCGATCGCGAAGGCCTCGGAGGTGCTGGGCGAGCGCTGGACGCCGCTCATCCTGCGCAACATCCACCTGCGCTGCCACACCTTCAGCGAGATCCAGCGGGGCTGTCCGCGGATGTCCTCGACCTTGCTCAGCCAGCGGCTGCGATCCCTTGAGCGCGACCGCGTCATCGAGCGGGTGGCGGCGCCGAACGGCCGCGGGTCGCGCTACTACCTGACTTCGGCCGGCCAGGAGCTCGTCGAGGTGATCCTGCAGATGGGAACCTGGGGTGCCCGCTGGCTCGACCTCGGCCCCCGCGACTACGAGCCCGAGGTGGTGCTCTGGGGCTGGGCCAAGTTCATCGACCGCGACCGCATCCCCGCTCAGCGGGTGGTGGTGCGGTTCGATCTCACCGACCGTCCCCGGCAGACCTTCTGGATGCTCATCGACCGTCCCGAGCCGGAGGTCTGCGTGAAGAACCCCGGCCTGGACGAGGACCTGGTGGTCACCACCGACTGCGTGACGCTGACCGAAGTCCACCGCGGCCGCATCCTCTTCAACGCCGCGCTCGGTTCCGGCCGGATGCGGATCGACGGCCCGCCGGCGCTGGCGCGCGCCCTACCGACCTGGGGCGGGCTCAGCTACTTCGCCGGCGTCCGGCCCGCCCGCCCCGCGGAGGCAGGCAACCCAAAGTAGCCGAAGTTGTGGGCGCCGAGGCCATCTAAAGCGCAAGCCTAGCCAGCGGCAAACGTTATACCGCCCATAACCGATCCGGCCGATCGGGCGAGGGGTGATTTCGATAGCAGCAAATCATTTGGAACGACCGCCGGAGGCATCCGCCGCCGGGCGCCTCGACGACCTCGCGACTGAGCTTCGCCTCCCGTCTTCAGATCTGGAGCGGCTTCCAGACCGCGTCCTGGAGGCGATCAGGGTCAGGATCGCGTTCGATGACCTGACGGGCGTGCTGCGCCGCGCCAGCGGCCTCATTGCCGCCGAGCGGGAGATCAAGCGCTCGCGCCGCAGCGGCTCGACCCAGGTGGTCGCGGCCTTCCTCGACGTGGATGGGCTGAAGGCGACCAACGACCTCTATGGCCATCCCGCGGGCGATGAGCTGCTGCGCCAGCTGGCCTCGCTCTTGAAGGCGCGGCTGCGGGGCCAGGACCTGATCTTCCGTTACGGCGGTGATGAGTTCGTGTGCCTGCTGGTCGACGCCGACCTGGAGGGTGCCAGGCGGCTGACGCGAGAGCTGAACGACGAGTTCAAATCCCGCCATCGCCACGGCCTTTCGATAGGACTCGCACAGCTGCAGCCGGCCGACACCGCGGCCACGCTTCTGGCCCGCGCCGACGCAGCCCTGTACGCGGAGCGCAAGAGCCGGTCGGTCCGTCCACCGCACCCGGCGACGGTGATCCCGGCGCCTCAGTCACCGGCGCAGCCTGCGCCGAGCCGAGCCGCCATCGGACCGATCTTGAGGACTGCTCACGAGGACCTCGGCCTCGAGCTGCACTTCATCTCCGCCGGCGACGCCATGAGCACGGCGAAGCCGACGGTCCCCGTGGCGCTGGCGGATGGAACCGTCTGCGGCGACCTGTACTGCCGCAACCGCCGCCGCCTGGCGCGCCGGGATCGGCAGTTCCTGGCTGCGCTGGCTCGCCTGGTTGGCGAGACCGTGGACGAGCTCAAGCTCGCGGATGCGCAGCGGGGCGAGCACGTGCGCACGATCATCGACGCCGGGCTCGTCGGCCTGGCACTGCAACCCATCGTGGACCTGGACACGAGCCAGGTGATCGGGCTCGAGGCGCTGGCCCGCTTCCCTTCCGAGAGCGGCGCCGGTCCCGACCTGCTGCTGGCCGAGGCCGACATCGCCGGCCTGGCGACGGAGCTCGAGCTCATGATTTGCGAGACCGCCGTCAAGCGGTTCCGCGACCTGCCGGCGGGCGCCTTCCTCGCCGTCAACGCCTCACCGGCGCTGGTGCAGACGCCCGCCTTCGCGGCGGTGCTGGAGCGCGTTCCGGTCTCTCGTCTGGTCGTGGAGATCACCGAGCACTCGCGGATCGACGACTACGAGCGGATCCGGGTGGCACTCGAACCCGCGCGGCGCCAGGGCATGCGCTTGGCGATCGACGACGTGGGCGCCGGCTTCGCCGGTTTCGGTCACATGCTCGGCCTGGAACCGGACATCATCAAGCTCGACATCGGCTTGATCCGGCACATCGACGCGCAGGCAGCGCGGCGATCGCTGGTGGCCTCGATGGTCGCCTTCGGCCGCCAGACCTCTGCCGACGTCGTCGCCGAAGGCATCGAGACCGCGCAGGAGCTGGACGCGCTGCGCGAGCTCGGCGTGCGCTACGGCCAGGGCTACCTCCTGGGCCGCCCGTCGGCCGTGTTCGCGCTGTCCTGAAAGCTCAGGACGCGGCGTCGGCGGCCGGCAGCAGCTCGAAGGTGGCCTGCTCGGCCGGCGTCAGGGGTCCGTCGCCGATCGAGCGGCGCGCGGCCTCGCCGTACTTGCGCGCGACCAGGGGGTGCAGTGCTCGGGCCTCGGCGAAGTCGGTCACGTGCCTCGGCGCGACCGGCACCTCGAGATCGCCCAGGTGCAGCAGGGCGCGGCCATTGGCGAGCAGGTTCTGCGGCCAGTCGCGTCCCATCCCGGCGCCAGAGCGGATGAAGAGGCGCCGGCCGTCGCCCCAGACCCAGATCGTGGTCCGGTGCGGCTTGCCGGTCTTGCGCCCGTAGGTCGTCAGCTCGACTTCAGGCAGCCGCGCCGCCGCGGCCAGGACTGCTTCGCTGAACCCGGTCTTGGAGTCGGTCACGCCAATACGACGATTACAGTAACCCCGGCCCGATATATCATCAGGATATGTTGCCGGCGGAGCTGAACAACACCTCCTACCTGATCCTGGGCATGCTCGCCGTGCACCCGAAGTCGGGATACGACATCAAGGCGGTCGCCGACCACTCGACGCGACACTTCTGGGCGATCAGCTACGGGCAGATCTACCCCGAGCTGACCCGGCTTACGGAGCTGGGCTACGCCGAGCTCGAATCCGAGTCGACGGCCGGCCGTGCCCGGCGCGTTTTTCGGATCACCGCCAAGGGCCGGCTCGCGCTCACCGCCTGGCTGGAGGAGCAGGGTCCCGACACCTTCGAGCTGCGCGACGAGCTGTGGCTGAAGCTGTTCTTCGCGCAGAGCCCGGAAACCAAGCTGCGCCTGGTCCGGCGCATGCGCGCCCGGCACCAAGCGCTCATGGACACCCTGCACGGGATCGAGGCTCACGTCCAGGAGGCGCCGCACCGGAAAGCCGGCGGCGCGGTCGAGGTCCTGCGCGCGGGTCTTCGGCTCCAGGAGGCCTATCTCGCCTACTGCGACGAGATGGAGAAGCAGCTGACGGGCGTGAGGAACCAGCACAGCGCATAGCTCTTGACGATATATATCCATTTGATATATCGTCCTGAGATATGAACAGTCAACGCGCGCGGACAACCAATCCCTGGCTGGTGCTACTGGTCCTCTGCCTGGGCTTCTTCATGATCCTGCTCGACACCACGATCGTGTACGTGGCCACGCCCAGCATGCTCACCAACCTGCACGCGTCCCTGGACGCCGTGCTCTGGGTGTTCAACGGCTACCTGCTGGCGTACGCGGTGCTGCTGATCACCTCAGGCCGGCTCGGCGATCTCTTCGGCCCCAAGCGCATGTTCCTGGCCGGGCTCGCCCTCTTCACCGCGGCCAGCGCGGCCTGCGGCCTCTCCAACGACGCCAACACCCTGATCGCGGCGCGCGTCGCCCAGGGCGTCGGCGGCGCGCTGCTCAGCCCCCAGCCCATGGCCTTCATCACCAGCCTCTTCGCGGCCCAGCGCCGGGGCGCCGCCTTCGGCGTCTTCGGCGGCGTGATCGGCCTGGCCACCGCCCTCGGTCCCACGCTGGGCGGCCTGATCGTGACCTACGCCAACTGGCGCTGGATCTTCTTCATCAACGTGCCCGTCGGCCTGCTCGCGCTGCTGGCCACCGGGCTGCTGGTGCCCGACCTGCGGCCCGGCCGCCGCCACCGCCTGGACCTGGTCGGCGTGGCGCTGGCTTCGGGTGCCCTGCTCGCCATCGTCTACGCGCTCATCGAGGGCCAGCGCTACGACTGGGGTGTGGTCAGCGGCGTCGTGACCATTCCCGGCATCCTGGTCGCCGGCGCCCTGCTGGTGGTCGCCTTCTTCGTCTGGGAGTCGCGGCAGGCCGAGCCGCTGGTGCCCCTGCGCCTGTTCCGGGATCGTGACTTCTCGGCCGGCAACGGGATCGGCGCCGCCATGGCGTTCGGCATGCAGGCCGTCTTCATCCCGCTGACCATCTACACGCAGTCCGTGCTGGGCATGAGCCCGCTGGTCTCGGGCCTCACCTTCCTGCCCATGTCCCTGGTTTCCATGTTCGCCGCCCCCCTGGCCGGCCGGGTCACGGACCGCTTCGGCGGCCGCCGGGTCTTGATGGCCGGGCTGCTCCTGTTCGGCGGCGGCTCCTTGTGGGCGTCGCGGATCGCCAGCACCGGAAGCAATCTCTGGACCTTCCTGCCGGCGATGCTGGTGATGGGCGTGGGGCTGGGCATGACCTTCGCGCCCCTGACCACGGTGGCCATGCGCCGCATCCAGCCCCAGGTGGCGGGCGCCGCCTCCTCGGTCCTCAACACCACCCGCCAGGTCGGCGGGGCGATCGGCGCCGCCATGGTGGGCGCCGTCCTCCAGAACCGCCTGGCCGTGCACCTCGACGAGCAGGCCAGGCTCGCCGCGTCGGGCCTACCGGCTCAGGCCCGGCAGAGCTTCATCGCGGGTTTCGCCCAGGCCGGCAAGAACGGGTTGCACGTAGGCGTCGGACAGGCCGGCGGCGTGCACCTGCCGGCCGCGCTGCAGGCGTTGGTGACCCAGGTCTTCGACAACGCCTACCTGGCGGCCATGCGCCCGACCATCGTGGTCGGCGTGGTCGTCCTGCTCCTGGGTGCGGCCGCGGCGCTGATGCTGGAGCGGGGCTCGGCGGCGAGTGACGCTGAGGAGGTCCGGCTGGCGGCCTGACCTAGGCGGCGGCCTCCTCGTCCAGCTGGGCGACCGCGAGGCCCGTGACCGCCGGCCGCGGCCGCAGCGTGGCCACCGCCAACCCGATGGTCGCCACCACGATCACCGCGGAGGCCAGCCAGGCCAGGTGGTAACCGCTGGCCAAAGCGGCGAGGGGGGCGGCGCCGCTCGCGGCCAGGCCCGCGGTGCGGCCGGCGGCGACCGTGGCCAGCACGGCCAGGCCCAGAGCGCCGCCGACCTGGCCGGTGGTGTTGAGCAAGCCGGAGGCCAGCCCGGAGTCCTCGGGCGCCGCCTCCGACATCGCGATCAGGGTCAGGGCCGGGAAGCTCAGCCCGCCGCCCAGGCCCAGCAGCGCCATCGGCACCAGCAGGTCCCGGGCGTAGAGCGCGTGCTCCGGGCCCAGCCCCACGGCCAGGAGGCCGGCGGCCACCACGGCCTGGCCCGCCAGCAGCACCCGGAAGGCGCCGAAGCGCATCACGAGCTGCGCGGCGAAGCGGATGGAGAAGCCGCCCATGACCAGGGCCACGGGCAGGAAGGCCAGGCCCAGGGCGAGCGGCCCGTAGCCGAGCACGCGCTCCAGGTCCAGCGAGGCCACGAAGAAGAAGCTCAGGAAGCCCGCCGACATCAGCGCCTGCACGGCGTTGGCCCCCGAGAGCTTGCGGGACCGGAAGATGCGCAGCGGCAGCAGCGGCCGGCGCGCCCGCGCCTGGCGCACGAGGAAGGCGCCCAGAAGTGCGGTCGCGACCAGGCCGAAGAGGGGAGAGGCGGAGACGATCGCGTAGACGCCCAGCATCAGAGACGCCGTGACCAGCGCACCGCCCAGCACGTCGGCGCCCTGGCGCAGGCCCAGCGCACGGCCGGCGGGGAGCAGGCGGTAGCCGAGGACGGCGGTGATGATCCCGATCGGGAGGTTGACGAAGAAGATCCAGTGCCAGCTGACCGCCTGCGTGAGCAGGCCGCCCGCGAGCAGCCCGACCGCGGCGCCCGCCGAGGCGACGAAGCTGAAGACCCCGAAGGCCTTCGCCTGCTCCTCGGGCTCCGGGAAGAGGCCGACGATCATGGCCAGGATCACCGCCGAGCTGGTGGCGCCGCCCACGCCCTGGACGAAGCGGGCCGCGATCAGCATCCACTGCGAGGTGGAGAGCCCGCACAGGAGCGAGGCGCCGGTGAAGATCGCCAGCCCGGCCAGGAACACGCGCTTGCCGCCGGCCAGGTCGGCCAGCCGGCCGGCCAGCAGAAGGAGGCCGGCGAAGGCGACCAGGTAGGCGTTGATCACCCAGGCCAGGCCGCTGGGGGTGAAGCGCAGGTCGCGGCCGATCGAGGGCAGGGCGACGTTGACGATCGTCATGTCGACGACGATCAGCAGGAATCCGGTGCAGAGGACCAGCAGCGAAAGCCAGCGCGTGTTCTTCATGCCTTTCCAGACGACCGGGCGGGCCCGGACTCATCGCTGGAAACCAAATTTCCCGGACCGATTAGTCCCACGCGGGCGCGACGTCTATGTACTGATGGGCCGGGACGCCTTCGTCCTCGACTGCTCGGCGCTGCCCGAGGCGGACGCCGGACAGCTCGACCGCCTGTCCGGCCTCTGCCTGTGCCTGCGGCGGCGCCAGATCGAGCTGCGCCTGCAGAACCTCGACCCCCGGCTGCGCGAGCTTGTCGACCTCGCCGGCCTGGCCGGGGTGCTAGGCGTCGAGGCGGGGCGGCAGACCGAAGAGAGGGAAGAGGCGGGCGGTGTCGAGGAAGAAGGTGAGCTCGGCGATGCGCCCGTCTGAGATCTCCAGCACCTGCAGGGCCCAGGGCTCGTAGCCGCCCGCCGGGCTCGGCTTGTACTGGCCGAAGGCGGGCATGCCGTTGGCGCCGGCGGTGGGCAGCATGCGCGAGCCGCGGCAGCCGATGCCGGGACCGAACCACCATGTGAAGATGTCGTCCCGCCCGTGCAGCCACATGTCGTAGGGCGGCATCGACTGGCTGGCGTCCTCGCGGATGAGTGAGGTCAAACCCTTCAGGTCATAGCGCTCGAAAGCCGACACGTAGCGCTCCAGGAGCCGCCGGTCCGCTTCCGACAGCGGCTGCCGGCTCTCCGCCAGGCTGGGGTCGGCCGCCGCCAGGGTGGCGCGTGCGCGCTGCAGCCCGCTGTTGACGGCGGCTACGGTGGTGCCCAGCAGCTCGGCCACTTCGGAGGCCTCCCAGCGCAGGACCTCGCGGAGGATGAGTACGGCCCGCTGGCGGGCGGGCAGGCGCTGGAGAGCCGCGACCAGCGCCAAGCGCACCGACTCGCGCGCCACCACCGTCTCGGCCGGGTCGCTCTCCGCGACCAGGGTGTCCGGGATGGGCTCGATCCAGCGGGCCTCGGCCGGGATGTAGAGGTTGGACTCCACAGGCTCGCGGGCCGGCCCCATGTCCATGAGCCGGGCGCGCCGCTGCGAGCTCTTGATCATGTCCAGGCAGACGTTGGTCGCGATCCGGTAGAGCCAGGAGCGCACCGCCGCCCGCCCGGCGAAGCCTTCGGCCCCGCGCCAGGCCCGCACCAGCGTCTCCTGGACCGCGTCCTCGGCGTCAAAGGGCGAGCCCAGCATCCGGTAGCAGTAGGCGGTCAGCTGCGGCCGGTATGTCTCGAGGTCGCCGAGCTCAGGCCGGCCGACGACGGCGGTCTCTGGCACCTGCCGGATTGTAAGTGGGGCGGTGGCTAGGCCCGTGGTTGCGCGGTCGTAGACGTGAAGGGGCTCGGGAAAAGGGACTGGAAGCGCGCCAGTGCCGTGGGATCGCCGGCGACCACGACCCGGCCGGCGGCCAGCGCCTCGTCCGCGCTCACGGTCCCGAAGAAGAGGTCGTTGAGCGTGTCGGCATCCATCGCGAAGGTGGCCACGGGCGCGGACGCCTGGCCCTCGCTGGTGACGCAGCCTCCACGCTCGACCCGCACTTCGAAGACTCGGCCGTCGACCCGAAACTCGTAGGCCTCCGAAACCTTCTCTGCCAGGTCGGGACGGAAGCGCGCCCGCAGCGCGACGAAGTAGGCGCCAGGCGCGAGCCGGTCGTCGCCGCGCGGCAGGGCCATGTAGCGCGCGCCCCAGCGCCCGAGCGCCAGCATCACCGGCTCCAATGCGCGCCCCGCTTCGGTCAGGCGGTAGACGGCGGAGCCCGCCGGTGGCGGCAGCGTCACCCGCTCCACCAAGCCGCCCGCCTCCATGTCGCGCAGGCGGTCGGCCAGCAGGTTGGTGCCGATGCCGGTGGCGGCTGCCAGCAGGTCGCCGTAGCGCTTGGGCCCGAGAAGGAGCTCGCGGACCAACAGCATCGTCCAGCGCTCCCCGATCACGTCCAGGCCGCGGGCGACCGCGCAGTACTGACCGTAAGTCCTCTTCGCCATTGGAGTTCATTGTAGCAGGGACTTGATTTTTCGATAGTTCTCGCTATAAATTCACGCACTATGAATGAGAACCGAGGCTCGCTCTGGACCCTGGCCGTCACCACGGTGGCCTTCTTCATGGTCACCCTCGATGCCCTGGTCGTGATCACCGCGCTGCCGGCTTTGCATCGCGAGCTGGGCGGCGACCTCTCGGCGCTGGACTGGACGGTGAACGCCTACCTGCTCACGTTCGCCGCCGGCATCGTGCCCGCCGCCGCGCTCGGCGATCGCTTCGGCCGGCGCGCCGTTTACGGCCTCGGCCTGCTGCTCTTCGCGGGGGCCTCGGCCGCCTGCGCACTGGCGCCCGGCATCGCCGAGCTCATCGCCGCCCGCGCCGTGCAGGGGCTGGGCGCCGCCGTCATCGCGCCCCTCAGCCTGACCCTCCTCACGTCGGCCTTCCCCGCCACTCGGCGGGGCGCCATCGTGGGCATCTGGGGTGGCGTCGGTGGCCTCGCGGTGGCGGCCGGCCCGCTGGTTGGCGGGGCCGTCACCCAGGGCCTGAGCTGGCACTGGATCTTCTGGGTCAACGTGCCCATCGGCGTCGCCGCGGCCATCCTCGCGCGGCTGGTGCTGGCCCGCTCGCCTCGGAGCGCAGCGGGGCTCGACCTGCCGGGCTCCGTGCTGGTGGCCGCGGGCGCCGGCGCGGCCGCCTGGGGCCTGGTTCGCGCGTCCACCGCCGGCTGGCTCGATCCGGCGGTGCTGGCCCTGCTGGCGCTCGGACTTGGGCTGCTGGCCGGCTTCGCCGTCTGGGAATCCCGCGCCGCCGAACCCATGATGCCGCTGCGCCTCTTCCGGGCTCCCGGCTTCGGAGCCGCGGTCGCGGTCTCTTTCCTGATGACGGGCTCCATCATCTCGGCCGCCTTCCTGATGTCGGAGTACTTCCAGCTCGGCCTGCGCTACTCGCCGCTGGAAACCGGCCTCCGCTTCCTGCCCTGGACGGCGACGCCGCTGGTGGTCGCGCCCCTGGCTGGAGTGATCTCGGACCGCATCGGGCGCCGCGGCGTGATGGCCGCCGGCCTGCTCCTGCAGGCGGTCGGCCTGACCTGGGTCGCGGTCCTGGCCACCAACGCGTCGGGGTACGCGCCGTTCATTGCGCCGCTGGTGCTGGCAGGCGTCGGGGTCTCGATGGCGCTGCCGCTCGCGCCCACCGCGGCGCTCTCCGCCGTGCATCCCACTGACCTGGGCAAGGCCTCGGGTGTCACCAACACGCTCCAGCGCCTGGGCGGGGTCTTCGCGGTCGCGCTGGTCTCGGCCGTTTTCGGCGCCGGGACCCACCTGGACAGCGCCGCCACGGTCAGCGCGGCGCTGCGACCGGCACTCGAGGTTTCGGCGGGCCTCTCTCTGCTCGGCGGTCTGGCGGCGCTGGCGGTGGTGGCGCGGCGCCCGGCCGTGGCGCCGGTGGTCAGCGCGGAGGTGGCGGCTTGAGGGTCAGCCCCGAACCTGGCGCTGGCGCTGCTGCTGGTACATCTCGCGGATCTCGGTCGAGGTGGTGGCGTCCTCCGGCCGCTTGTCCAGCGAGCGCACGGAGACGATGCGCGGAAAGCGCAGCGCGAAGCCCGGCTGGTCGGCGGTCCGGCCGGCGGTGTGGCGCGGGCTGGGCGTGATCTCGTCGGCGAGCACCTCGACCACCACCTCCGGCCGCAGCCACACGTCCGGCGTCAGCGCCGAGTTGACGCGGGCCGGCCGCTCCTCGACCTCGAGCGGGCTGACGCGGCGGTGGATCTCGCGCCAGCCCTCGTCGGAGAGGCCGGTGCCCAGCTTGCTGATGCTCACGAACTCGTCGCGCTCGGCGTCGTAGACCCCGGCCAGGAGCGCGCCCGCCCCGAACTCGGCCCGCTTGCCCTTGCCCCGGTAGTAGCCGATCAGGACCACGTCGATGGTGTCGGTCAGCTCGCCGCTCGTGTTGCGCTTGAGCTTCACCCAGTTGAAGTTGCGCGCGCCGGCCTGGTACGGCGAGTCGAGGCGCTTCACCACCACGCCCTCCAGGCCCTGGCTGATGTAGTCGAGCAGCTCTCGCGTGAGGACCTCGGCCGAGTCGGTCCTGGTGAGCGGCGCCGGGACCAGGGTGTCGCCGCCGGCCAGCAGGCCGTAGAGGATCTGGAAGCGCTCCTGGTAGGGCAGCGGCGTGAGGTCGGCGCCGTCGCGGTACATGATGTCGAACACAAAGGCGCGCAGCGGGGCGCTCGCCGCCGCCTCCGCGACGCCCTCCTTGCGGCGCCGGCTGGTGGTCTCTTGGAAGGGCACGTACTCCTCGGAGTCGGGGTCGTAGGCGATGGCCTCGCCGTCCAGGATCACGCTGGAGACCGGCAGCGCCCGGGTGGCCGCCACCAGCTCCGGGAACATCTCGGTCATGGTCTCCAGGTTGCGCGAGAAGATGGCGACCTCGCCGTCGCGGCGGTGGATCTGGACGCGCAGCCCGTCGTATTTGGGCTGGACCCCCACCAGCCCCAGCCGACGGATCACGGCCTCCGGGTTGGGCAGCCGCTCGGCCAGCTGCGCGCGCAGGGGCTTGCCGACCGTCACCTGGAGGTCATCCAGCGCCTCCACGCCCGAGGCCATGAGCGTGCCGGCGATCAGGCCCAGGTCGGAGGTGCGGTTGTAGGCGCCCTCCAGCACCGGCCGCAGGGAGCGGTCGCCCTGCTTGGCGATCGAGAGGGCGTCCAGCACGGTGGGGTCGCCGATGCCCAGGCGCATCTTGCCCAGCGTGATGCGCACCAGGTGCTTGGCGGCCGCCGGCCCCAGCTCGGCCAGCAGCCCCGCGAACAGCTCCAGCTTGGCGGTCTGGCTGCCGGCGCCCGACCGGGCGGCGATCTCGGAGAGGCGGCGGTGCACCTCGACCACCGAGGGCGCGGCCCCGCCGTGCTCCGGCGCCGCGGCCTGCGCCGCCAGGCCCAGGTCGCCCAGGCGGCGGGCATCGGCCGCGATCTCTTCCTTGGGCTTGTCGTACGCCTGGGCCACGGCGTTCATCAGGAGGCGGTCGCCGAGACCGATCTCGACGGGCACGAAGAAGGGCGCCAGGCGGCCCTGGATCAGGTAGGTGACCGGCTCGATCTCCGCGATCTCGGCCGCCGCGTACAGCTCGGAGAGGATGCGCACCAGCTCGTTGCGCGCGCGGGTCGCCTCCAGGCGGTCCAGGTAGGCGGCCAGCTCGTCGAAGCGCATCGCCACGGCCGCCTATGATCGCCGCTTGGACCTGACCATCGCCGAGGAGCCTTTCGACTCCGCGGACGCGCGTCGGCTGATCGCCGAGCTGGACGCCCACCTGGCGCGGTTCTATCCACCCGAGCAGCGCTTCGGCCCCAACCTCAAGCCTGAGCACCTGGACGGCGGGCGGGGCGTCTTCCTGGTCGCCCGCCAGGACGGCCGGGCCGTCGGCTGCGGCGCCATCCGGATGCTCGACGGCGCGGCCGCGGAGGCCAAGCGCATGTACGTCGACCCGGCGCTGCGCGGGCAGGGCGTGGGGCGCGCCATCCTGGAACAGCTGGAGGCCATGGCGCGCGAGCGCGGCGCTCGCAGCCTCGTGCTGGAAACCGGGGTGCACCAGGCCCCGGCGCTGGCCCTGTACCGCCGGGCGGGTTTCAAGGAGGTCGACTGCTGGGGCGAGTACGCGACGTCGCCCTCCAGCATCTGCATGGAAAAGACCCTCTGAGCAGCGAGGCGGCGGCCCTCATCGCCGAGCGGCGCCTGCTGGCCGTGATCCGCAGCAGCTCGGCAGCGGCTGCCGTCGCCGCCGCCTCGGCGGCGCTGGCGGGCGGCGTCACCGTGCTGGAGGTGGCCTACACCACGCCGGACGCCGGCGCGGCCATCCGGGAGCTGGCGGCCGGAAAGCCGGCGCTGCTCGGAGCCGGCACCGTGCTCAGCGCCGCCCAGGCGGAGGAGGCGGTGGCGGCCGGCGCCCGCTTCCTGGTCTCGCCCGGGCTGGTGCCCGAGGTGATGGACCGCGCCCGGGAGCTGGCCGTGACGGTCCTGCCCGGCGCCGCCACGGTCACCGAGATCCTGGTCGCCCTGCGGGCCGGCGCCGAGCTGGTCAAGGTCTTCCCGGCCGAGGTGCTCGGGGTGGGCTTCCTGAAGGCGGTGCGCACGGTGCTGCCGGAGGCGCGGCTGGTGCCCACCGGCGGAGTTACCGCCGCCAACGCCGGCGAGTGGCTGGCCGCCGGCGCGGCCGCGGTGGGCGTCGGGGGGTGGCTCACGGCGGGCGACCCGGCGCAGGTGGAACGGCGCGCGCGCGAGCTGGTGGCGGCTGTCGCCCGTGCCTGAGCCGAGGGTCGCGGTCTCGACCCTGGGCGAAGCCATGCTGCGGCTTTCGGTGCGCGCCGGCGACCGCCTGCTGGACGCCCCCGCCTACCAGGTCCACCCGGGCGGCAGCGAGGCCAACGTCGCCTACGCCCTGGCCCAGGTCGGCGTGGCGTCCGCTTGGTCCTCCGTGCTGCCGCATAACCTCCTGGCCGAGCGCATCGCGGCCACCCTCATAGCCGGCGGCGTCGACCTCTCGGGCGTGGTCTGGACGGATACCGGCCGCGTGGGCACCTACTTCGTCGAGCTGGCCACCGAGCCGCGCGGGCCCTCGGTGGTTTACGACCGGGCGGGGTCGGCGATGTGCGCCGCCACCCCGGATCTCTTCGACTGGGACCTGGTCTGCAGCGCCCGCATCCTCCATGTGAGCGGCATCACCTTCGGCCTTTCGGCCGGCACCCTCGACGTCTGCCGGCAGGCCATCAATGAGGCGCGCCGGCGCGGCTGCCGCGTGAGCCTGGACGTCAACTACCGCACGCTGCTCTGGACGCCGGCGGCCGCCGCGGCGGCGCTGCGCGAGCAGCGTGGTGTTTGCGACTTGGTGATCGCGACCGCCGAGGACGCGCGCGACGTGTTCGGCCTGGAGGGGGAGCCCGAGGACCTGGCCCGTGGCCTGCAGGCCGAGCTGGACTGCCCGGCGGTCGCGCTCACCATCGGCGCCCAGGGGGCGGTGCTGGCCGAAGGGGACGCGGTCACCCGGCGCCCGGCCTTCCAGGTGCAGGCCGTGGACCGCATAGGGTCCGGCGACGCCTTCGCCGCGGGCCTACTGTGGGGCTGGCTGGACGGTTCCCTGGTCGCGGGCCTCGAGCGTGGCATCGCCATGGCCGCGCTCAAGATGACGCTGCACGGCGACCTCTTCAGGCTGGGCGCCGAGGACGTGCACCGGCTTTTGGCGGGCTCGCAGCGCCGGGTTCGCCGCTAGAGGGAGCTACCCCCTCCCCTGTGGGGAGGGTCGGGGTGGGGCCCCGCCCGCTCGCTGCGCTCGCGACCTCCCCCGCGGGGAGGTGGTCTGCTCAGCCAGGCTAGACCCAGTCGCTGACGTCGGGTTCGCCGCTAGAGGCAGCTACCCCCTCCCCTTTGGGGAGGGTCGGGGTGGAGACCCACCCGCTCGCTGCGCTCGCGACCTCCCCCGCGGGGAGGTGGTCTGCTCAGCCGGGCCAGACCCAATTGCTGACGTCGGGCGCGTCCTCGCCGTGGTCGCGCGTGTACTGGCGGCAGCGCAGGCGCTCGTCCTCCATCTGCTGGCGCAGGTGGCCCGCGCGATCGCCCAGGCCGGGCACCCTGTCGATCACGTCCATGACCAGGTGGAAGCGATCCAGGTCGTTGAGCATCACCATGTCGAAGGGCGTGGTGGTGGTGCCCTCCTCCTTGTAGCCACGTACGTGCAGGTTCTCGTGGTTGCGGCGGCGGTAGGTCAGGCGATGGATGAGCCAGGGGTAGCCGTGGTAGGCGAAGATCACCGGCCGGTCGCGTGTGAACAGCGAGTCGAACTCCGGGTCCGAAAGGCCGTGCGGATGCTCGCTCGGCGGCTGCAGCTTCATCAGGTCGACGACGTTCACCGTGCGCACCTTCAGCTCCGGCAGGTGCTCGCGCAGCAGTGAGACGGCGGCCAGCGTCTCCAGCGTCGGCACGTCCCCCGCGCAGGCCATCACCACATCGGGCAAGCCCTCACCGTCGTTGCTGGCCCAATCCCAGATCCCCGCGCCGCGCGTGCAGTGGATGACCGCGTCATTCATGTCGAGGTAGTTGAGCGCGGGCTGCTTGCCGGCCACGATCACGTTCACGTAGTGCCGGCTGCGCAGGCAGTGGTCGGCCACCGAGAGCAGGCAGTTGGCGTCCGGCGGCAGATAGACGCGGATCACCTCGGCCTTCTTGTTCATGACGTGGTCGATGAAGCCCGGGTCCTGGTGCGAGAAGCCGTTGTGGTCCTGCCGCCAGACATGCGAGGAAAGCAGGATGTTCAGCGAGGCGATCGGGCGCCGCCAGGGGATGCCGCGCGTCGTCTTCAGCCACTTGGCGTGCTGGTTGAACATCGAGTCCACGATGTGGATGAAGGCCTCGTAGCAGTTGAAGAGGCCGTGCCGGCCGGTGAGCAGGTAACCCTCCAGCCAGCCCTGGCACAGGTGCTCGCTCAGCACCTCCATGACGCGGCCCTCCGGCGCCAGGTGGTCGTCCCCCGGCACCGTGGAGGCATCCCAGGAGCGGTTGGTGGCCTCGAAGACCGCGCTCAGCCGGTTGGAGGCAGTCTCGTCAGGACCCATCAGTCTGAAGTTGTCCGGGTTGGCCTTGATGACGTCGCGCAGGAACCCGCCCAGCACCCGCGTCGCCTCGCCGGTGCCGCGCCCCGGCGCGGGCACCTCGACCGCGTAATCGCGGAAGTCGGGCAGGTGCAGGTCGCGCAGCAGCTCGCCGCCGTTGCTGTGCGGGTTGGCGCTCATCCGGCGCGGTCCCTTGGGCGGCACCTCGGCCAGCTCCGGCCGTAGCCGCCCGTCGCGGTCGAACAGCTCCTCCGGCTGGTAGCTGCGCAGCCAGCGCTCCAGGATCTTGAGGTGCGCGGGCTTCTCGGCGAGGTCCGCCACCGGCACCTGGTGCGATCGGAAGGTCCCCTCGACCTGCAGCCCGTCGACCTTGCGGGGCCCGGTCCAGCCCTTGGGCGTGCGCAGCACGATCATGGGCCAACGGGGCCGGCTGCGGCGGCGGCCCCGGCGGGCGGCCGACTGGATGCGCGCGATCCCGTCCAGCGCCCGGTCCAGGGCGGCCGCCAGCGCCCGGTGCATGCGCGCTGGGTCGCTGCCGCTCACGACGATCGGCGCGTGGCCGTAGCCCTCGAGCAGGGCGCGCAGCTCCGCGTCCGGGATCCGGGCCAGGACCGTGGGGTTGGCGATCTTGTAGCCGTTCAAGTGCAGGATGGGCAGCACGGCGCCGTCCTGGGCGGGGTCCAGGAACTTGTTGGAATGCCAGCTGGCGGCCAGCGGCCCGGTCTCGGCCTCGCCGTCGCCGACCACGCAGAACACCGTGAGTCCGGGGTTGTCGAAGGCGGCCCCGTAGGCGTGGGTGAGCGCGTAGCCGAGCTCGCCGCCCTCGTGGATCGACCCCGGCGTCTCGGGCGCCACGTGGCTGGGGATGCCGCCCGGGAAGGAGAACTGGCGGAAGAGCCTGCGCAGGCCGTCCTCGTCGTGGCCGATGTCCGAGTAAACCTCGCTGTAGGTGCCCTCCAGGTAGGCGTTGGCGACCGCCGCCGGCCCGCCGTGGCCCGGGCCGAGGATGTAGATGGCGTCGAGGTCGCGAGCCTTGATGACGCGGTTGGCATGCGCGTACACGAAGTTCAGCCCGGGCGTCGTGCCCCAATGGCCGAGCAGCCGCGGCTTGACGTGCTCCAGGCGCAGCGGCTCGCGCAGGAGCGGGTTGTCGAGCAGGTAGATCTGGCCCACGGACAGGTAGTTGGCCGCGCGCCAGTAGGCGTTGATCAGCTCCAGCTCGCGGCCGGTCATTGCGCCACGGCCGCCGCGGTGTCGCGGCAGATCAGCGCCTGCTCATCGTCGGGAATGACGTGCACGGCGACACGCGAGTCGTCCGCGCCGATCGCGCCCTCACCGCCCTGGCGCGCCTGGTTGCGCTCCGCGTCGAGCCTCACCCCCAGCTCCTCCAGGCCCTCCAGTATCCGGCGCCGGACCTCGGGCGCAGACTCGCCGACGCCGCCTCCGAAGACGATCGCGTCCAGGCCGCCCAGCGCGGCCATGTATGCCCCCACGTACTTGCGCGCACGGTACGCGAAGAGCTCGATCGCGGCGTCCGCGCGCTGGTCACCGGCGGCGGCCGCCTCCAGCAGCGCGCGCATGTCGCCGTCGTGGCCGCCCAGGGCCGCCAGCCCGGAGCGCCGGTTGAGGTCTTCGACGACGTCCGCGGGCGCCTGGCCCGAACGCCGGCCCACGAACTCGACCAGGCTGGGGTCGACGTCGCCGCTGCGGGTGGCCATCACCAGTCCCTCGACCGGCGTGAGGCCCATCGAGGTGTCGACCGAGCGGCCGCCGGCGATCGCTGCGGCCGAGCAGCCCGACCCCAGCTGCAGCGTGACCAGCCGGAGCGACGAAAGGCGGCGGCCGGACAGCTCCGCGTAGCGCTCCGCCAGCCAGCGGTGGGCCAGGCCGTGAAAGCCGTAGCGGCGAACGCCATAGCGCTCCGTCCACTCGGCCGGCACCGCGTACAGCGCCGCCCTCTCTGGCATCCCGGCGTGGAAGGCGGTGTCGAAGACGGCCACCTGCGGGATGCCGGGGAGTGCGGAGAGCGCCTCCCGGATGCCGGTCAGCGCCGGCGGATTGTGCAGCGGCGCCAGCTCGGACAGCTCCTCCAGCCGGCTCAGCACCGCACCTTCCACCAAGACCGGGTCCCGGAAGCGGGCGCCTCCGTGCACCACGCGGTGGCCGACCGCCCCGACCCGCTCCAGCAGGCCTGCCGAGCCCAGCTTGCGCAGCAGTTCACGGACGGGGTGCCCCCCCGACCCGCCCTCGACCTTGCCCTCGGAGACACGCTCGCCCAACCGAAGGTCGGGACGCACTTCGGCCAGCAGGTGCTTGAGGCTGGCGCTTCCAGAGTTGACGGCCAGGACCCACACGACAATGCCGATTAAACTCCTGCCGGTTATGGCGGCCCTCCCGCAGGCCTCCTTCGCGCCCAGCACCGCCAAGGGGATGCGTACGCGGGCGCGCATCCTGGAAGCCGCGCGGCACGTGTTCGCGCGCGACGGTTTCGTGGAAGCCACCATGGGCGAGATCGCCAGCGCCTCGCGGCTTTCGGTGGGCGGCCTCTACCGCTATTTCACGAGCAAGGAAGAGGTTTTCAGCGCGCTGGTGGCCGACCTGATCGAGAAGCTTTACGACGCCAGCGGCCACACCACGCACGACTTCGCGAGCGCTCCCTACGAGGCGCTGCTGGAGGCCAATCGCGGTTACCTGAGCGTCTATCACTCCCATCGGGACCTGCTGCGCGCCTTCGTCGAAGCGGTCGCCGTCGACCTGCGTTTCCGTCAGATGTGGTGGCGCGCACGCCGGCGTCACGTGCGCCGTTTCGTGCAGGCCGCGCGCACACTCAGCGGACACCGCAAGATCGACGGCGTCGAAATTGAAACGGTGGTCGAGGCCATGGCCTGCATGGTCGAGCAGTCGGCCTACTTGTGGTGGGCGCAGGAGGCGCTCGCGGAACGCGATGTCAGCGTCGAGGAGGCGGCTCAGGTGGTGACGCGCGCGTGGTACCTGTCGATCTTCAAAAGCGCCCCAAGCGGGGGAATCATGGCCGGCTGATCTGGTTGCCGGCGCTGTCCAACACGTACCAACCACCGCCGTATTCGACGGCAGCCTGGCAGCGGATATCGCCGGGCACCCGATCGCCGGCGTAGTAGTACAAGGGGTGGCCGTTGTAGGTCAGCTGCCGGGCCCCATCGGTGCGGAGGATGCTTCCGGCGAGGGCGGGGCTGAGGCCGCCGCCGGCCAGAGGTTCCACGCTGGTCAGCAGTGGCGGCCAGGCCGCGGCACAGGCCTCATAGCACTGCGAGCTGCCGGCGTGATCCGCGTCGAAGAGGTACAGCGTGCGGCCGGCCGCGTCGACCACGATCTGCCCGTATCGAGAACTGCCCGCAACGATCGCGGGCGCGCGCGCTGGAGTCGAGGCAGTTGCGGTTGGCGTGTGGTCCGGAGTCGCGGCCGAGCTCGCGGAAGCTGCAGGCGCGGGCGCATGAGCGGCGGCTGAAGAGGAGCCGCAGGCGGCCCCGAGCAGCAGGAGGAGGGCCGGCAGGAAGCCCTTAGCTAACTGCTTCGTAGCCTCCGAGATAAGCCTTCTGCACCCGCTCGTCGGCCGCTAGCTGGGCCGCGGTGCCGCTGAGCGCGATGCTGCCCGTCTCGATCACATAGGCGCGGTCCGAGATGGCCAGCGCCTGGCGCGCGTTCTGCTCGACCAGCAGCACCGCCGTGCCCTGCGTCGAGATCTGGCGCACGATCTTGAGCAGCAGCTTGGAGAGCAGCGGGGAGAGTCCGAGTGAGGGCTCGTCCAGCATCAGCAGCTTGGGCTCCGACATCAGCGCGCGGCCGATGGCCAGCATCTGCTGCTCGCCGCCCGAGAGGGTGCCCGCCAGCTGCCTGCGGCGCGCCGCGAGCTGCGGAAAGGTCTCGTACACGCGCTCCCGCCGCCGGCGCTGGAGATCGCGGTGACGCCGGATCAGGTAGCCGCCCAGGCTCAGGTTCTCGTCGACGGTGAGCACGTTGAAGATGCGCCGCCCCTCGGGCACCTGGCTCAGTCCCAGGCCCACGATCTGGTGCGCGCTGCGCCCCGCCAGATTGTCGCCGTTGAAGGTGATGCTTCCGGAGCGCGGCCGCAGCAGTCCCGAGATCGTCTTCAGCGTCGTTGTCTTGCCCGCGCCGTTGCTGCCCAGAACGGCCACGATCTCGCCGGCGTCGACTTCCAGCGAGATGCCCTTCAGCGCTTCGATGTTGCCGTAGAAGACGTGCAGGTCGCGGATCTCGAGGAGTGGCATCAGGCTCCGGCCGCACCCACGGCTTCCTCCTCCTCGTCGTCGCGGCCCAGATAGGCCTCGATGACGCGCGGATCCTCGCGAATCTGGGCTGGTTTCCCGAGCGCGATCACGCGGCCCAAATCGAGCACCATGATGCGGTCCGAGACCTGCATCACCAATGACATGTCGTGGTCGATCAGGACCACGGTGACGCCGAGGTCGCGAATGCGCCGGATGACGCCGACCAGCTCCTGCTTCTCGGTCGGGTTCATGCCCGCGGCCGGCTCGTCGAGCAGGACCAGGCGCGGGTGCGACGCCAGCGCGCGCGCTATCTCGACCCGCCGCTGGTCGGCGTAGGGCAGCTCGGTGGCCAGCCTCCCGGAGGCGGATTCCAGGCTCACGAACTGCAGCCAGCGGCGCGCCTCCTGCAGCGTGCGCTGCTCCTCGGCCCGCTCGCCGGGGGTGTGCAGCAGCGCCTGCCAGGTCATCGTCCGGTGCTTGCTGTAGATCCCGACCATCACGTTCTCAAAGACGGCCATCTGCTTGAAGAGCCGGATGCCCTGGAAGGTCCGGCCCAGGCCGCGCGCCGCCACCTGGTGCGCGGGCAGGCCGCGGATCGAGCGGCCGTTGAACACGACCTTGCCGCGGCGCGGCCGCTGCACGCCGGTCAGGCAGTTGAAGACGGTGGTCTTGCCCGCGCCGTTGGGGCCGATGATGCTGAAGATCTCGCCCCGCAGCACTTCGAAGGACACGTTGTCGACCGCCCTGACGCCGCCGAACTGCTGCGTCAGGCCTTCGACGACCAGGATCGGCTCGCCCACCGCGGCCACCTTGTGGCCCGCGCCGGCGTGCTTCCTGTCCTCGCGCGCCTCGTGCTCCTGGTGCTCGCGCAGGATGCGCGCCGCCAGCTTGTCGGGCTCGTCCTCCTCCAGCCCGTAGAAGGGCTTCGGCTTGCGGCGCACCGCGGGCCATATGCCCTGCGGCCGGAACAGCATCATGAGGATCAGCGCGATCGCGTAGATCAGGATCCGCTGGTCGGCCACGGGCCGCAGCAGCTCAGGACCGACCACCGTCACCACGGCGCCGATGAGCACCCCGGGCAGGCTGCCGAGGCCGCCCAGCACGATCAGGATCAGCACCTGCACCGAGGTCGCGAAGGTGAAGCTCGTGGGGTCGATGGCGTAGATGCGGGTCGCGAAGAAAGCGCCCGCGAGCCCGCCCCACATGCCGCCCATGACATACGCGAGCAGCTTCAAGCGCAGGGTGGGCACACCGACGGCCTCGGCCGCGAACTCGTCCTCGCGCAGCGCCACCCAGCCGCGCCCGATCCGGGAGTGGGCCAGGTGGTAGGCGAAGATGAGCGCGATCGCGAGCAGGACGATCGAGATCACCCAGAAGGCGTCCTGCTGCGTGAAGAACCCCTGCGCCACGGTCGCCGGCAGGTCGTCCACGCTGAAGCCGGGGACGGAGGGGAAGGGGATGTTGATGATGCCGTTGGGGCCGCCGCAGTAGTCGCAGTTGGTGATGGCGACGCGCGTCATCTCGCCGAAGCCCAGCGTCACGATCGCCAGGTAGTCGCTGCGCAGGCGCAGCGTCGGGTAGCCCAGGATGGCGCCGGCGAGGCCGGTGACGGTGACGGCGACCGGCAGCGTCAGGAAGAAGTTCCAGTGAAAGTTCACCATCAGGATCGCCGCGGTGTAAGCGCCGATCGCAAAGAAGGCGGCGTAGCCCAGGTCCAGCAGCCCGGCGTAGCCGGCCACGATGTTGAGCCCGAGTCCCAGGATGGCGAAGCCGGCTGCGCCCACGGCCACGCGCGTCCAGTAGTCGTCGCCGTAGAGCGGCAGCACCAGCGCGGCCACCAGGCCCAGCAGCAGAGTTCGCAGCCAGAAGGGAAGGCGCGTCCAGACCTGGCCCACCGGCGTGTCGCGGAGCCAGCCGAAGGCGACGCGCTCGCGGACGGGCGGGGCGGCTTGCATGGCTAGAGGTGGGGTCGCCAGGCTGGCCGAGAGATTCGGCGGCCAGGTGCTGCAGATGCAAGGAGCCGCCGAGCAACGGAGCGAGCGCAGCCAAAGCTGCGTGAGCGAGTAGCGCAGAAGGCGACGACGCAGATGCAGTGCATGGGCGTCGAAGATCCGGCCGAGCTTGGAGGCACCACCTCTCCCTACATGCGCTCGGCGACCCGTTCGCCGAAGAGGCCCATGGGCCGGATCACCAGCACCAGGATCAGGACCCCGAAGACCACCACGTCCTGCCACTTGCTGGACAGGTAGCCGGCCGTGTACGACTCCAGCAGCCCGATGATCATGCCCCCGGCCATGGCGCCGGGGATGTTGCCGATGCCGCCCAGGACCGCGGCCGTGAAGGCTCTCAGTCCTAAGAGAAAGCCGTTGTTGAACTGGATCTGGATGTAGTAGATCCCGAGCATCACGCCCGACGCCGCGGCGAGCAGGCCGCCCACCACGAAGGCGATCTGAATGACTCGGTCGACGTTGATGCCCATCAGCCGGGCCGCGTCATGGTCGACGGCCAGGGCACGCATGGCGGTCCCCACGGGCGTGCCCTGTACGAAGAGGTACAGCGCGACCATCAGCAGCAGGCTGGTGGCGAAGAGCACGACCTGCACGTAGGACATATGGGCAGGGCCGATGGAGAAGCCGGTCAGGGGCACGATGTCGGGGTAGGCCTGGATCTGCGGTCCGAAGATCAGGCGCACCACGTTCTGCAGCACCAGCGAGGCGCCCAGCGCCGTGATCAGGATCGCCAGCAGTGAGCGCTTGAGCAGCGGCTTGTAGGCGAGCTGCAGGATCACCACGTTGGTGACCGCGGTGCCCAGCATGGGGATCAGGAAGGCCAGGAAGATGGCCACCGGCAGCGGCAGCAGGCGCACCCCGAACTGCGTCAGCAGGGACCAGCCCAGGAACATGCCCACCACCGTCAGGTCGCCCTGGGCGAAGTTGATCAGCCGGATGATGCCGTAGACGATCGTGTAGCCGAGCGCGACCAGGGCGTAGAACGAGCCCACAGTCAGCCCGTTGATCGTGTACTGGATGAACGGCCCCACTACCCAGCGCCCCTGGCGCGCATGCTAATAGTCGGTCGCCAATGTGAGAAGGATGTCGCTTCCGCGGCGGAGCGACTCCACCGGCACCCGCTCGTCGCGGGCGTGGAACATGGCCGGGTAATCGAAGCCGTCGGGCAGCGGCAGCGGCGTGAATCCATAGCAGTGGATGCCCAGCGTCGAGAAGGCCGCTGCGTCGGTGCCCGCCGGCAGCACGTAGGGCAGCAGGGCGCGGCAGTCGGGGTCGTGCTTTCGAATCGCCGCCAGCGCCGCGTCCAGCAATGGGCCCTCCGCCGGCGCCTCGGCCTCCAGCGTGGTGGCCGGCATCCCGTACGTCATGTCCGGCTCCAGCACCGATTCCAGGGCGCGGCGCGCCCGCTGCCGGCCGCCCGGCAGGTAGCGGCAGTCGACGCCCAGCTCGGCGATCTCGGGGATGACGTTGTAGTTGGGCGCCTTGCCGGCCAGCGTCTGGGTGGGCACGAAGTCGGTGCGCCGACCGCGCAGCGCGGCCTGGCCGAACACCCCCAGCGGCGCCAGCAGGCGCTCGGGATCGTCCTCCGGGCCGCCGGTCAGCTCGGCCACCTGGCGGCAGAGCAGGCGGAAGGCCGCCGGCGGCTGCTCCTGCACGCGCAGCGCGTTCAGGCGCTGGATCAGCGGTCCCAGCCGGCGCACGGGGTTGGGTCCGCCCGACAGCGCCGCGTGGCCGGCCACGCCCGGCACCTTGATCGAGAACCAGAGGCTGCCGCGCTCGGCCGTCTGGATGGTGTAGGCGCGGCCGCCGCCGGGCAGTGACACCGAGAAGCCGCCCACCTCGCCGATCGCCTCGGTGACGCCCGCCAGCAGCTCCGGCCGCTGCTCGGCCAGCCAGCGCGCGCCCCACACGGACCCCGTCTCCTCGTCGGCCAGGTAGCAGAAGACCAGGTCTCGACGCGGCCGGGCGCCGCGCGCGGCCAGCTCCAGCTGGAGGGCCAGCATCATGGCCACGAAGCCCTTCATGTCGACCGCGCCACGGCCGTAGAGCATGCCGCCCTCGATCTCGGCGGCGAATGGCGGGTGGGTCCAGCCGGCGGGGTCGGCGGGCACCACGTCCAGGTGTCCGTGCACCGCCAGCCGGGGCAGGCCCGGCTCCCGGCCCGGCATCACCGACACCAGGTTGAGGCGCCCCGCCGCCGGCTCCACGAGCTCGTAGTCCAGGCCGGCGGCGCGCAGTTTTTCCGCGACGTACTCGACCGCCGCCGCCTCCGTGGCGCCGGGGTTGCTGGTGTCGATCCGGAGCAGGTCCCGGCAGAGCTCGACGACGTCCATCGCAGGCCGAGGGTACGCTGCATCCGATGGCGCGGGCGTTCCCCCGGGAGGAGTACGCGGGCCGGCTGGCGCGCACGCGGCAGCGCATGCGGGAGGCCGACCTCGACCTGCTCCTGGTGAGCGCTCCCGACAACATGAACTACCTCTGCGGCTACGACGCCTGGTCGTTCTACGTGCCGCAGCTGCTGCTGGTGCCGGCGGACGACCAGGAGCCGGTCTGGGCCGGGCGCGGCATGGACTCGGTGAGCGCACACATCACGACCCACCTCTCCGAGGCCAGCATCCTCAGCTACGCCGACGACTACGTCGAGAACCCGGCCAAGCACCCCATGGAGCACGTGGCGCGCGTGCTCCAGGAGCGCGGCTGGGACCGCGGGCGCATCGGCTACGAGGGCGACGCCTACTTCTTCGCCGCTCGCTGGCTGCAGGTCCTGGAGAAGTCGCTGCCGGACGCGCGCTTCGTCGACGCCCACCTCCTGGTGAACTGGGTGCGCACCGTCAAGACGCCGGCCGAGATCGAGGTCATGCGCCAGGCGGCGCGCATCGTCGAGCACACGATGTGGGTGGCCATCGACGCGGTCGAGGTGGGCCGCCGGCAGTGCGACGCCGCCGCCCGCATCTCCTTCGCCCAGATCGAGGGCACCCCCGAGTTCGGCGGCGACAGCCCGGCCAATCCACCCTCGATCCTGAGCGGCGAGAACTCGGCCACCCCGCACGCGGCCTGGACCGACGAGCCCTTCCAGGCCGGCACCGCGACCTGCCTGGAGCTCAGCGGCTGCCGCAAGCGCTACCACGCGGCGATGTCGCGCACGGTCTACCTGGGTGAGCCGCCCTCCCAGATGCTGGACGTGGCGAAGGCCACCGGCGAAGGCCTGGAGGCGGCGCTGGAGACGGTCAAGCCGGGCGTGGTCTGCGAGGACGTCGACGCCGCCTGGAAGCAGACGATCGCCCGCTACGGCCTCGAGAAGCCCTCGCGCATCGGCTATTCGATCGGCGTCAACTACCCGCCCAACTGGGCGGACCACACCGCCAGCCTGCGGCCCGGCGACAAGACCGTCCTGGAGCCCAACATGACGTTCCACCTGATGCTGGGGATGTGGATGCACGGCTGGGGCTTCGAGATGAGCGAGACGTTCCGGGTCACCGAGACCGGCGCCGAGTCGCTGACGCGTTTCCCGCGCCAGCTCTTCGTGAAGGACTAACACCGACGGATCTCGGACTCACCGGCCGGCGGGCGCTCGTCACGGCGTCCAGCCGGGGCATCGGCTTCGGCTGCGCCCAGGCACTGGCGGAGGAGGGCGCCCAGGTCTTCCTGGCTGCCCGGGACGAAGTCGTGCTGGCGGGCGCGGCCGGCCGCATCTCGGCGGCCGGGTTCCAGGGCGTCGACCTGGCCGACCCCGACCAGGCCGAGCAGCTGGTGGCCGCCGCCGTCCGCCGCCTGGGCGGCCTGGACATCCTGGTCACCAATTCCGGCGATCCGCCGGCCGGTGACTTCGGGAGCTCGGAGCGCGAGACCTGGGACCACGCCTACCGGCTCACCCTGCTCAGCGCCGTCAGCCTGATCCGGGCCGCGCTGCCGGCCCTGGCCGAATCCGGGCGCGGCCGCGTGGTCAACATCACCTCCATGTCGGCGCGCTGGTCGCTGGAGGGCCGGCTTTTCTCCAACACCTACCGGCCGGCGGTGACCGGCATGGCCAAGACGGTGGCGGCCGAGGTCGCCACCCAGGGCATCACCGTCAACAACATCGCTCCGGGCTGGGTGCTCACCGACGCGGTGCGCGTGGGCATGAACGCCGAGCAGATCGCCGCGGCCGCGGATTCGGTGCCGGTCGGGCGCCTGGCCGAGCCGGCCGAGGTGGGCGCGCTCTGCGCCTTCCTCTGCTCGAGCCAGGCCTCCTACATCACCGGCCAGACCATCAGCATCGACGGCGGCCTGGTGCGCTCGCTCCTGTGATCGACGCCGAAGAGTTCCCGATCACCCGCGACCGCATCTACTTCGACCACGCCACCTTCGGCCCGCCCCCGCGCCGCTACGTCCAGGCGGCGGCCGATTTCACGTCGCGCATGTCGGAGGAGGGCCTGCCCGACCTCTTCAGCCTGAGCCAGGAGGGCGTCGATGGGGTGCGGGACAAGGCCGCGCGACTCTTCGGCTGCTCGCCCGAGCAGGTGGCCTTCATCCGCGCCACCAGCCACGGGGTGAACCTGGTCGCCGAGGGTCTGAGCTGGCGAGAGGGCGACGAGGTCGTGATCTACGAGCTCGACCACCCCTCCGGCGTGATGCCCTGGCTGAACCTGCGCGACCGCGGCGTGCGCGTGCGCATCGTGGAGGACCGCGGCCGCCAGGGCTTCGAGGCGGCCGATGTCGAGGCGCTGCTCGGGCCCCGGACCCGGGCCGTGTCGCTGAGCCTGGTCAACTTCGCCCATGGCGGCCGCGCCGACATCGAGGCTGTGGCCGAGCTCTGCCGGGCGCGTGGCATCTGGCTGGTGGTGGACGCCATCCAGGCACTGGGCGCCCTGCGCGTCGACCCGGCAGCGCTGGGCGCCCACGTGGTGGCCGCCCACGGCTACAAGTGGCTGCTCTCCGGCTTCGGGCTGGGCCTCTGCTATCTCTCCGAGCGGGCGCTGGCCGAGCTCAAGGTCGGCCAGCTGGGCTGGAAGAGCATCCGTGATCCCTTCAACGTGGAGCGCGTGCTCGACTTCCGGATGGAGATGGCCCCCGGCGCCCGCCGCTTCGAGCCCAGCTTCCCGCCCCTGCCGCAGCTGTTCGCCATGGGCGCTGTTCTCGACCTGCTGCTCGAGGTCGGTCCGGCGGCCATCGAGGGCAGGGTGCTGGCGCTGGTGCGGCGGCTGGTGGCCGGGCTGCAGGAGTGCGACTACGAGGTGGTCGGCGCGCAGGGCGAGTCACCGCGCACGCCCATCGTCTCGGTGGTCGCGGACGACCGCTTTCGCGAGGCCTGCGCGGCGCTCAAGGTCGTGTGCGCGACGCGCGAAGGCCGGGCGCGCCTGTCACCGCACTTCTACAACACCGAGGCCGAGGTCGACGCGCTGCTCGGCGCGCTTGCCGTGAAGATTCGGAAGTGAGCTTGCCCTCGCTTCCGTCCTTGACGGTGCTCCGCCAAGTGCTACTCTGCCCGCAAATTGGGAGCTAGTTCGGAGGAAGGAGAGCCAATGTTGAGACGTCACATGATGGGCGTCAGCCTGGTGGGCCTGGGGGCCCTGGCGCTGATGGCCTGCGGCACCACCGGCAGCAACAACGCCAGCGGCGGGGGGCCGATCAAGATCGGCATCACCGGGCCCTTCACGGGCGCCTACGCCGACCCCGGCATCGCCATCCGCAACGCCGGCCAGATGGCCGTCGACGAGGTCAACAAGGCGGGCGGCGTCAACGGCAGCAAGCTCCAGGTCTTCGCCGAGGACGACGCCTGTGACGCCCAGCAGGGCACCCAGGCTGCGCAGAAGCTGCTGACCGACGGGATCGTGATCAACATCGGCGGCTACTGCTCGGGCGCCTCCATCCCGGAGAGCGATGTCTTCCACCGCAGCGGTGACATCCCGTTCATCACCGCCGCCTCCAGCAACCCCAAGTTCACCGAGCAGGGCTACGACAACGTGTACCGCATGGTGGCCCGCGACGACGCCGAGGCGCCCGCGGACATCAGCTTCATCCACGACTTCCTGAAGGGCAACAAGGTCGCGATCCTGCACGACAACACCACCTACGCCAAGGGCCTCGCCGACGCCGGCAAGGCCGCGGCAACCTCGTCGGGCATGACGGTCACCTACTTCGACGCGATCACCCCGGGCCAGAAGGACTACACCTCGGCCCTGACCAAGGTCGGCACCACCAACCCGGACGTGCTCTGGTACACCGGCTACTACCCCGAGTTCGGACTGCTGGCCAAGGAGTACGTGGGCCTGGGCCTGAGCTACAAGCTGGACGGCGTCTCGGCCGACGTCGACCCCAGCGTGCTCAAGGTCGCCGGCACCGCGCTCAACAACGCGGGCATCACCATCAACACGCTGCCCACCACCGAGTTCATCCACAACTCCAAGAACGACACCTTCACCAAGAACTACAAGGCGAAGTGGAACGCCGACCCCGGTGACTACTCCTCCTACGAGTACGACGGGGTGATGGCCTTCGTGCAGGCGCTCAAGAGCAACGGCGGCAAGACCGACGCCAAGTCGATCAACTCGGCGTTGCACTCCGTATCCATCGACGGCACCACCGGCAGCGTCAAGTTCGACACCAAGGGTGACCGGCCGGCGCCGCTGTTCCTGGCCGTGCACACGACCGGCGACCCGCCGACCTTCCAGCCCATCGCCATCCGCTCCGGCGGATCCTGGAAGGCGTCCAGCTAGCTAGTTCGAGCGGGGAGGATGCGCGCAGGGTTCATCCTCCCCACCTGGTCTTCTCCTCCCGATCAGCTGCGCTGGCGGGACCTCCTGGACCTCGCCAAGACGGCCGAGCAGGCGGGCTTCGAGTCGCTCTGGGCGACCGACCACATGCTCCTGGAGAGCACCAACGCCGAGCTCCGGCGGCGCGCCGGCGGTGAGGTCCCGCCCGGCGCCGAGGTGCTGCCCGAGGGCTACATGGAGGTCTTCTCGGTGCTCTCGGCACTGGCCGCGGCCATGCCCGGCATGGGGCTCGGCACGCTGGTCGCCTGCACCGGCTACCGCAACCCGGCGCTGCTGGTGAAGATCGCGGACGCCATCGACGAGATCAGCGACGGCCGCTTCACGCTGGGCGTGGGCGCGGGCGACTCCGAAGGCGAGCACGAGATCTTCGGGTTTCCGGTCGAGAACCGAATCAGCCGCTTCGAGGAGGCGCTCAAGATCATCCGGACCCTGCTCCGCGAGGGCCGGATCGACCACCAGGGCGAGTACTACACGATCCGCGAGCTGGAGCTGCTGCCGCGAGGGCCGCGTCCCCATGGCTCACCCATCCTGATCGGCACGCTGCGGCCGGGACCGCGCATGCAGCGGCTGGTCGCGCAGTACGCGGACGTCTGGAACGGCTGGCTGGCCTACGGGGTGAGCTGGCCGGAGGCCTACCCGGCAGAACGCGACCTCATCGATGCGGCCTGCCGCAAGCACGGTCGCGATCCGGAGACGCTGGAGCACACGGTCGGGCTGCGGGTGCTGATGCCGGGCTCTCTCTACACGCCGCCCGCCCACGAGCGACCGCTGCGCGGCTCGACAGAGGAGATGGCGGAGGCCTTGCGCGGGTTCGCGGAGGCCGGCGTCACTCAGGTGCACTGTGCCTTCAGCCCCGGCACTACCGAGAGCGTGCGCGCGTTCGGGAAGGTCCTGGCGGCGGTCTGAGGCTCGCCGTCCGCAACTGCCCAAGTGCCGGGACTTGGTGGCCCCAGACGCGCAGCGGGCCCCCATCTGCCGGCACATGAGCCCTTAACAACCGGCGTTGACGCCCGGCCACGCCCCCGAATACGCTCCGGCCACACCCCCCGGGTGGGTGGCTATGGAGGGGGGTTGCCGGCCGAGGGATCCCCCTCAGGGACGGCCGTAACGCGAGTCGCGCCAGTCCAGCGCCGCACGTAAGCCGCGCTGGGCCGCGATGCTCTCGAACTCCCGCTGCTCGGGCGTGTCCGCCGAGTTGAGGAGCGCCGACAGCCCCACGTTGGCCGCCACGGCCTGGCGCAGGCCCATCGCCTCGTAGGCCGCCTGCAGCGCGAGCTTGGTGAACCTCAGCACGGGGAGTGGGGTGGGAGCGATCTTGCGCACCAGCGCCTCCACCTCGGCCCCGAGCCGGTCCTCCGGCACCACCCGGTTCACCAGCCCCGCCTGCAGCGCCTCGGCCGCGCTCATGGTGTCGCCGGTGAACAGCAGCTCGCTGGTCTTCTTCTGGCCGAGCACGAAGGGCATCAGCAGCGTGACCGGCCCGGAGCCATACCTGATCTCCGGCTCCCCGAAGCGCGCGTCCTCGGTGCAGACGATGAGGTCGCAGGCCATGGCCAGCTCGCAGCCGCCCGCCAGGCACCAACCGCGCACGGCGGCGATCACCGGCTTGGGCAGCGACCAGACGTCCATGGTCATGGCCACGTCGGTAGAGAGCACGCGGTGCCACTGCTGCGCGGTCTCGACCTTCTGCTCGACCTCCTCGGCGATGTCGAACCCCGCCGAGAAGGCGCGCCCGGCGCCGGTCAGGACGGCCACCTTGACCTCGTCGTCGGCCGCCGCCCGCGCCACGGCCTCGCGCACGCCGGCCACCACCGCCTCGTTCAGGGCGTTGAGCTTGTCGGGCCGGTTGAGCGTGATCCAGGCGGCGGGCCCCCGCCGCTCGTAGAGGACAGCCGAGCTCAAGCCTGCCGGCCGAGGTGGCGGAAGAGCTCCTCGTAGCGGGCCTTCCGCAGCGCCTCATCCGCGCGCTGCGGCCAGTCGAAGGCGGGCGGCTCGGCGTCCGTGTTGAGGCTGGGGAAGAGGAAGCGCGAGAACTCGTACATGGTGGAGAGCCCGCCCAGCTCGGCCGACTCCAGCGGCCCCGTGATCGCCAGCCGGCGGCCGAAGCTGCCCTTGACGGCGGTGTCGATGGCGTCCGGCGTGGCCACGCCCGCCGCCCACAGCGCCACCGCCTCGCGCAGGAGCGCGAACTGCAGCCGGTTGCCGATGAAGCCGTCGATCTCCTTCTCGACCACGATCGGGGCCTTGCCGGCGGCGCGCAGCCGCTCGCAGGTCCAGTCGACGACCTTGGGATCGGTCTCCGGCCCGGCGCAGACCTCGACCAGCGGCAGCAGCTGGGCGGGGTTCCAGAAGTGCGCGGCCACCACCCGCTCGCGATGGCGCACGCGTTCGACCAAACTGGAGGCGGGCCGCCCGCTGGAGGAAGCCAGGACCGCCGGCGGCGGGCAGATGGCGTCGAGCTGCTCGAAGATCGAGAGCTTGAGCTCGGTGTCCTCGGGCACCGCCTCGATCACGAGCTCGGCGCCCGCGAGGTCATCCAAATTCGTCGAGACCCGCACCCGCGCCAGGGCCGCCTCGGCGTCCGCCTCGCTGAGCAGGCCATGCTCGCGGAAGAGACGGAGGCTGTCGCGGATGCGCTCGCGGGCGGCGTCAAGGCTGGACTGGGCGCGGCCGGCCATGACCACCTCCTGGTCGGCGACGGCGAAGACCTGCGCGATCCCGTGGCCCATGATCCCGTTGCCGACGACGCCCACCATTTCGCGCGATCATCGTAGGCGTGGGCGTCGAAGTCGACCACGTGCTGATGGCGGTCGCCGACCTGGACGAGGGCGCCGCGCGCCTGCAGCGAGAGCACGGCCTCAAGACCGTCGGCGGCGGGCGGCATCCCGGCCTGGGCACCGCCAACCGCATCATCCCGCTGGGCCGGCAGTACCTGGAGCTGATCACGGTGGCCGACCCCGCCGAGGCCGCCAACTCCCGTTTGGGTCAGCGCGTACAGCGGGCGATCGCCGAGGGCCGCAGTTTCGTCGACTGGGCCCTGCGTACCGACGACCTGCCCGCCTTCCAGGAGCAGCTTCGGGAGGCGGGCTGGGAGCTGCCGCCGCCGTGGTCCGGCGAGCGCCCGCGGCCCGACGGCAGCGTCCTGCGCTGGCGCACACAGGACCTGGATCCCGGCCTGGAGCCGACGGTGACGCCCTTCGTGATCGAGTGGGACATCCCGGCCGGCGCCCATCCCGGCGAGCAGGGCGCCGAGCACGCGCTGGCCAGGGTGGTGCTGGGCACCCGCGACCCCGACGCCGCGCTGGCCCGACTCCGGCTGCTGCTGGGCGATTTGGAGCTGTACGAGGTCGTCGAAGCGGACGCCGAGGGCATCCGCGAGATCGTCCTCGACGACGGGACGCGGATCTCCTAGAAGCGCGCGACGGCGAGCGCGTCCATGCGCTCCCAGTCGACCTCGACCCCCAGCCCCGGCTTGCCGGGCACGCAAACCGTCCCGTCAGGCTGCAGCCCGATGACGTCGCTCATCCCCGCGTCGAACGCGCCCACCGGCATCGGGTACTCGAAGTAGCGGCAGTTGGAGATGGCGCCCATCACCTGCAGGTTGGCGGCCTGCGAGAGGGTGTAGCCGTGGCTGTGGATCTCGCAGCGCAGCCCGAAGGCCTCGGCCAGCGCAGCGGCCCTGCGGGTCGCCGTGATGCCGCCGGAGATGCCGGCGTCGATGCGCACGATGTCCCAGGCGCCCTGGCCAACATAGTTGGCGGCCTCCTGGAAGCCGTAGGTGTGGACCTCGCCTGAGGTCACCGGGATGTCGAGCGTCTCGGCGAGCGTGCGGTAGGCCTGGACGTGCTGGTCGCGCAGCGGCATCTCGAACCACTCGTAGCCGAGTCGTTCCAGCGCCCGGCCCACCCGCACCGCGTCGCTCAGGTTGTAGGAGCCGACGGCATCAGCCATGAGCGGGAACCGCGGTCCAACCTGCTCCCGGACGGCCTCGAAGAGCTCGATGTCGCGGTCGGGATCGCCCCAGCAGTGGAGCTTGATGGCCTTGAAGCCGTGCTCCAGCATGGCCTCGACCTCGCGCCGCCAGTCCTCAAGGCTGGCGTGCGTGCCGGTCCTGGCGTACGCGAGCAGGGAGTCGCGCTGCGCCCCCAGCAGCTTGTAGACGGGCAGGCCGGCGGCTTTGCCCGCCAGGTCCCACAGCGCGCAGTCGACCGCCGCGATGGCATGCGGCGGGAAGACGATGATGCTGACCTCCGTGAGGCGCTGCCAGATGCGCTCGCGGTAGAGCGGATCCTCTCCGACGAGCAAGGGCCGCAGCTCGGCGACGGCCGAGGCCACCGCCTGCGCGTCCAGGTAGGTCGTGCTGCCTCAGCCTTTCTTGGCGGCCACCATCCACTCTTCGGCGGCGCCGGGCGCGCGCCGCGGGTTGAGCTCCGAGATGTCCAGCGTGGGGTCGGGCCGGCCGGCCATCAGCTGCGCCAGCAGCTTCCCCACCACCGGACCGTGCATGGTGCCGTGGCCGCCGAAGCCCGCCGCCATCCAGAGGCCGGGCTCGACCTCGCCGACATAGGGCTGGCCGTCGCCGCCCAGGTCGACGTTGCCGGTCGTATAGCGCACGACCTTGAGGTCGCTGAGCTGCGGGGCCCGGGTGCGGGCCAGCACAGCGAACTCCTCCAGCATCCGCTCGTGGCTCCAGCCGGGCGGGTTCTCCTCGTAGAGGATGGCGAGCACCAGGGACTGTCCCTCGCGCTCGACGCAGAAGCCGGTGTCGAGGTCGATGGTCAGCGGCACGGTCTGACTGGGGAGCACCGGCTCGCTGATGGCGCCCAGCAGCTGGTAGGGCCGGATCGTGAGGTCGAGGCCGAAGGGTCGCATGAGCTGCGAGCTCCAGTAGCCCGCGCAGACCACTACGCGCTCGACCTCAACCTCCTGAGGGCCGCTCACCAGCCAGTGGCCGTCCTGCGCCGTGATCGAGCGCACCGGCCAGTGCTCGCGGACCCGGACGCCGCGGGGCTTAGCGGCATTGATGAGCGCGCGCACGCCATCGGGCGGCGTGACCCGGCCGTCGCCCGGCGTCCAGCAGCCTCCCAGCAGACCATCCGGGCTCATCCAGGGCGCGGCCTGGTCCAGCTGCTCGGGGTCCAGGATGTGCACGTCGGTGAGCCCCATCGAGGCCTGCAGCCGCGCCGCCTCGACCAGCTTGGACATGATCGTGGGCTGGCCGGTGACCAGCAGGTAGCCGGTCTGGAAGAAGGGCACTGGGCTGTCGAAGACGGTCTCCGCGGTCTTCCAGAACTCCAGGCCGCGGCGCGAGAACTCGATCTCGTGAGGGGTGCTGAACTGCTGGCGGACGCCCCCGAACGAGCCGCCGGTGGAACCGCTGGCGAGCTCGTTCTGCTCGACAAGCAGGATGTCGCTTTCGCCCTCCTGAGTCAGGTAGTAGGCGACCGCGGCGCCCACGATGCCGCCGCCGACGATGAGCGTCCCCACCCGCTCCATTGAGGGGAGGCTAGCATCCTGACGATGTTCAACTACGAAGGCAAAAAGGCGCTCGTCACCGGTGGCGGCCGCGGCATCGGACGGGCCATCGCGCTGGCGTTCGCGCGCCAGGGCGCCGACGTCGCCATCGCCGCCCGCAGCCGCGATCAGCTGGAGGACGTGGCGAGCCAGATCAGGGCCTTGGGCCGGCAGGCGCACGTTCTGCCCACCGACATGCTGGACGTGACGGCAGCCCCGGCGCTGGTCGGCCAGGCGGTGGAGGCCATGGGCGCGCTGCACGTGCTGGTCAACAATGCCGGTGGCGGCGTCGGCGTGCCCGGCGACTTCGGGCCTCTCAAGGAGACGTCACCGGAGGCCTTCGACGGCATGTACGCGCTCAACGTGCGCTCGCCACTTTTCGCGGCGATCGCGGCGGGCAAGCAGATGGCGGCGCAGGGGACCGGCGGCGCCATCCTCAACATCGTTTCCATCGACGCCGTCTTCCCGGCTCCGACCGAGGCGCTGTACGGCTCGGCCAAGGCCGCGCTGGTCAATCTGACCAAGGTGCTCGGCTATGAGCTGGGGCCGGACCGGGTGCGCGTCAACGCCATCGCGCCGGGCGTGGTCGAGACCGCCCTCACGGCGCCCTGGCTGGCCACCGAGGAGCAGCGCCAGGACCGCGCGTCGTTCTACCCGCTGGGCCGCGTGGGCCAGCCCGACGACGTGGCCGCGGCCGCCGTCTACCTCTGCTCAGACGAGGCGGGCTGGGTGTCCGGCAACGTGCTGTACGTGACCGGCGGGCAGCTCGCCACCAGCGATGTGTTCCGCTGGACCCGCGCCCACAACCCGGTGCCCGAAGGCTCCCGGATATGACTCAGGCGGTCAGCTCACCGCTTTCTTGAGGAGGGCGGTGATCTGCGCTTCCGCGGCTGGCGTCAGCTCCCTGAGCGCGAAGGCGACCGGCCACAGCGGGCCCTCGTCCAGGTGTGCGGCCTCCTGGAAGCCCAAGGTCGAGTACCTGACCTTGTACTTCTGAGCGGCCTGGTAGAAGCACACGACCTTGCCGTCCTTGGTGTAGGCGGGCATGCCGTACCAGGTTCTCGGGGTGAGGGAGGGCGCGATGGACTTGATCAAAGCGTGCAGCCGCTCGCCCAGGGCGCGATCCTCCGGGGTCATCTCGGCCAGCTTGGCGAGCACCGCGCTCTCCCCGTCCTCGCCGCCCTTGCGATCCTTGACGACCTCCTGGAGGATCTCCCGCTCTTCGTGGGTGAGCACCTTGCGCTTGGTCATGAGCCCAGCATGACTTCCAACGTCGGGGGTTGCACCTCTCTCCAGGGTGAAGTCGAGCATCCCGGCGTCAGCAGGTGGCCGCGCCCGCGCGTCGCGTCCAGTGCCGCGCGCACGGCCCCCCGCATCTCGTCGGGCGCCTGCTTGATGGGCGCGTCGCGCTGGATGCCGCCCGCAACGGCGACGTGATGGCGGCCGCGCAGCTCGGCCAGACCCGGATTGCCCGCGTCGTGGATCGACCAGTTGACGCACTGCATGCGCAGCTGGTCGACCAGCCGCGTGTTGATGTGCGGGCCGCACAGGTGGAGCATGTTGAACCAGCCGCCCGCCGCCGCCGCGACCGCCACCCGGTCGGCGGGCAGGTAGAGCCGCTCGTATTCGGCCGGTTCAACGACCTGCACGCCGGCGAGCGGGTTGATGGCGTAGAAGACCCCGGCCGCGCCCGCCTCCAGCGACTCGGTCGTGAACCAGGCCAGCGCCCGGGCGATCTCCGCCAGCCACTCGGGGGTGGCCTGGCGGGCCAGCTCCGCGAGGTCGCGGCCGGCCAGGAACCAGGCCACCATCCCGGGTGAGAAGACGGTCTGGAGGACGGGGACCTCGGGACCCAGCTCCCGCACCACCCGGCGCAGCGCTTCGACCTGGTCGCGCAGGGGCGCCGGGTCGAAGTCGCCGCCGGCGCCGCCCGCGGACTCCATGACCGGCTCGGCGACGGGTGAGCCCGAGTAGCGCCAGCGGGCGCCGAAGGCCTCCGCGAAGCAGGTCGCGCGGATCTGGAGCTTGACGAAGTCGAAACCGAAGCGCCGCGCCTTGGCAACGGTGGCCGCGACCAGGGAGTCGATCTCCCATTCCTGGTCGTAGTCGTGGCCCCAGGCCGAGACCGGCGGGCGGTCCGCGACCTCCAGCCTCAGCGCCGCCTCCACCCGCTCACGCCCGCTCGCCACGGCACCTAGCATGGCCCTTCTGTGAGGAGGCAGTGGCTGGTGTTCGCGATGCTCTGGCTGGTTGCCAACAATCTGCGGCTCGCGATCTTCGCGCTGCAGCCGGTGCTGCCCGACATCCGGCACCAGCTCGGCCTCAGCTTCACCGCCACTGGCGCCCTGACCTCCGCCGCCATCGCCATGCTCGGGCTGGGCTCCATCCCCGGCACCTTCGCCGGGCGCTGGCTGGGCGCCCGCCGCATGGTGACGCTCACTGCGGCGGGCATCGGCGTCGCGTCGCTGCTCCGCCTGCTGCCGCCCGAAAGCTTCTGGGTCTTCGCCGGCACCATCCTGCTCTCGCTGTCGGCGTCGCTGGTGCAGCCCGCGATCGCCGTGCTGATCCGGCGCTGGTTCGCGACATCGCTGAACCGCGCCGCCGCCGTCTACAGCAATGGCATCCTGATGGGCGGCACAATCGGCGCCGCCGCCACGCCCTTCGTGGCGCTGGCGGTGGGATGGCGGGGCAGCTTCCTGGTCTGGGGCGCGCTGGCGCTGGCGATCGCTCTGTTCTGGCTGCTGCTGACGCCCAGCGCCGACTCGCCCGTCCCCCAGGTGCGCATCCGCGACGCGCTCGGCAATCCCCGGGCCTGGCAGGTGACTGCCCTCTTCACCTTCCAGAACCTGGCCTACTTCGGGGCCGCGGCGTGGCTGCCCTTCCTGCTCGCCGGCCGCGACCCAGCCTATGTGTCCCTGGTCTTCACCTGCCTGAACTTCCTCTCGATCGTGCCGCTCTTTCTGCTGCCCGCGCTCTCCTGGCCCTACGCCACCTCGGCGCCCTGGTACGTGGCCATGGGACTCTTCACCATCGCCGGAGCGGTCGGCCTGGCGCTCGGCCTGCGCGACCAGGCCTGGGCGCTGGCGTTTCTCCTGGGCCTGGGCTGCGCCGGGGCCTTCGTCGGCTCGATGGCCCTGCCGCCGCTGATCGCCCGCAGCGAGACGGACGCGGCCGCCATCTCGGCGATCGTGTTCACGTTCGGCTACCTGCTCTCCTTCGCCAGCCCGGTGGCGGCGGGGACCCTGGTCGACGCCACCCACCAGGTGACGACGGCCTTCCTGCCGTCGGTCGGCGGCGGCATCTTGATGGCGGTGCTGGGGCTGCTGGTGCCGCGCCTGGTCGCCCGCTCCCAAGCCGCGGCAGCGGCCGCGTGAACCTGATCCGGCCGGGCGACGCCGGCTATGACGAGGCGCGGCGGGTCTTCAACGGCATGATCGACCGCCGCCCGGCCCTGCTGGTCATCTGCGAGACGGTCGACGACGTGCGCCGGGCGCTGGAGCTGGCGGCGCGCGAGGAGCTGCCAGTGTCGGTGCGCGGGGGCGGCCACAACGTGGCCGGCAACGGCGTCTGCGACCGCGGCCTGGTGGTCCACCTGGGCGGGTTGCGCGGCGTGCGCGTGGAAGCCCCCGCGCGGCGCGCCTGGGCGGGAGGCGGCGCCACCTGGGGCGACTTCGACGCGGCCACCCAGGCGCACGGCCTGGCGACTCCGGGCGGGATCGTCTCCAGCACCGGGCTGGCCGGCCTGACGCTGGGCGGCGGGATCGGCGTGCTGCGCGGCAAGCACGGCCTGACCTGCGACAACCTGGTGGGCGCGGAGCTGGTGACCGCTTCCGGCGACCTGGTGGCCGCCGATCCCGAGCTGCTGTGGGCGCTCCGCGGCGGCGGCGGCAACTTCGGCGTCGTCACCACCTTCGAATTTGTCGTGCACCCGCAGGGCGACGTGGTGGCGGGGCCGGTCGAGTTCCCCTACGACGATCCGCGCGGCTTTCTGCGCTTCTACCGCGAATACTGCGCGGGGCTGCCGGACGAGATGAGCTGCGACATGCTCTTGCGCAGCGGCGCCGACGGAATGCCGCGGATCACGCTGCTCACCTGCTGGAGCGGCGACGTGGCGCACGCGGAGGCCGTCTACGCGCCGCTGCGAGCCCGCAAGCCGATCAATGACGCAGCTGCGCGCAAAAGCTACGTCGACGCGCAGCGCACGTATGACGCGATCTCGCCCTGGGGTCAGCGCAACTATTGGAAGTCCAACGGCATGGCCGAGCTCAGCGATGCCGCAATCGACGTGCTGGTGGACGCCTGTGACGCGCGGCGATCGCCGCTCGCGCAGGTTCAGCTCGAGCACCTGCACGGCCAGGTCCATCGCACCGACCCCGCCACGGCCGCGGTCGGGTTCCACGGCGCGGCTTTCAACCTGCTCTTCAACGCCAAGTGGCTCGATCCGGCCGCCGATGCCGAGAACATCGCCTGGACGCGGGATAGCTTTGCCGCCATCCAGCCGCATCTGGCCGGCGGCGCCTACGTCAACTACCTGCTGAGCGAGCCCGAGGAGCGCATCCGCGCCGCCTACGGCGCCGAGGTATATGACCGGCTGGCGCGCGTCAAGGCGCGCTACGACCCGGACAACGTCTTCCGCTTCAACCAGAACATCCGGCCGGCGGCATCTGCCTAGCTTCTCCCGCTCCGGGGCTGCCATGGTGCTGGCGTCGGCGGTCGCCTTCGGCACCATCCCGATCCTCGGCAAGTACGCGTACGCCAACGGCGTCACGCCGCTGCAGCTGCTCGCCTTTCGCTTCGTGATCGCCTCGGCGGGCCTCTCGGTGATCGCTTTTGCCGTCGGCCAGCGGCCCTGGCAGCTGGGCCCCGTGCGCTCGTTGCCGGTGGCTTTGATGGGCTTGGTCTACGCGGCTACGGCGCTGTCCTTCTTCACCGCGCTCACGGTCATGCCGGCCTCGCTGATGGAGCTGATCGCGTACATCTACCCGGCGCTGGTCGCGATCGGCGCCTGGCTCTTCGTGGGCGGCGAGATGAACCGGCGCATCGTGCTGGCGCTGGTCCTCACCTTCGTGGGTCTGGCGCTGCTGGTCGGCGCCGTCCAGCTCCGCGCGGGCTGGGCGCTGCTGCTGGCCTTCGCGTCGCCGCTGTTCTACTCGGTCTACATCCTGGCCGGCGAGCGGGCTACGGCCGGAGTGCCGACGGTGGTGTCGAGTGTGCTGGTGCACGTTGGCGGGGCGATCACCATGGTCGCCGTGCTGCTGGTGGTCGGACCGCGCACGCTGCCGGCGTCAGCGGCGGCCTGGGCGGTGGTCACCGCGGTCGCGCTGCTGCCCTCGATGGTCGGAATCTCGCTCTTCCTGGCCGGCCTGGCGCGGGTGGGCGCCACCCGGGCGGCCATCATGAGCACCGTCGAACCCGCCGTCACAGTGGCACTGGCCGCCGCCCTGCTGGGCGACCGCCTGAACGGCTTCCAGGGCGCGGGCGCGGTGTTGGTGGTGGCGGCGGTGATCCTGATGCAGTGGCGCCGCCGGGAGGCGATCCCACCCTTCGAGCCCTGAATTCGGGACCATTTCATGAAATCGCCAGACCTCCGGCCGCGCAAGTGGGACGTTTTCATGAAAACGCCCCGTTTCAGCCCGCTACGTGGTCCTGCGGCTTGCGCCAGGTCGCGGTGTCGATGGAAACGCCCTGGGTCGTGGGCCGCGGCTTTTCCTTGCGCAGGCGCGCCACCACGCCGTAAGCGATCTTCTCCAGCACTTTGAACTGCTTGTCGCCCGGCTGGTCGACCAGGAACTGGTTGACCCCGGCCTCGATGTACGGCCCCAGCACCTCCTCGAAGGCCTGCTCCGACGCCCAGGGATCGAGGTCGGCCTTGGGCACCCAGTAGTAGAGCGAGCGGTCGAGCGTCTCCGGGTCGCGGCCCAGCTCCGCGCAGTACTCGTCCAGCAGCTGGTTGCGCTGGCGCATCTCGTCCGGCGTGCCGAACGCGTTCCAGGTGTCGGCGTACTTGGCCACGATCTTCAGCATCTGGGGACCGAACGCCCCCAGCAGGAAGGGCGGCCTCGGCTTCTGCACCGGCGCCGGCCGGTTGCGCAGCCCCTCGACCTGGTAGTAGCGGCCCGCGTAGGAGCTGACGTCGTTGCGCATCACGGCGTCGATCAGCTCCACCGCCTCCCGGAACCGCCCCACCAGCTCGCGCGTCTCCGGGAAGGGGATGCCGAACATGCGGTGCTCGGGCTCGTACCACCCGGCCCCGAACCCGAACTCCAGGCGCCCGTTGGAGATGTGGTCGACGGTGACCACCTCCTTGGCCAGGACCGAGGGGTAGCGGAAGGTGTTGGAGGTGACCAGCACCCCGATCCGGATCTTCTGGGTGCGCGCGGCCAGGCCGCCGAGCAGCGTCCACGCCTCGAAGTAGGGTCCGTCCGGGCGGCTGGGCTGGATCAGGTGGTCGCATAGCCAGGCGCTCTCGAACCCCATCTCCTCGAATTGCTGCCAGCGCTCGACAGTCTTCTCCCAGGTCATGTTCTGGTCGGTGCAGATGCCGAACTGGAACTTGCGCGCCACGCCTCTTCTCCTAATGAACGAGGTTGAAGGGACCCGAGTACACCTCGCCCCGGATCGGGTCATTCTCCGCAAACCGGCTGAGCCGGAACTCCGGCACCGGCACCGCCCGCGCTTCACCGTAGACCACCATCTCGGCCACGCATTCGCCGATGGCGGGGCCTTTCTTGAAGCCTGAGCCGCTCATCCCCACCGCCAGGTACAGGCCCTCGGGCTCGACCCGGTCGATGATCGCGCAGAGGTCGGGGGTGACGTCGACGGGACCGCTCCGCCGGGCCACCACCGGCGCCTCCGCGAAGCTGGGGAAGCGCGTGGCCACCTGCGCCCGCGCCAGCTCCTCGAACTCCGCGTCCGGCCGCGCCTCCTGCTCGTAGCGATCGGGCGCCGAAAGCGGCACCCGCGCCCCCGACAGGCCGACCATGCTCAGGTCCTCGCCCTCGGGCCGCATGTACGCGCCGTGGGCGCGGTCCAGCACCACCGCGTGGCGGCCCCAGCCCGGTCGCAGGTCGGGCGGCCGGCGCACGAACGCCAGGCGCACGCCGACGTTCTCGATGGGGATCCCGACGCCCACCGCCCGGGCCAGCGGCACCGACCAGGCGCCGTTGGCCAGCACCACGGCCGGCGCCTGGACCTGGCCGTCCGACGTCTCCACCCCGGCCACCCGGTCGCCCTCCAGGAGGATCCGCGTCACCTCCACGCCTTCGGCGATCTCCACGCCCCGCCGGCGCGCCCCCGCCGCCATAGCCTGGGTGGTGCCGCCGGGGTCGGCGTAGCCGCTGCGGGGCTCGTACGCGGCCAGGTCGTCCTCTTCGGCTCGGATGCCGGGCTCCAGCTCGACCATCTCCTCGGGGCCGATCAGCTGCGTCTCGACACCCACCGCCTGCAGCATGGCGACGTTGCGGCGCAGCTTGTCGTGGTCCTGGCGTGCGACCGGGTTGATCAGGCCGGTGCGCCAGAAGGGAACCTCCCCGCCCACCAGCTGGGCCCAGTTCTCGAACCACTCCAGGCCGCGCAGGGCGAGCCGCGCCTCGGGCGCGTTGGAGTAGTGCGTGCGCACCAGGCCGGCCGAAAGGCGCGAGGCCTGCGCCGCAACCGCCTGCCGCTCCAGCACCAGCACCTTGCCGGCGCCCAGGCGCGCCAGGTTGAACGCGGTGCTGACGCCGACGATGCCGGCGCCGACGACGACTACGTCAAATCGGGGTCCCCGCAAAATCGCAGATTTTGTGGGGTGATCAGCTTTGGCCGTTGACGTACTCCGCGGTCAGCTTCAGGTAGCGGTCCACGATCTCGGGCTCCTTGGCGCGCCCCATGTGCCCGACCCGGAAGGCCTTGCCCGACCACGGGCCCAGCCCACCGCCGATCCGGATCTCGTGCTCCTCCAACAGCCAGTCCATGTAGGCATGCACCTCCATGCCCGGACGCCCCATCACGGCGGTCGTCACCGGCGACGCCACCCCGTCCCGCACCATCATCTCGAAGCCCAGCTCGCGCAGGCCGTCGCGCACGGTGTCGCGCGCCGCCCGCTGGCGCCGGATGTGCTCGTCCAGCCCGACCTCCAGGATCGCCCGCACCGAGGCGTCCAGCGCCCGCACCACATTGGTGGGCATGGTCGTGGGGTGCGGGTGCCAGGTCTTCCACATCTCGGCGTGCTCGCGCCAGGTGGCGAAGTTGAGGTACCAGCCAGCGGTCTTGGGCCGGCCGTCCTGGTTGGCCGCGATGGCCCGCGGCCCGATCGCGATCGGCGCCACGCCGATAGGGCCGGCCAAGCACTTGTTGCCGGTGGTGACGCATAGATCGATGTCCCAGCCGTCGACGTCGAGGTCGGTGCCGCCGGCCGAGGAGACCGCATCGACGATCGTGAGCGCGCCCCGCTCCCGCGCCAGCTCCGCGATTTCGCGCACCGGGTTCATGACGCCCAGCGAGGTCTCGTGGTGGACCATCGCCACCGCGCGCGCATCGGGATGGGCGTCGAAGGCCTCGCGCACCGACTCCACCGAAACCGCCTCGCGCGGCGGCGGCGTCACCTTCACGGTCTCGATCCCGTGCGCCGCGGCCACCATGTGCAGGCGGTCCCCGAAGAGGCCGTTGCTGGGCGCGATGAGCTTGTCGCCCGGCCCCAGCACGCTGGCGATCGCCATCTCGATGGCGGCCTGGCCGGGTCCGAAGACCAGGTGCACCTCGTTGCGCGTGCGAAACACCGTCTGCAGGTTGGCGACCGTCCGGTTGTAAAGCTCCGTCCACTCATCGCCGTAGTGCGCCATCACCGGGCGGCCCAGCACGTCCAGGGTCTCATGGTCGATCGAAACCGGGCCCGGGATCAGCAGCAGCTCGTCGTGGTCATCCATCGAGCAGCTCCCTGGCCACGCGGTAGGCCGACTTGATGGCGCCCTCCATGCCGCCGGGACCGATGCGGTCGTCGGTGTACTCGCCCGCGAAGAAGAGGCGGCCGTCCACGGGGCGCCGGAGCTCGGGCAGCACGGTCTCCCGCTGGTCACCCAGGGGCGCTCGCACGACGGAGCGGGTCAGCGGGTCCTTGGTCCAGTTCTTGACGTGGCCGTACGCGCGCCTCACCGGCCGGCCGACGGCCGCGCTGATGGTCTCGTCGAAGGCGTCCAGCACCTGCTCCTCGGTCAGCAGCGCCGGCTCCACGTCGCCGGCGGCCAGGCCGCTGATCACCACGTGGTCGCCGGGCTGCTGCATGGTCTGCTCCATGATGTAGCCCGGCATCCGGTCGGTGAAGCAGCCCAGCCCGATCGCCTGCCGCACCAGGTCGCGCTCCGCGTACTGGGCGACGATGCGGGTGCCGTTGCCGTAGCGCAGCTGCAGCAGCGCCCGGATCTTCTCGGCGGGCAGCACCGGGTCGAAGCCCAGCTCCTGCACCAGCGGTCCGGGCACCGTGACCAGCGCCCGGTCGCCCCGGAAGGTCTCCCGCTCGGTCTCCACCGTGACCCCGCCGCCGTCGTGGCCGACCACGCGGACAAGCTGGCCCAGCCGCACGTCGAGGCCCCGCGCCAGGGCCTGGGGCAGGCGGTCGTTGCCGCCCTTGATCTTGCGATAGCCCTTGCCCCAGGAGAGCTCGACGTTCAGCTCCTGGGAGTCTGCCAGCCGCAGAGGCGCCGCCGGCGTGCCCTGCGCGATCGCCTCCAGCAGCTTGCCTGCGTCGTCGGAGAGGTGGGCGCGGCGCGACCACTGGGCCACCGTCTCGTAGAAGCCGGGCGGCGTCCGCCGCACGCCGTCGCGCAGCTCCTGGGCCAGCTCCCGGCTGGCCTCGGGGGAGAGCCGCTGGCCGTGGAAGACGATGTCCGGGGTGTCGGTGCCCAGGCTGAACTCGGTGGTCAGCTCCAGCTCCTGGGCCGCCACCAGGCCAAGGATGTTCTCCTGGCCGTGGTAGATCATCTCGGCCCCCACGTCGGCGTACTGGCCGTCGCGCAGCCCCTCCCGGAGCGTGAAGACGCGCCCGCCGACGCGATCGCGGGCCTCCAGGACGACCACCTGGTGCCCGGCCTTCTGCGCCTCCTGGGCCGCCACCAGGCCCGAGAGTCCGGCGCCGATGACGATCAGCTTCATACGGACGCGAACCGGGCAGCCGAGAGGTGCCCGACGGCGAGGTCGGTGCCGCCCTCCAACGCGAAGCCCGCGGCCGCCTCCCCGATCGCCGAGGCGAACTTGAAGCCGTGCGCCGAGAAGCCGACCAGGGCGGTGATCGCCGGCGCGTCGCGCAGCGGACCGACCACGAAGTGGTGGTCGGGCGTGAACTCCTGCAGGCAGACGGCGGCGCGCTCGGGCTCCGGGTCGATGTCCGGCATGCCGTCCCGGACGAATCTCGACACGGCCGCGTAGTCGGAGGGGAATGGCGTGCGGTCGACGGTGTCGGGATCGACCGCCTCTTCCTCCTTCTCGAAGACGCCGATCTTGACGGTCTGGCCGTCCAGCGAGGGGAAGCCGTAGGCCAGGTCGGTGCCCGGCTCCAGGCCGTGCCGGATGAAGACCGGCGCCTGCTCCGGGTGGTGCAGCTCCGGCTGCGAGGCGCGGAACCAGGCCTGCGTCTGGCGCACGATCCGGAGCGGCACGTCCAGGCCGGGCAGCCGCAGCTTCGAGTTCCAGACGCCGGCCGCGACCACGGCTCGCGGCGCCGTCCAGCGGCGGCCGCCCGCGGTCACCGCCACCCCGCCCGCGATCGGCTCGATGGCCGTGACCGGCTCGTCGAAGTGAGCCTCGGCGCCTTTGTCCTGCGCGCAGTCGAGCGCGGCGGCGATGCAGGCCTCGGGCAGCAGATAGCCGGCTTCCGTCTCCAGCAGGCCCATCTCGTCCGGGCGCAGCGCGTGCTGGGGAAACCGCCGGCGCACCTCCTCGGCCTCCAGGACCTCGTGCTCGACCCCGTGCTCGCGGGCGCTGAGCAGCGCGCCACCGAACTCCGGCGAGCCGGGCGGGCCCATGTGCAGGCCGCCGGTCATCACCAGGAGCTGCTGGCCGATCTCCTGCTCCAGCTCGCGCCAGAGCTGGAAGGAGCGCCGGGCCAGGGGGACGTACTCGGGAGCTTCGTAGTAGGCGGTGCGGATGATCCGCGAGCCGCCGTGGTGGGAGCCCAAAGTGTGGGGCGGGGTGAAGCGGTCGAAGCCGATCGCCTTGGCGCCACGCGCCGCCAGGCGCCAGAGCGCCAGGGAGCCCATGGAGCCGAGACCCACCACCAGGACGTCGGCGTCCACTATTTGCCGAGCACCTGCTGCGCGGCCCGCTCGCCGCTGCGCACGGCGCCCTCCATGTTGGCCTGCCAGGTGTAGTCGCCCGCGAAGGCGATGCCGCCCACGGGCTCGGCCAGCAGCGCGAAGTGCTTCATGAGCCCGCGCACGTACTGCGGGTGGCCGAACTCCCAGCGGTGCAGCTCGACGCGCTGGATGCGATCGGCGTACTCCGGATGCGCCTGCAAGAACATGCGGAGGGCGCCGCTCTTGATGCTCTCATCGGGGTCGTCCCAGACCACCCGGGCCGCAGCGTCGGCCATGAAGGAGTGATAGGTGCCGCCCTCCTTCTCGAAATCGCCCGGCGTGCGCGCCAGGAAGCCGTCGCAGTTGTAGCGCACCAGCGGGCGGCTGGCTTCCAGCGGATAGGGCGGCGCGGTGCGGCCGGCGGGCGTGACCACGATCGGGGTGGAGATCCAGCGCCCATAGCGGACCGCGCGCAGGGCGTCTCGCTTCCAGCCCGGTAGGTCCGGGAAGACCTGGGCCGCGATGGTGGCCGGCAGCGCGCAGACCACGCGCCGGGCGAGCAGCGTGCGCTCCCGGTCGGGGCCAACGGCCCGGACCACGTAGCCCTCGCCGTTCTCCTGCACCGACTGCACCCGCGTCCGCAGCGAGACGCGGCCGCCGGCGGCCGCCGCCAGCGCCTTGGCCAGCTCGCTGGTCCCGCCCGCGACCACCAGCTCGCCCCGGTCGTGGTGCGGGATCTCGGCGGTGTTCCAGGGGCTGGTGCGCTGCTCGCCCCACACCCAGAGCCCGCCCACCACCGAGAGGTCGACGGTCGACGCGCAGTTCATGAGCAGCGTGATGCGGTCGAAGTAGTCGGCCGCCGCCTCCGACATCGGGCCCAGCCAGTCGGCGAAGGAGACGTCATCGAGCTCCGGTAGGGTCACCGGCCGCGGCTGCGATTGCGCCTCCTCGATGCGCTTGATCCCGGCCTCGACCTCGGCCCGCACGCCGGGATCGGCCGGGAGCAGGAGCTTGTAGTAGTCCTCGAACATCTCCGATCGGATCAGCTCCACGCCGAGGCTGTCGGCCAGCTCGACGACCGCCGGCCGGTCCTCGGTGATGTACTGGGCGCCGAAGTTCAGCCAGGGCCCGCCCGGCAGACGCTGGGAGCGTGTGCGCCCGCCGATCCAGTCCGCCGCGTCCAGGACCTCGAGGTCGAGATGCTTGAGCTTGAGGGCCGCCGTGAGCCCGGCCAGGCCCCCGCCCAGGATCACCACATCCCGTAGCCTCATCTGGCGATTCTGCGCCATAGGGAGGAACTGGCATGAGCGTGGCCGTGATCAGGCAGAGCGACGTCCCCTGGTCGGAGGTGACCCAGGGCATGGAGATCACCAGGGGCATCACCCAGGCGGGTTTCACGACCCTCGGCGGCGGCTGGGTGCGCATGGACGGCAGCGGCGAGCTGGCCGGCTGGACGCTGCGGTACGACGAGGTTCTCTACTGCGTGGAGGGCGAGATCGAGGTCGAGGAGCACGGCGGCCAGACCGCCGTGGCGCAGGCCGGGGAGGCCATCCTGATCAACAACGGCACCACCGTCACCTACCGCGCGCGCAAGCCGTCGTTGATCTTCTTCGTGCTCAACCCACGGGACTGGGCCGAGCGGAGCTGAGCTCTTCCAAGTTGCGCTCCGCCACCCGGGTGGCGGCCTCGCGCGGCGTGACGCCGTCGCGGTCGGCGGCGGCCAGCAGGTCCTTCACGACGCGGCGCATGGACTCGGCGATCATCGCGAAGGACGCTTCCGGGCCAGGCTCGACGCGGCCGAGCAGCTGCCACCAGAACCAGGCGTTGGTGCCACCGTTCGCCACGAAGTCGGGCACCACCACGACGCCGCGCTGGTGCAGCTCGCGCTGGGCGCCCTCGGTGGTGGGGATGTTGGCCGCCTCCACGATGTAGCGCGCCTTCACCCGGTCGACGTTCGACTCGTTGATGGCGTCGGCCACGGCCGCCGGGACCAGGATGTCGGCGGCCACCGAGAGCCACTCCTCGCGCGGCAGCTCTTCGGCGTCGAGGTCCTTGCGGTCGATGTCGCCCAGCGGTGTGCGCCCCGCCAGCATCTTCTCCACGTCCAGGCCCTGGAGATTGACGACCGTGCCCTTGACGTCGGCCACGGCCACCACCCGCGCCCCGGCTTCGGCCAAGTAGCGCGCGCTGGAGCCGCCCATGGCGCCGAAGCCCTGGATGGCCACCCGGCGCCCCTCCGCCGACTCACCCCTGTGCTCGAGGGCGGCGATCGCAGCCTGGGCGACGCCGTAGCCGCCGACCAGGTCGCCCATGCCGACCCCCCCGACCTGGGTGCCGAGCTCCTTGCTCAGCCGGCCCAGCGCCGCCCGGCCGTCGCCAGAGTGGTTGAGCATGGCCTGGACGGACGCCTGCATGCCCACCTCCTGGAAGACGCTGTCCAGCAGGTCCTGGGTGGTTCCCATGTCCTCGGCCGTCGCCCAGTAGGTCTCCAGGATCGGCCGCATGGCGGTCACGAAGCGCGTGAGCAGCGGGCGCGCCTCGGGGTCATGCGGATCGATGTCCAGCCCGCCCTTGGCGCCGCCGCCGGGCAGCCGCAGCGCGCCGTTCTTCACGGACATGGTCTGCGCCAGCCGCGCCACCTCCTCCAGCGTGACCCCGGCGCGCATGCGGGTGCCCCCGCCCGCCACGCCGTTGATGAGCCGGTCGATCACCACGTAGCCGTGGCGGCCGGTGACGGGGTCGGTCCAGGTGACGCTCATGAAGGGCATGGCACATTATTGGCGTGGACCCGCGCGCCGAAGAGCTGCTGGGCAGGCCGCTGATCGGCAACCTCGGCTTCTACGGACTGGACGGCTTTCCGCGGGTGGTGCCGGTCTGGCACGCGCTGGTCGACGGCGAGATCCACGTTCCCAGCCAGCCCGACCTCTACAAGTGCCGCGCCCTGCGCGCGGATCCGCGCGCCACGCTCACCGTCTCCACGCCCGAGCTGCCCTACCGGGTGGCCAGCGTCACCGGGCGCGCCGTAGTGGACCGTTTTGATGAAAAGGCACGCATCGAGCTGGTTGGCGCGCTGGCGCGGCGCTTCCTGGGCGAGGAGGCCGGCGAACGCTACCTGGCGGGCTGGATGAAGGGGGGGCACCCCGGACCCGGCGACCTGATCCGGATCCCCTGTGAGAGGGTCCGCTTCACGGATGTCTAGGCCATGATGCGGCCGCCGTCCAACACAACCACGATTCCCGTCGCATCGGGCCAGCTCGCGATGTCGAGCCCGGCGCGCGCGATGTCCTCCGGCTGAGCGACTCTCTTCAGCAGGACCTCCCGCTCGGTCACTTGCTCCTGGACCGCGGGATCGATCGAGTACCACATCTCGGTGGCCACTGGGCCCGGTGCGATCGCGTTGCAGCGGACGTGCGGCGCCAGCTCGCGGGCGATGGTCTTGGTCAGGCCGATCAGGCCGGCCTTGGTGGCGCCGTAGGGCGCGCCGTGCAGTGAGCCGGCGACGCCGCCGTCGCTGCTCACATTGATGATCGCGCCCCGGCTGGCGACCAGGTCGTCGCGCAGCGTCTTGATCAGAAAGGTCGGCGCCGTGAGGTTGACGGCGAGCACGCGCTCCCAGTCGTCGCGGTCCATGGTCTGGAGCGTGAACTCCTCGCCCAGCCCCGCGTTGTTGACCAGCAGCGACACCTGCCCGGCCTGCTTGGCGGCCGCGGCCAGTGGCTCGATGTCATCGAAGCGGGTGAGGTCGGCCTGCACGGCGATGGCGCCCGTCTCCGCCGAGACCGTCTCGGCGTCGGCCTTGCGCTCGCGATAGCTGAAGACGACCTGGTAGCCCCGGCGCGCCGCCTCCCGGACGAAGGCCGCGCCGATCCCGCGCGACCCGCCGGTGACGAGCGCTACGCCGCGGCCGTCCGCTTGGCGGCCTCCACCACGCGGTCGACCGAGGGCAGGTACCAGTGCTCCATGGAGGCCGGCGGGAAGGGGATGTCCCAGGACGTGACGCGGGCGATGGGCGCGTCCAGGTCGTAGAACGCCTCCTCGGCCAGGGTGGCCGCGATCTCGGCGCCGAAGCCGGCCGAGAGCGGCGCCTCGTGCACGATCACACAGCGGCCGGTGGCGGCCACGGCGCTCACCAGCGTCTCCACGTCGAGCGGCACCAGCGTGCGGAGGTCGATGATCGAGGTCTCGATACCGTCGGCGGCCAGCTTGGCGGCGGCGCGCTGGCAGAGCTCGACCGCGGCCGACCAGGCCACCAGCGTCACATCCTTGCCCTCGCGCGCCAGCACGGCCTTGCCGAAGGGCACGGTGTACTCGCCGTCCGGGACCTCCATACGGCCCAGCCGGTAGAGACGGTCGGGCTCGCAGAAGAGCACCGGGTCGGGGTCCCGGATGGCCTCCAGGAGCAGTCCCTTGGCGTCATACGCGTTGGAGGGCATCACCACCTTGATCCCCGGCGATTGCACGAACTGCGCCTCCACCGCGTCGGAGTGGAACTCCGGGCTGCGGATGCCGCCGCCGAAAGGCGCTCGGATCGTGACCTGGGCGTGGTAGCGGCCGCGCGAGCGGTGCCGGTACTTGGCGAGCTGAGGGCCGATCTGGTGGAAGGCCTGGGCCGTGAAGCCCAGGAATTGGATCTCGGCCACCGGCACCATGCCCGAGACCGCCAGTCCGAGGGAGGCGCCGATGATGCTGGCCTCGGCCAGCGGGGTGTCGACCACGCGGCTGGGCCCGTACTTCTCGATCAGCCCGCTGGTGGTGCGGAAGACGCCGCCCAGGCGCCCCACGTCGAGGCCGAGCAGCATGACGCGCGGGTCGCGTTCCATCTCCTCGCTGAGCGCGTTGTTGATGGCCTCGACGACGTTGCGCTCAGGCACCGCCGTTGCGCCCCAGGAACTGCTCGCGCTGCCGGCGGACCCGCGCCGGCGGCTGCTCGTACACGTTGTCGAAGAGGCTGTCCGGGCGTACGCCCGGTTCGGCGGCCGCCGCTTCGATGACGCGGTCGACCTCCGCCTGCACCTCGGCGCGCAGGACGTCCTCGCGCTGCTCGTCGAGCATGCCCAGGCTGCGCAGGTACCTGACCACGCGCTCGATCGGATCGCGGCGCGCGAAGTCGGCGCGCTGCTCCTTGTCCTCGTAGCGGCTGGGGTTGTCCGTGGTGTTGTGGAAGCCCATGCGGTAGGTGACGGACTCGATCAGCGTCGGACCTTCGCCCGCACGGGCCCGGTTCACGGCCTCGACGGCGGCCTGGTAGACGGCCAGGATGTCGTTGCCGTCGACCTCGACGCCGGGGAAGCCGTAGCCGGCGGCGCGCAGCGCGAAGCTGGGCGTGGCCGACTGCAGCCGGCGGGGCGTGGAGATGGCCCACTGGTTGTTCTGCATGAAGAAGACGATCGGGCAGCGCTGGACACCGGCCAGGTTGAGGGCCTCGTGGAAGTCGCCCTCCGAGGAGCCCCCGTCGCCGATGTAGGCCATCACGACGGAGTCCTTGCCCTGCAGTTTCAAGCCCCAGGCCAGGCCCGTGGCCTGCGGCAGCTGGGCGGCCAGCGCCACCTGGGTGGGCAGCACCTTGACACCTTCGGGGATGCGTGTCGCCTCCGTGGTCTTGCCCATGTAGGTGGCGGTGATCTTCTCCAGCGGGTATCCGTGCCGGACGATCGCCATCAGCTCGCGGTACTGGGGCACGATCCAGTCCCGCTCTGGGTCCAAGGCCATCGAGGAGCCGACGATCGAGGCCTCCTGGCCCAGCCCCGGCGAGTACACGCCAAAACGGCCCTGGCGCTGGAGGCCGATCACCTTCTCGTCGTAGAGGCGGCCGAGGAGCATCCAGCTGAGCGCCTCCAGGAGAAATTCCTCGTCCATGCTCGGGCGGGCGCCCTTGATGAGCTTGCCGTCCGGCTGCAGCGTCATCAGTCGCGTCTCAGCCATAAGATCCATTCTCGGGCAGATGAAAGCTGTCGTGATCGGCGGCGGGATCGTCGGCGTCACCACCGCCTACTACCTGGCCAAGGACGGCCACCAGGTGACCCTGGTGGAGAGGGAGCCTCAGCTGGCCACGCTGGCCAGCGGCGGCAACGCCGGCCTGATCGCCCCCGGCCACTCCTTCGCCTGGGCTTCGCCCTCGGCGCCGGCCGAGCTCTGGCGCTCGTTGACGGTCGAAGACACCGCGCTCCGCGTCAACCCGATCAAGGCCCCGGGGATGTTCTTCTGGGGCCTCAAGTTCCTGCGCCAGTGCACCGCCGAGCGGGCGGAGAAGAACACGCTGGTCAAGCTGCGCCTCGCGCGCTACAGCCAGCGCCAGCTCGACGCCCTGACCGCAGCCGAGCAGATCGACTACCACGACGCCCACCAGGGCTGCCTCTACGTCTACCGCGACCGGGCCAAGTTCGAGGCCGGGGTCAAGAAGATGAAGCTCATCACCGACCAGGGCCAGGAGCAGCAGGTCCTGGACCCCGACGGCGTCGTGGAGGCGGACCCGGTGTTCAAGCCGGTCAAGGACAAGATCGTGGGCGCCGTCTACAGCGTCACCGACGGCAGCGGGGACAGCGTGAAGCTGGCCAACGACCTGGCCGACCGCTGCCGGGGGATGGGGGTGAAGTTGCACTTGGGCATGGCCATCACCCGCCTGGTTGCCGCAAATGGCGCCGTGCGCGCGGCCGAGACCCGGACGGGCATCGCCGTGGAAGGCGACGTCTTCGTGCTGGCGGCGGGCGTCCAGAGCACCGCGCTGGCGCGCACCGTCGGGGTGCGCATCCCGGTCGCGCCGGCCAAGGGCTACTCGGCGACCTTCCCGATCAAGAACGGCGGCGAGGCGGCGCCCACCCTGGGCGGCGTGGACGAGCAGCTGCTGGTGGCCTGGTGCCGCATGGGCGACCGCCTGCGCATGACCGGGAGCGCGGAATTCACGGGCTACGAGACCACCTACGACGAGGGCGACTTCAAGGGGATCATGACGCTGGCGCGGGAGCTGTTCCCCGACGCCGCGGATTATTCGGCGGGTTCCTACCGGGCGTGCAACCGGCCGATGACCCCGGACGGGCCGCCGATTTTGGGCACGGCGAAGCACTCCAACCTCTACTTCAACACCGGCCACGGCCACATGGGCTTCACGATGGCCTGCGGCACCAGCAAGCTCACCGCCGACCTGGTCGCGGGCCGCCCGACCGACATCCCGGTCGAGGGGATGCTGCTGAACTCGCGCCCCTGAGCACGCGTTTGTATACAAACGCCCACCGCCAGCGCTGGGGGCTGGGCCCGAATGTATACAAACGGCGGGACCGTCAGGGCTTGAACACCATCAGGACCAGGATCGCCAGCACCAGCACGACCAGCGCGATCCCGACCACGTTCTGGCGCCGGTCCAGCGCCTTGTAGGCCGGCGACTCCGGCCCCTCCGCCGCCAGCGTCCGGATCTGCTTGCTCAGCGTCGGGGTGTAAACGCGGTAGCCGAGCGCCATCAAGATCACCCACAACACCAGCGCCGCCACGATCCAGGGCTGCCAGCCCCAATGGCCGACGAAAAACGCCATCGCCAAGCCCGACAGAAGCAGCAGCAGATAGCAGGGATTGGCGAGATAGTCGTCCATGAACTTCACGCCCCGCACCGCAAACTCCAGGTGTTGCGGATCGCGCTGCCCTCGCACCAGCCACACCGCGTAAGAAGCGTTGAACCCGACCGCGATGATCGCGAACAGGATGTGCAGCGTCTTGACGAACGGATAAAGCGCGTCCAATGCCTACGAAACTTCCTCCTTGAACACGCGTAAGCCGCGCGCCTGGTAGTTGGCGAGCGCGTGCGGCCCGTCCAGCGAGCAAGTGTGCACCCACACCCGCCCAGTGCCCAGCGCCCACGCGCGCCGAATGGCTTCGGTCAGCAGCCAGCCGCCCAGCCCCTGCCCGATGAACCCCGGCATCAGCCCGAAGTAGGCGATCTCGACCGACTCAGGGTCGGTCGCCCCATCCAGCTGGAAGTACCCCGCCGGCGTCCCTTCGACGTAGGCGACCCACGTCTCCACCCGCGGGCGGTCGAGCCAGGCCAGCCACTCCGACTCGCTCCAGGGCAGGCGGTCGATCCACTGCCAATCGCCGCCCACCGTCGCGTAGAGGAAGCGTGCGAACGCCGCCGAAGGCCGCCGCGCCTGCACCAGCGCCAGGTCCTCGAAAGCCGACGGCTTGGGGGCCGGCCGCAGCTCCTCCGGAGAGCCCATCTCCAGGCTCCAGGTCGTGACCTGCACCGCCGCTCCCACGAAGGGCGATGCTACTCAGGCATGAGGCTCTACCGCGACCCCGACCAGCCCGGCCGGCTGGCCTTCGACACCGAGAGATATCTGCGGATCGGAAAGGAAACCGACCGCCGCCGGCTCGTCCACCAGCACGTGGTGCCCATCCGCAGCGGCTACGCGTGGCCGGTCAAGGCGGGGCAGGTCACGCGCATCGTGACCGTGGAGGGACCGCAGGTGTGCGACCTCAATATGTGGAACCTGCACAACCCCCGCGAGCGCTTCTGGGCCAGCCGCTCCCGCCAGCTGCAGGGCGCCCACGTCACCACGCTCGACCGCCTCTGGTCGACGCTGCCCTACCTGAGGCCGATGGTCACGATCACCAACGACACCCTGCCCACGCAGCCCAGCGAGCACGGCGGCCGCTGCCACGACCTCATGGGCACCCGTTGCGATCCCTACCTGTACAAGCTGCTCGACGACCGCGACTTCGACGTCACCTGCCACAACAACCTGTCCCGCGCCATCGCGCCTTACCACCTGACCGAGCTCGACGTGCACGACGTGATCAACCTCTTCCAGGTCACGGGCCTCGACCCCGTGCACGAGATCTACTTCATGGAGCCCAGCCCCGCGCGCAAGGGCGACTTCATCGAGTTCCTGGCCGAGATCGACCTCCTCTGCGCCATCTCGGTCTGCCCCAGCGGCGACCTCTCGGTGTGGGGCTGGGGCGAAGAGGGCGGACCCGACCCCCTCGACACCTGTCGCCCTCTGGGCGTCGAGCTCTACGACCTGGACCCGGAGCTGCTGGAAGGCTGGAGCTCGCCCTCGCCTGTCCAGCTCAGGTCTGTGTACCGGCAGCCCTGAGTCGCGCCCGGTCCACCTTGCCTGAGGTGGTCAGCGGCAGCTCGGCCAGAAACTCGACCAAGCGCGGCTGCTGGTACGCGGCCAGCCGGCTCTTGACGTGCCCGCGCAGCGCGGTCTCCAGCTCCGCCGAGGGGGCGTAGCCCGGCCGCAGCTCGACGCAGGCTTTGACGGCCTGGCCCCGCACCGCATCGGGCACGCCGACCACTGCCACGTTGGCCACCGCCGGATGCCGGAGCAGGCATTCCTCGACCTCGCCCGGACCGATCCGGTAGCCGGCCGACTTGATCACGTCGTCGGCGCGGCTCTCGAACCAGAAGTAGCCGTCCTCGTCGCGCCGGGCCAGGTCGCCGGTGCGCAGCCACCCGCCCCGGAACTGGGCCGCCGTGGCCTCCGGGCGCCGCCAGTACTCGAGCAGAAAGGTCGGATCCGGTCCGCGCACGACGACCTCGGCCGCCTCGCCCGGCGCGACGGGCCCTCCCTCCTCGTCCTGCAGCGCGACCTCGTGTCCGGGGAAGGCCAGGCCCATGGTCCCTGGCCGCGGCTCCCACCGCGAGGCGCAGTGCCCGACCAGGAAGTCGGCCTCGGTCTGGCCGTAGGCCTCGTTGGTGGGCAGGCCGAACGCCTCGCGCGCGAACTCGATGAGGTCGGCCTCCTGCGCTTCGCCGCCGGACATCAAGCTCCGCAGGTGCAACCCGCCGGGCACTCGATGGCCACGCAGCATGCGCAGGGCGGTGGTGGGCATGAAGACGTTGCGCACCGATTCGTGCGCCATCAACTCGAGGGCCCACTCGGGGTCGAAGGTGCGGCGCGGCGCCGAGACCATGGGCACGCCGTGCGCCCAGGTCAGCAGAAGGGTGTTGACGAGGCCCCCGATCCAGGCCCAGTCGGCGGGCGTCCACATCAGGTCGCCGGGCCGGGGCAGCAACTCGTGCGCCAGCCGGAAGCCGGGGGCCTGGCCGATCAGCACGCGGTGCGCGTGGAGCACACCCTTGGGCGGCCCGGTGGTTCCCGAGGTGTAGATGAGCAGGACGGGATCCTCCGCGGCGGAGTCCACCGCTCGAAACCGCGGGCTGGCGGCGCCCAGCAGCGACTCCAGCTCCTCGACCAGCAGGACGCGCTCCAGCGCCGGCGACTCCAGCCGCTCCGCGGTCTCGCGGTCGGTGACGGCCACCCGGGCGCCGCTGTCGGTGAGCCGGTAGCGCAGCGCGTCGACGCCGAACCGGGTCGCCAGCGGCATCGCGATCAGGCCCGCCTTGTAAGCGCCGAGGTGCGCGATCGCGGTCTCCGGTCCCTGCGCCAGCACGACCGCCACGCGGTCGCCCGGCCGCAGTCCGAAACCGGCATAGACGTTCGCCATCCGGTTGGACTGGCGCGCCAGCTCGCCGAAGGTCAGAGTTCGGCGGCCGGCGTCCGACAGGTGCACCAGCGCCAGGCGCCGCGGCGGCTGCGCATCGCTGCACAGGACGCCGAGGTTCAGGCGCTCCGGGATTTCCCACCGAAAGCGGCCGCGCAGCGCGGCCAGCACGCGCCCTACAGCAGTTCCCCGCCGTCGATGCGGATGACGTCGCCGGTCACATAGCGGCTCTCGTCACCGACCAGGTAGCGCACCAACCGCGCCACGTCCTCCGGCTCGCCGACCATGTTCATGACGTTGGGCTTCTCGCCGTGCTCGTCCAGCCAGGCGACCATCGGCTGCGAGAGCTCGGTGCGCACGATGCCCGGCGCCAGCGCATTGACCCGGATGCGGTCGCGAGCCCACTCCTTGGCGCACACGGTGGTGAGCATGATCAGCGCCGCCTTGCTGATGCTGTAGACACCGAGGCCGATGTCGTGGTGCAGCCCGGACGTGGAGGCGATGTTCACGACGGCGCCGCCGCCGCGCTGCTTGATATGCGGGTGGCAGGCCTTCGACAGGTACCACGCCGAGCGCAGGTTGACGGCGAAGGTCTCCTCCCACTCTTCCGGCGTGACTTTGTAGATCTGCCTGGCGGGCGGCGAGACGCCCGCGTTGTTGACAAGGATGTCGATGCCGCCGAAGCGCTCCACGGCGGCCTCCGCGAGCTTGTCCAGCTGGTCGAGCTTGGTCACGTCCGTGCGCACCGCCAGGGCGCGCTCGCCCAGGCCCGTGGCAACCGCGCGCAGCGCGTCGGGGCTGCGCGCCCCGAGCACCACGCGGGCTCCCGCGCCCGCCAGCTCGGCGGCGATCGCGGCCCCGATCCCGCGGCTGGCGCCCGTGATCACCGCCACCTTGCCCTCCAGGTCCGGCGTCATGCTCATCCCTCCTCAGCGCGCAGCGCGGCGCGCACCGCCGCCGCCGCGTGATGCCCGCTGCCGACGGCGCCGGGAGTCCCCGGCTGTGCCGTGTAATCACCGCAGAAATGCAGGTTGCCGAAGGGCGCGCGCACGAGCTGCTGGTCGGCGAGCCACCCCTTGTAGAAGCGTGGCAGCGCGCGCCAGCGCTGCACGCGCACCCGCGCGCGATCCAGAACGGCTGCCGCGCTCGGGAACAGCCGCTTCAGGTCCACAACCTGCGCCCGCCGGATCTGCTCGTCGCTCAGTGCCGAAAATCCGCGGGCCTTCTCGCCGCTGATCGAGAGGGTCACGAAGGTCCCGCCCGGCCGCCGCCCGGGCTCGCCCTGGCGCGCGAAGTAGGAGTTGTTGCTGAAGAGCTCGAAGCTGGCGCCCAGCACCGGCACCGCCAGCAGCCGGTCCCAGGGCATGGGTTCCGCCTCGTCGGTGAGCCAGGCCACGTTGAGACCTTCGGTGTAGGGCTGCATGCGTTCCAGCGCGGCGCGCTTGGCGGGCGGCAGGTCCGGCACCATCTCCAGGACGGCGGGGGCCGGCGCGGCCATCACGCAGTGGCGCGCGCGCACCGTCTCGACCTCTCCGTTGCGCCTGTAGCTGACCGTCACCCCGCCCGCCTCGGCAGTCACCTGGGTGACGTCGGCGCCCACCAGCAGCCGCTCGGGATCGAGCCGCTCGGCGACCGCCTGGCTGATGGCCTGGGTGCCACCGCGCACGGCTTTTAGAGTGTCGTTGACGTCACCGCCGAAGAGGTGAATCGCGTAGGCCAGGCCGATCCACCCGGAAACCGCCTCGATGCCCAGCCCGGCGCCGTTCTCGGTGACGTTGTCAAGGATCTCGCGCGTCACCGGCGTGGTCGTCCCCACCAGCTCCCCCAGCGACTGAGCGTCGAGGCGCCGGCGGTCCAGCTCGGGCATGCGGGCGGCCAGCCGGCGCAGGCGGAGGATGGTGCGGCCGAAGTCGAGCTTCTCGCGCGCGGAGAGAGGCATCCTGGCCAGCAGCGCGTAGGGGTTGGCCGCCTCCACCAGGCGGCCGCGCAGGAAGATGGCGGCGCGTGCGCCGTCGCCGTCGATCACTTCCAGGCCAAGCCCCCGACAGAGCTCCAGCGTGCGCCGGTCCCAGACGAACTGGGCACCTGAGTTGTACCAGTACTCGCCGTGCCGGCCGGAGAGCGTGCGCCCGCCCACGCGGTCCTCTTTCTCCACCACGACCAGGTCGAGGTCGCGCAGCTCGTGGGCGGCGGTCATCCCGGCCAGGCCGGCACCGACGATGACGACGTCGGCTTCAGCCCCCCCGCTCACCGGCCGAGTCTAGCGGGCCGCCGAAGGCAGGTCGGCGGGCATCCGACGCCGATGCGGCCCGCCTGCCGCGTCAGCTTCTGCGCTCCTCGGGCGCGCAGCTTAGGCTGCGCTTCCTGCGGTGCTCGGCGCTTCCTTCCATCCGGACCACCTCGCCGCCGCCTGCCTCGTCGCCCCGCCTCCGTCGGCCCGCTATGACGCCTGAGGAGGTGCGGGCTCGGCTGGCCGCCCACCCTCGGCGCACGGTGGCCCCCGAAGGGCTGGTGGCGGCGGCGGTGGCGGTGGGGCTGCTCCCGAACCGGAAGGGAGTCCCGTGCTTCCTGCTGACACGGCGCACGGCGGGACTGCGCCAGCACGCCGGCCAGTGGGCGCTGCCGGGCGGCCGCCTCGACGCCGGTGAGTCGCCGCAGGACGCGGCGCGCCGCGAGTTGGAGGAGGAGCTGGGTATACCTCACGACCTGGCCGAGCACGCGGGCGAGCTGGACGACTACGTCACCCGCTCGGGCTACCTGATCACACCGGTGGTGGTGCTGCTGCCGGCGATCGCACGGCTGCGCCCCAATCCGGCGGAGGTGGCCGCCGCCTACCGCATCCCGCTGGCGCTGCTGGACGCTCCGCTGCCCGGCGACGTCGACACCGGGCCGACGGTTCGCTTCCGGCTCCTGGGTCGGGTCATCAACCCCCCGACCGCGGCCATCCTGCACCAGCTGTCGGAGGTGGTGGTGCACGGGCGGCCGACGCGGGTCGCGCACTTTGCGCAGCCACGCTTCACCTGGACCTAGAGCTCGAAGCTGGTGCCGATCCCCTGGGCGCGCGCCGCGTCGTAGACCAGGCGAGCCGCCACCACGTCCTCGATGGCGTGGCCCATGGATTTGTATACGGTCAATTCTTCGGCCGACTCGCGGCCGGGCCGGCGGCGGATCAATACCTCGCCGACCTCGGCAGCGCGCTGCGGATCCATGCCCCGCAGCTCGATGCACCCGGCCGGCGGCGGCTGGAAGGCCGCCGCCCGCGACTCCACGTAGAGCTTGCCGGACTCGGCGATGGCGCGGTCGAGCTCGCCGTTGGGGGGCGCGTAGCCGACCGAGCTCACGTGGGTGCCCGGGCTCAGCCAGTCGAGCTGGAGGACAGGCTCGCCGGAATGGGTACACAGGGCGACCACGTCGGCGCCGGCCAGGGCCTCCCGGTAATCGCGCACCGCCCGCGCGCGAGGATCGCCCGCCGCCAGCGCCTGCGCGTGCTCGAAGGTGCGGGAGGCGATGCGGATCTCGGCGAAGTCGCGCACCAGCGGGAACACCTGGAGGTGGGTCGCGCCCTGCACGCCGGCGCCGATGATCGCCAGCACGCGGGCGTCGGCGCGGGCCAGCGCCTTCGTGGCCACGGCCGCGCAGCCCGCCGTGCGCAGCGCGGTTATCCAGGTCCCGTCCATCACCGCCTGCGGGGAGCCGGTGTCGGGGTCAAAGACGCAGATCAGCGCTTGGTGCGAGGGCAGCCCGTGGTCATGGTTGCCCGCGAAGACGGACACCAGCTTGGTGGCCAGTCCCAGGCCGCGCCCGTAGCCGGGCATGGCCGCCAGCAGGCCCGCCTCGGTGTTGGCCGCCACCCGGGGCGGGACGTCGACCCGGCCCTCGCTCAGCGCGCGGAAACCGTCCTCCAGCGCTCCCAGCAGCTGTCCGGGATCGAGCAGGCGGCGGACGTCGGCCTGGCTGAGCAGGAGAACCCCCACGGCCGCCATCCTAAGGCGCGATGGCGCTGCGCCTGGACCACGTGGGCATCGCGGTCTGGAACCTGCGCCCGCCGGTGCGCTTCTGGTCGGACCTTCTGGGCGGCCAGTACCGGCAGGGCGTGGCCGACCATGAGGGCTTCAGTGTGCTGCAGTTCGAGTACCCGGCCGGCGGCCGCGTCGAGCTGCTGACACCGGCCTCGGACCGCACGGGCTTCCTGGTCCGTCTTTCTCGAGCGCCAGGGCGAGGGCGTGCACCACCTGACCTTCGTGAGCGACGACCTCCAGGCCGAGGTGGCGCGCCTGCGCGACGCCGGTGTGCCGATCCTGGACGAGGACTATTCGGACCCGGCCTGGCAGGAAGCCTTTCTCAGCGCCGGGCTCACCGGCAGCAGGCTGCTGGTGCAGCTCGGCCAGTCGAACCTGGCGCAGGCCGAGCAGGACGCCGCCTGGCGGCAGGGGCCGCTGGACAGCGTGCTGGCCGCGGCCGAGCGCTTCGCTCGCTAGCATCCGGCGCATGCCCAAGCCCTACGTCCATTTCCCTCTGGAGGAGTTCGCCGACCGCCAGGCCCGCGTGCGCGCCGAGCTGGTGCCGCGTGGCCTGGACGGGCTGCTGGTTTCCCGCATCGAGGACCAGTACTGGCTCTGCGGGCTCGACACCGACGGCTATGTGATCTTCCACGCGATGTTCATCGGCGTCGACGGCCAGCTCACCCACGTCACGCGCACCGCCGACCTGGCCAGCATCGACTACTCCTCGATCTGTAAGGACGTGCGCGTCTGGGAGGACGCCGCGGACAACCCCAAGTCGAAGGCGATCAAGGAGATGCTCGCCAGCCACGGCATGCAGGGCAAGCGGATCGGTGTGCAGCTCGATACCTTTGGCCTGCTGCCGGCGCTGCACGCCGAGCTACAGGCGGCGGTGGAGGGTTGGTGCGAGCTGGTCGACGCGTCCGATGTGATTCGCCTGCTGCGGCTGGTCAAGAGCCCGCGCGAGCTCGCGTATCACCGCAAGGCGGGCGAAGTCCTGGACGCGGCCTGCGCGCGGGCGATCGAGGCGACGCGGGCGGGCGTGGACGAGAGCCTGGTGATGAGCCAGGTCTACCAGGTGATCTGGGAGGCGGGTGCCGACATCCCCGCCAACCGCCTGCCGATGGGTCACGGCGAGAAGGCGATGAACGTGCGCTACGGCACCGGGCGCGGGCGTATCGACGAGAACGACCAGGTGACCTTCGAGCTCGGCTGTGCGTGGCGCCACTACCACGTGGCCGACATGTTCACGGTGCTCACCGGCCCGCGCTTTGATGACCGGCACGCGCGCATGCACGCGGCCTGCGCGGAGGCGCTGGAGGCGGTGCAGGAGAACATGCGGCCGGGCCGCACGTTCGGCGAGATCTACGACGTGCACCGCGCCGCGCTGGCGAGGCACGGTTACGAACAGGCGGCGCTCAAGGCCTGCGGCTACACGATGGGCGCGACCTTCCCGCCGACCTGGATGGAGATGCCCATGATCTACCGCGACAACCCGCAGGTGATCGCGAAGGACATGGTGCTGTTCACGCACATGATCCTGAGCGACTTCGACACGGGCCTCACGATGTCGCTCGGCGAAACCTCGATCGTCACCGAAGGCGCGCCCGATGTGATCACGCACGTCCCGCGGGAGTTGATCGCCAACTGACGGACTTCGCGAAACGCGGACGCGACATGGCGCCGGGCGAGGGCGTCGCGCCGCGCGCACCGCTGCGCCACGTCACCCGCCTGGCCGAAGAGCCGGGGGTGCGCCTGGCGGGGATCCAGGGCCATCCGGACGACGGCGGCACCTTTTGGGCGCTGGTGGCGCGCTATGTCAACGGCGCCGAGGAATTCGATTTCGGCGTGTACGCGCTGGAGCCCGGGGAGTACCACCCGCGGCACTTCCACCCGGCCGGCGCCGAGTTCTACTACATCCTGGAGGGCTCAGGCCTCGTGACCATCGGCGACGAGGATGTGGAGGCGGCGCCGGGCACAGCCTTCTACATGCCGGCGGGCACCGTGCACGCGGTGCGCACGCGCGCGGGCGAGAAGCTGACCATGGTCTACGGCTTCTCCAGCGGCGACTTTCGCGACACTGGCACGACCTGGCTGGAGTAGGTCAGGAGCCCTTGAACTCGGGCGGGCGCTTCTCCGCGAAGGCGCGCTTGGCCTCCTGGTGGTCGTCGGTCTCGGTCAGGCGCAGGCTCGACATCACCTCGAAGTCCTGCACGGACGCCAGCGACATCTCCAGGGCCGCGTCAAACAAGCGCTTCTGGGCGGCCACCGCCAGGGGCGCGCCCTGCGTGACCTCGCGCGCCAGCTCCAGCGCTCGCGCTTCGTGTCCGCCGGGGGGCGCGACCTCGACGACCAACCCCATGCGCAGCGCGTCGGCGGCGTCGATCTTGGCGCCGGTCAGGGCCAGCCGCTTGGCGTTGCCCAGACCGACCAGCAGCGGCAGCACCTTGGCCACGCCCGACGTCATGTTGAAGCCGACGCGCACCTCCGCGAAGTAGAAGCGCGCATCGTCCGCGGCCACGATGAGGTCGCTGGCGATGCAGAGCTCCAGGCCCTGCCCCGCGGCCCAGCCGTGGACGGCCGCGATGAACACCTTGTCCGGCCGGCGCAGCAGCCGGATCACACGCAGCCAGGTGTGCTGGCCGGCGCGCGTGGAGAGAGGCTGCGTCTCCGCCGAGGTGAGGTCGCTCTCGCCCAGGTCCCAGCCGCCGGAAAACGCGCGCCCGGCGCCGCACAGCACGACCGCGCGCACTTCCTCGTCGGCGCAGGCTCGCTCCAACGCGCTCAGCAGGTCGCGCTCCAGCGGCAGCGAAAAAGCGTTGAGTTTGTCCGGGCGGTTCAGGCGCACGACCACCACACCCGGAGCGGCGGCCTCGTACTCCACGAGACTCACCGGCCCTTGAACCGCGGCGCGCGCTTCTCGGCGAACGCGCTGGTTCCCTCGACAAGATCCTCCGACGCCTCGACCAGGCGCTGCAGCGCCTGGTAGTAGCGCACACCGTCGGCCACCGTCATGTCGCGCGCGCGCATCGCCAGCTCCTTGGTCATGCGCACGGCCATGGGCGCGTTGGCGCAGATCTGCTCGGCCACCTCGCGCGCCCGCGGTAGCACGCTGTCGGCAGGTACGACCTCCTGCACCAGGCCGATCCGGTGCGCCTCCCGCGCGTCGATGAAGCGCCCTGTCAGCAGCAGGTTCAGCGCGTTCGACATGCCCACGATGCCGGGCAGCAGCTGCGCGCCGTAGCCGTGCAGGAGGTTCCACTTCACCTCCGGCGTCCCGAACTGCGCGCTCTCCGATGCGATCCGGATGTCGCAGATCAGCGCCAGCTCCAGTCCGCCGGCCAGGCAGTACCCGTTGACGGCCGCGATCAGCGGCTTCTGCACCTCCAGGCCGAGGTCGAAGCGATCCGCGCGCACGGGCCGCCAGCCCGCGGCCTCGGTGCCCGGTGCGTGCATGGAGACCAGGTCCGCGCCCGCGGTGAAGGCGCGGTCGCCGGCGCCCGTGACGATGCCCACCCAGATCTCGTCGTCGGCATCGATCTCGCGCAAGCGCTCGGAGATGTCCGCGTACATCTCGCGATCCATCGCGTTGAGCTTGTCGGGGCGGTCGAGCGTGAGGGTGGCGATGTGCCCGTCCCGCTCGAAGCGAACTGGCATCGCCTAAGTCCTCAACAGGTGTTTCTGGATCTTGCCGGTGGGCGTCTTGGGCAGCTCGTCGCGCACCTCCACGACGTCCGGAACCATGAAGCGGGGCACCCGCCCGCGCAAGAACGCGCGCAGCTCCTCAGGTTCCACCGTCATGCCCGGCTTGGGCACCACGACAACCTTCAGGTCGTCCTCGGTGTGCGGCGACGGCACCGCGACCGCGGCCGACTCCAGCACCGCCGGGAACGCGTTGACCTCGCGCTCCACCTCGAACGAGGAGATGTTCTCGCCGCGGCGCCGGATGTAGTCCTTGATGCGGTCGACGAAGTAAAAGTTGCCGTCGGCGTCGCGCCGGAAGGCGTCGCCCGAGTGCAGCCACAGGTTGCGCCAGGCTTTGGCGGTGGCTTCAGGGTTCTGGTGGTAGCCGGCCATCAGCAGCCAGGGTTCGTCGCTGCGCACGACCAGCTCGCCGACCTCACCGGCTGGAACTTCGCGGTCGTGCTCGTCGACGATGCGGACGTCGAAGCCGGGCACCGGCCTGCCCGCCACCTTGGGATCGCTCACGCCGAACGGCGCGATCAGGGGCACGCTGTTCTCGGTCGAGCCGTAGCAGGTCGCGATGCGCACGCCGAAGCGCTGCGCGAAATCCTCGAGGTCGGCCACCAGCGGCACCAGCAGCATGCGCTGCAGCGGGTTGTCGACGTCATCCGGCCGCGGCGGCTGGCGGGCCAGGAAGTTGGCCATGGCACCGAGCAGGAAGCTGACGGTGGCGCCGCTCTGCCGCACCACCGACCAGAACTCGCCGGCGCTGAAGCGCCGGCGCACCACCGCGGTCGCGCCACGCTGCAGGCAGGCGTAGACCAGTGCCCACTGCCCGGCGATGTGGAAGAGCGGCAGCGGCGCGTAGTAGACGTCGTCCGGCGCCAGCTCCAAAGCTTCTGCGGCCAGGTGGGCGTACGTGTACGCGTGCGCGTGCGTCACCCGCACGCCCTTCGAGGGCCCCGTGGTGCCCGACGTGTACATGATCGCCACCAGGTCGTGCTCGGCGACCTCCGGCAGCTCCGATTCGGGCAGCTCGGAGCCCTGCGGCCAGCTCTCGTCCACGACCAGGAGGTCGATCCCCTCGACCTCGATGCGCTCGACGAACTGCCGCTCCAGCAGCATCAACCGCGCGCCCGAGTTGCTCAGCTGATGGCGCAGCATCTCGCCGCGATACTCGGTGTTGACGGGCACCTGCACGGCGCCCAGCAGCGCGATGCCCAGCCAGGCGTCGAGGAACTGGATGGTGTTCTCCTGCATCACCAGCACGACGTCGCCCTGGCCCACCCCGGCTTCGCGCAGCTGGCGCGCCGCGCGCCGGGCCCGCGACCACAGCTGCGCGTAGGTGTAGTCGGCGTCTTCGAAGCGGACGGCGGGCTTTCCCGCCTGCGTCCGGACCGCGTCCTGAAGGACCCTGGTGACGACTCTCTCTCGGGATCGAATCGCCAGCATTGAGCCTAGGGGCGCAGCCGGAGAGTGGGCTGCTGCATTTCGCGATCCTGACACTCCGAGGCGTCAGCCGGCGCCGAGGAGCGGAAGGAGCGCAGCCAGAGCTGCGTGACTGAGCACCGCAGAAGTCGGCGTACGCATCGGATGTCCGGGCGCGAAAGGCACTGCATCACTTTCCGGCTGCGCCCCTCAGATTAGGGCAGCGGGTGGCGCCGGCCCCAGCCGCTCGCGGCCTCATAGGTGGCCGCAGCGGAGAGCGTTTGCGTGTCGTCGCCGGGGCGCCCGATGAACTGGAAGCCCATGGGCAGGCCCTCGGCGCTGAAGCCGCAGGGCACCGACACCGCCGGACCGCCGAACAGGTTCACGAGCCAGGTGTAAGCAGGCGCCGGCCGCTTGCTGATGCGCATGCCCAGCGGCCGGGGTCCTTCCGGGAGGGGATCGGGCAGCATGCCGACCGTCGGCATCACGACCAGGTCGCAGCTCGCGAAGACCCGCTCCATGGCCGCCGCGACGCAGCGGCGCGCGCGCTGGGCGGCGACGTAGGCGGTGGCCGGCAGGCGCCGGCCGGCCTCCAGCACCAGCCCGAATTCGCGACCGTAGGGGCGGTGCTCGCCCCGCCCGCGCCCGTGATAGGCGGCCGCCTCCGCCATCGTGATCAGGTAGCCGATGGCGATGGCATCGGCCGGCTCCAGGCCGAGGTCGACGTCGACCACCTCGGCGCCCTGCTCAGCGCAGCAGTCCAGCGCCGTCTCCACCGCCGCCGCGATCTGGGGATCACAGGTGTCCGCCCAGAAGCTTCGGGCGGCGCCCAAGCGCACTCCCGCCAGCCGGCCCTCGACGCGCGCTGAAGGATCGACCAGCAGCCCGGCGTCGGCCACACTCCGCGCCAGCGGCCCCGCGTGGTCCAGGCTCCAGGCCAGGGGGATGACGCCGCCCAGGTCGAGCCGGCCATAGGTCGGCTTGAAGCCGACCACGCCACAGTGCGCGGCGGGGAGCCTGACCGAGCCGCCGGTGTCGGTGCCCCAGGCGCCGAAGGCGAGCCCGGCCGCCACCGCCGCCCCGGCGCCGGTGCTCGAGCCGCCGGGCGTGCGGCTGACGTCCCAGGGATTGCGGGCCGCGGGGAAGTGGTCGGAGAGCGTCCCCGCGGCCAGCGCGAACTCGTGGGTGGCGAGCTTGCCCAGGATCACCGCGCCCAGCTCACGCATCCGGGTCACCTGCGCGGCCTCGGCCGCGGCCACGTTGTGCTCCAGCACCCGCGAGCCGGCCGTGGTCGGCCCCAGGTTGTAGAGGTCTTTGAAGGCGATGGGAACCCCGTGCAGCGAGCTCCGCCGCCGCCCCGCCGCCAGGTCGGCGTCGGCGCGCCGCGCCTCTTCCGGCGCGCTCTCGGTGAACACCGCGTAGTAGGCGTGCAGGGTCGGGTTGAGCTCGGCGATGCGGTCCAGGAGGTGCCGGGTGACCTCTACGGACGACAGCTCCCGAGCCGCGATCGCGGCGCCGGCCTCCTCCAGGCCTAAGTAGTGCACTCAGCCGCCAGGCGCTCGACACGTGCGATCCAGTCCTCGAGGGCTTCGAAGACGGGCTCCAGCTCCGCCTCCTGGTCGGGCGTCAGTTCGATGTCAGTCCTTGGCGGGAAGGCTGCTCGCGTAGTCCTCACCCACGCGTACCCAGCGCGCGAGCGCTTCGGGCTTCTCGATCTGGCGCAGGCCGACGCGCAGCCAGCCGTCCATGGCACGGCCGCGCATGACCACTCGCTCGACGCCGTCCTCGGTGACCAGCCCGTCGGTGGCGCCGGGCTCGCAGCGCAGCATCAGCCCGCCGTTGCCGCTGGCGCTGACCGCCATGTTGCCGTTGATCAGGAAGGCGATGCCGCCGAACATCGACTTCTCCACAACGTCGTCGCGGCCGGCCAGCAGCGGCCGGATCCGGGCCGCCAGCGCATTCACTTCCTCTTTCGGCATGCGGCGAGGATAGCGCGGCAATAATCAGCGGGGCTGATGGCCTTTGCGACCACGGACGACGGCGTCCGGCTCTACTTCGAGGAGACGGGCTCCGGGCCGAGCATCCTCTTCATCCACGAGTTCGCCGGCGACCACCGGAGCTGGGCGCCGCAGGTCCGCCACTTCGCCGGGCGCTACCGCTGCATCGCCTACAACGCTCGCGGCTATCCGCCATCCGAGGTTCCCGAGTCGATCGAGGCCTACTCGCAGCAGCGCGCCGTGGCGGACGCCATAGCGGTGCTCGACGAGGTTGGCATCGAGCGGGCACACATCGTGGGACTGTCGATGGGCGGCTTCTGCGCGCTGCACCTGGGCCTCCAGCATCCGGAGCGTGCACACTCGCTGGTGGTCGCCGGCTGCGGGTACGGCGCGACCCCTTCCGGAACGCACGAGTTCAGCAAGGAGTCGGCAGCCAACGCCGACGGGTTCGAGTACGACTTCGAAGCCAACGTCGACCGCTACGGCCATGGCCCGACGCGCGTGCAGCTGGAGGCCAAAAACCCTCGCGTTTTCGCGGAGTTCCTGCGGCAGCTGGGCGAACATTCGCCAATCGGCTCGGCCCTCACGCTGCGCGGCGTGCAGATGCGGCGGCCGAACCTGTACGACCTTCGCGAGCAGCTGGCGCGGCTGTCACTGCCCACGCTGGTGGTGACCGGAGACGAGGACGAGCCCTGCCTGGAGCCCGACCTGATGCTGAAGCGGACGATTCCGGGCGCCGCACTGGCGGTCATCCCCAAGACCGGCCACGCCTGCAACCTGGAAGAGCCCGCGCTCTTCAACTCGCTGGTCGACGCTTTCCTGGTGGAGGTCGCTGCCCCCGGAAATCGGCGGTCACGATCAGCCAGGCGAGGGTGCCGACCGCCGGCATGAGCACCGCCACCGCGCCGATCCCGCGGGCCTGCGCCGCCACTGCGAAGACCGCGCCGCCAAGCATGATGCCGCCGTCGAAGGAGGCCGACCAGGCGGCGGTGGCCAGGGCCTGGCCACTGGCCTCGATGCGCTGCAGCATGGCCACGTAGCCGGAGTTGGAGATGCTGCCCAGCCCGGTGCCGTAGAGCGCGGCCCCGGCCAGCAGGCCCGCGCCCCGCGGCCAGGCGCCGAGCACCGCGCAGCCCACCGCCAGCACCAGGGCTGCAACTACCGACACCGGCATAGCGCCGGCGCGGTCGACCGCCACGCCGGCGAACGGCCGCGAGGCCGCGCGCGTGAACCCGAAGACCAGGAAGAGCAGCGGCGCGGCGCCCGCGCCCGCCGGCGCCACCAGGATTGGGCCGAAGCTGAGCAGCGCGCCGTACGTCATGGTGATGAGCGCGATCACAACCGCGACCGGCAGCAACCGCGGGAGGGCGGCCCCGCGCAGGCGAGGCGCCGTCAAGGGCCGCGGCGGCCGGCGTTCGATGGCGATCACCAATGCCACGGCGGCCACCACCGCCACCCCGCCGCCGACCGCATACAGCGCCCAAGGGCCCTGCGCGGCCTGCACCAGCAGGCCTAGTGAGGCGCCCACGATGGAGGGCAGCGAGATGGCGACTCCGTACGCCCCCAGCGCCCGGCCGCGCGCTGCCGGCGCGGCGTAGGCCGCGATCAGGTAGCTGCTGGTCACCGCATTCACGCCGAAGGCGCCGCCGCGCACCGCGGTGAGGGCGAGCAGCAGCGGGATGGAGTCGCCGGCCAGCAGATAGGCGAAGGTGCCGGCGCCCATGGCGAAGGCGCCGATGGCGAGCAGTCGCGCCATCGAGACGCGGGTCGCCAGCAGCGCCGTCAGGACCTCGCAGACCACGGTGCCCGCCGAGAAGAGCGCGGTCGCCTCGCCGACCTCCAGCCGCGAGCCGCCCAGCCGCGCTACCTGGACGGGCATCACGGCCAGGAAGAGGGACAGGTTGGTGAAGACGGCCACTGTGACCGCCAGCACCCAGCGCCGCAGCGCGGGCTCAGCCGCGGGCTCGCTCCGCGGCCAGGTCGAGCGCGCGGCGCGCCAGCAAGCCGGCCAGCCGGCGCCGGTAGCCCTCGGGCGCGTGGATGTCGCCGGTCGGGTTGACCGCGGATGGCGCCGCCTCGGGGTCGGGGGGCAGCCACCGCGGCACGCTGTCGAAGCCGCCCAGCGCCAGCCGCACATCCGGCCCGTCAACCAGCGCCGCCGCCGCGCCCAGCGCGAAGTCGCCGTGCCGGCGCGCGACCTCGACGAAGGCGGTGCCGGCGCCGGCCGGCGGCAGCGCGAAACGGGCTTCGACCAGCAGCTCCGCCGGCTGCAGCGCGGTGGTGAACGCCCCCTGAAAGAAGGCGCCAACCGCGATCTCCCGCCGGCCGCCCGGGCCCTCCGCCACCAGCGTGGCGTCGAAGAGCAGCGCCAGCACCGGCCATTCGGCAGCCGGATCTGCATGGGCGAGGCTGCCGACCACGGTGCCTCGATTGCGGATCCCCAGGTGCCCGATGTGAGGCAGGGCGTCGGCGATGGCCGCGCAGCGCTCCAGCAGTTGGCCGTCACGCTCCAGGTCGCGCTGGCGGCACAGGGCGCCCACGACGAGGGCGTCCCCGTCCAGGCGGTGATAGGCCAGGCTCTGGATCCGATTCAGGTCGATGATCGCCTTCGGCCGCGCCAGCCGGAGGTTGAGGAGCGGGACCAGGCTCTGGCCGCCGGCCAGCGGCCGCGCCTCATCGCCATATGCGGCCAGCAGCCGGACCGCCTCCGCCACCTCGGTGGGCGCGTGGTACTCGAAGGGGGCCGGCTTCAAGGCTCCGCCATTATTGGCCGGGCACCAATGCTGTCTTGACAATTACTGTCTAGACACATAATCTCGGTCGGCCATGTATGAATCGCTCCCGGGCGAGGTTTTCAAACTCGCCCGCGACCTCCGTAACGCGATGGACCGCGAGCTGGTCGACTACGGCCTGACCACCCAGCAGGCGACGGTCCTGGTGCTGGCGCGGGTGCACGGAGAGGGCGGCATCGGCCACCTGGCAGAACCGCTGGGCACTGACACCGCGGGGCTCACCCGCCTGATCGACCGCCTGGAGGCCAAGGGGCTGGTGGCGCGGCGCAACTCCGAGCGTGACCGCCGGGCGGTGGTGATCGAGCTGACCCCGGCGGGCGAGGCGCTCCTCCCGCACCTGACCAGCGCCTTCCGCCGCGTCCATCAGCGCCTGCAGGAGGCCATGCCGGCGGAGCACCTGGAGCAGTTCCAGGAAAGCGTCCGCCGCCTGCGCGAGAAGGCCCAGGCCTGATGTTGGTGCGCCTACTGCTCGGCTCGCTGCGGCCCTACCGGCGCGACGTCGCGCTGGTGCTGGTGCTGCTGCTGGGCGTCGCCGTTTCCAACCTATACCTGCCGAACCTGACCGCCGACATCATCAACAACGGCGTCGTCAAAGGCGATGTCGGCTACATCTGGCGCACCGGCGCCACCATGCTCGGCATCACCCTGGTCGTTTCCATCCTGCAGGTGATCTCCGTCTACTTCGCCTCGCGTGTCGCCATGAGCCTCGGCCGCGACTGGCGCGCCGGGATCTTCCAGCGGGTGCAGAGCTTCTCCGCGCAGGAGATGAACCACTTCGGCGCGCCCTCGCTGATCACGCGCAACACCAACGACGTGCAGCAGGTGCAGATGTTCATGGTGATCGCGCTCACCGTCCTGGCGTCCGCGCCGATGATGGCCGTCGGCGGCGTGATCATGGCGCTCTACGAGAACGCGCAGCTGTCACTGCTTCTGCTGGTCGTCATCCCCGCCATGGCGGCGGTCATCGGCGGATTGCTCTACTTCGCGATCCCGCTCTTCCGCTCCGTGCAGGCCAAGATCGACCGTATCAACCAGGTGCTGCGCGAGCAGATCACGGGCGTGCGCGTGATCCGGGCCTTCGTGCGCGCGCGCTACGAGTCGGATCGCTTCCGGGCGGCCAACACGGACCTGGCCGACACCACGCTGAAGGTGACGCGAATCTTCACGCTGGCGATGCCCTTGATCATGATCATCCTCAACCTTTCCAGCGTGGCTGTGATCTGGTTCGGCGGGCACCTGGTCGACAGGGGCAGCATGCCCATCGGCAACCTGACCGCGTTCTTGACCTACCTGATGCTGGTCCTGATGGCGGTGATGATGGCCGCGATGATGACGATCATGGTGCCGCGCGCCAGCGCCTGCGCCGAACGCATCCTGGAGGTGATCGACTCCGCGCCCACCATCGTGGAACCCGCGCGGCTGCGCAGTCCCGAGCAGCGCACGGGCCGCGTCGAGTTTCGCGACGTCGGCTTCCAATATCCCGGCGCCGAACGGCCGGTGCTCCACGACCTCAGTTTCACGCTGGCGCCGGGCCGCACCACCGCCATCATCGGCAGCACCGGCAGC
>DASUVY010000058.1:0-40575 GCA_036378695.1 Candidatus Dormiibacterota bacterium
AGGAAATCAAACCGCGACCACTTCGCGGAACGATTTCAGCGTCGGCTCTATTTCCACCCTACGGCCTCCGGTCGATCCGTTCAACGCGTCCGCGGTCTTCAGCCCGTGGCCGGTGAGGTAGGCGACCACCACTTCGTCACCCTGCCAGCGGCCGGCCCGGGCCAGCTTCAGCAGCACCCCCAGGGTCACTCCGCCCGCGGTCTCGGTGAAGATGCCCTCGGTGCGGGCCAGCAGGCGGATGGCCTCCACGATCTCCTCCTCGCTCACCGCCTCCACCACGCCGCCCGTCTCGCGCGCGATGCGAACGACGTACGGGCCATCGGAGGGATTGCCGATCGCGATCGACTTGGCGATGGTGTCGGGCCGCACCGGCTGTACCCGCTCGGTGCCGTCACGCCAGGCGTTGTAGACAGGCGCGCAGCCCAGCGCCTGGGCCGCGGTCAGTGCGGGGACCCGGCCGTCGGCCACCAGGCCCAGTTCCATCAGCTCGCTGACAGCCCGGCGGTGGCGCACGAACTGGCACCCGCTGCCGATCGGGATCACGATCTCGTCCGGCAGCCGCCAGCCCAGCTGCTCGGCGGTCTCGAAGGTGAGCGTCTTGGAGCCCTCGGCGTAGAAGGGCCGCACGTTGATGTTGCAGAAGGCCCAGTCGAATTCCTCGGCCAGCTGCGAGCAGAGCCGGTTGACGTCGTCGTAGTTGCCCCGGACCGCGATCACGTTCGGCTCGTAGACCGAGGTGGCCACCACCTTGGCGTTCTCGATGTCGGCCGGCATGAATACGAAGGCCTCCAGCCCGGCGCGCGCCGAATAGGCCGCCACGGAGTGAGCGAGGTTGCCGGTGGAAGCGCAGCCCATGGTCTCGAAGCCGTGGGCGCGGGCCCACGACACGGCCACGGAGACCACGCGGTCCTTGAAGGAGTTGGTCGGGTTCATGGTGTCGTTCTTCAGGTAGAGGTTCCGAAGACCCAGCTCGGCCCCCAGGCGTTCGGCCCGCACCAGGGGCGTGAAGCCCTCATCGAGGGTGACCAGAGGCGCTCCATCGGGCACCGGCAGGAGGTCGCGGTAGCGCCACATCGACGGCGGGCCGGCCTCGATGCGGTCCTTCAGGCCGCGCGCGACCTGGGTGTAGTCGTAGACGACGTCTAGCGGACCGAAGCACATCTCGCAGACGTGGGTGGGCTGGAGCTGGTACTCGGTCCCGCACTCCCTGCAGCGCAGGGCCTGAACGCGGGCCATCGGGCCCTCAAGTTTAGGTGGGTACGATTCGGCCGTGAGGAGCTGGCTGCTCCTGCTGGCGGTGCTGACCGCGGCCTGCGCGCCGCCCACTCCCCTCGCCCGGACCAGCCCGCACCCCCGCCCCTCGGCCTCCGCCGACGCGCGCGCCTTCATCCCCACGGCCGAGAAGTTCGTCGAGCAGCACCGCGGCCTCAAGTTCAAGCACCCGGTCAAGGTCACCTTCCTGAGCGACGCCGACTTCCGAGCCCGGGTGACGGCGCGCAACGACAAGGACCGGTCCGACCTCAACGTCGAGTTCAAGGACCTGCGGGCGCTGCACCTGGTGCCGCCCACGCTGGACATCCTCAAGGCCGAGGACGAGCTGCTGGGGTCGGGCGTGGTCGGCTTCTACGATCCCAAGACCAAGGAGCTTGTGGTGCGGGGCACCGACGCCAGCGCGTCCACCCGGCACGTTCTCGTGCACGAGCTGACGCACGCCCTCCAGGACCAGTACTACCCGCTCGACGCGCTCGACAGCGACAACGACGACGAGCGCCCGGTGGCCTGGCGGGCCCTGATCGAGGGCGACGCCGTGCGCGTGGAGAACGCCTACATCGCGACCCTCACGCCGGCCGAGCGCAGCTCCATCTACTCGGGGACCGGCGGCCAGACCTCTGGCGACATCCCCACGGTGATGGTCGAGCTGCTGGCCTTCCCCTACGCGGTTGGGCCGCGCTTCGTGGATGCCGTGATGGCCGCCCGGGGTGGGCAGAGCGGCCTCGACGGCGCCTTCGCGTCGCCTCCCAAGACCAGCACCGAGGTGATCCATCCCGATCGCTTCCTGGCCGGCTTCACGCCCGCCGACGTGCCCTCGCCCTCGGCCGATGCGGCCGAGTTCGACCACGGGGTGCTGGGCGAGATGGGACTGACGCTGCTGTTGGAGCGCCTGGTCCCCCGCCCCCTCACCTCGACCGACGCCCGCGACCTGGCGCAGGGTTGGGACGGCGACCGATACGTGGCCTGGGACAGCGCCGACAAGTCGTGCGTCCGGGACACTGTGGCCGAGGATTCCCAGGCCCACACCGCCCGCCTGGCCACCGCCCTGAGCGCCCTGCCCGGGGCCGTCGTGATCGGCAATGGTCCGCTCACGGTCACCATCTGCGGCTGATCCGGAGGGCCGTTCCCAGGTCCCGCGCGTAGGATGCCGGCGATGCGCCGAGCCGCCCTGGCCTGCCTGCTCCTGCTGGCCGCCTGCGCCAGCCCCGCCGCTCGGGCCCCCGCCCGCTCCGCCCCGCCCCCGTTCACGCCCGCGCCGGCCGCCAGCGTGGCGCCGCGGACCGGGCCGCTGGCCAAGCTCACGCCCCACGTGTTCGTGATCGTGATGGAGAACAAGTCCTACGCCGAGGCGTTGGCTCAGCCCTTCACCGCGCGCCTGGCGGCCGAGAATGCCGTCGCCACCAACTACCACGCGGTCTCCCATCCCAGCCTGCCCAACTACCTGGCGCTGACCTCGGGCAGCACCTATGGGATCCGCGACGACGGCTACCACGTGCTTCCGGGCACCAGCATCGGCAGCCAGCTCAGCGCTGCCGGCATCTCGTGGCGGGCGTACATGGAGGGCATGAGCGCCAACTGCCTGGCCGCCAACAGCGTCTACGCGATCAAGCACGACCCCTTCGCCTACTACGGAGGTGCCTGCCCGACCAACGTGGTGCCCATGGACCAGCAGCTCGACGCCGACCTGGCGGCGCCGGCGGCCCAGGCGCCCAACTTTTCCTGGATCACGCCCGACCTCTGCCACGACGGCCACGACTGCTCGGCTCCGGTGGCCGACGGCTTCCTGGCCGGCTTGGTGGGACGGATCCTGGCCGCGCCGGCATTCAAGTCAGGCGGCGTCCTCTTCGTGACCTGGGATGAGGACGACGGGGGTGCTGACAACCGGGTGCCCCTGATCGCCGTGGGCGCGGGCGTCCATACGGGTAGTACCAGCGACCAGGCTTCCGACCACTACTCGCTGCTGGCCACGATCGAGGACCTTCTGGGCGTTTCCCGCCTGGGCGCCGCCGCCTCGGCCCAGCCGCTGGCGGACCTGATAGCTCGCTGACCGCCAGATGACGCAGACTCGACGTCCGCCTGACGCTGGCGGACGCCCGCATCGGTCGCGCGCGCGTAGAGGATTGGCCGGCATGCAATCGCCCACCGTCCAGCACAGCGCTGGCGGGCCGGTCCTCCAGGCGCTCCACGACATCTCGGTGCTGGCGGCGGACGGCCGCCAGGATCCGGCCGCGGTGGCCGCACTGGCGGCCGAGCATGCCAGCCGCCTGCTCGACGCCGAAGCCGCGGCCGTCTTCGAGTGGGACGAGCGCCAAGAGCTCCTGATCCCCGTCTACGAATCGCCCTCAGCGGCCAGGGAGGCGCCCATGCGCCGCGGCGAGGGGATGGCGGGCACCGTCTTCCAGTTCCAGCAGCCGATGAACGTGGCGGACTACCAGGCCCTGGACATCGCGCTGCCCGCCTCCGCCGAGCGTGGCATGCGCGGCGCGCTGGCCGTGCCCATGGTGGTGGCCGGACGGCCGATCGGAGTGCTGGGCGTCTGGACCTACCAGGTCCGCCACTTCTCGGAGGAAGAGGTGCAGCTGCTGGTCGTGTTCGCGGCCAACATCGCACCCGCCTTCGAGGCCTCCCGGATAGGCGCCCAGCGCGCCGCCCAGGCCGAGAACCTGCGCTCCCTGCAGGAGGTGGCGGTGGCGGTGACCTCGGTGCACGAGCCCGGGGCCATCGCCGAGATGGCCGCCGCCAAGGCCTGCGAGATGGTGGGCGGCGACGGCGCCGACATCTGCTGGTGGGATGAGGAGGCCGACCTCCTGGTCGCCCTCAGCAGCCACCGGCGGGCGCCCACCTTCGAGTTCCGGCCCTGGGCCGCCTCTGAAGGCGTGATCGGCCTCGCCTTCCGCCAGCGTGAGCCCATCCTCGAGCCCGACTACCAGGCGTCACCGAACGCCTTGCCCTGGGCCCGCGAGGGCGGCGTGCAGACCCTCCTGGCGGTGCCCCTGGTGGTCCGCGACCAGGCCCTCGGCGTTTTGGGGGTGCACTCCCGCCAGGCGCGCGCCTTTGACTCCGAACAGGTCGAGCTGCTGACCCTGCTGGCGTCCCTGATCACGCCCGCGCTGGAGGCCGCCCATCTGCTGGAGTCACGGGAGCTGCAGGTGCGCGGACTGACCGCGCTACACGAGGTGGCGGTGGCCGCCGGCGGCATCCTGGACGCCCAGACGCTCGGCCGCCTCACGGTGGACCGCGCCACGGACCTGCTGGGCGTCGACAGCGCCGTGCTGCGCTGGTGGGACGAGCGCTCCGGCTGCCTCCGCCTGCTCGCCAGCAACGACCCCCACCCCGAGCAGCACAAGGTAGAGATCACGCCTCAGCAGGGCGTGATCGGCCGCGCCTTCCGGGAGGGTCGCACGGTGACGATCGGCGACTACCGGCATTCGGAATCCTCATTGCCCTGGGTGGCCAACGACGGGGTCATGACGGCGATGGGGGTCCCGCTCACGGTCGGTCAGCGCACGGTGGGCGCCCTGGCGGTGGCCAGCTACAAGCCGCACCGCTACGACGCCCTACAGGCCCGCCTGCTGAACCTCTTCGCGGCCCAGGTGGCGCCGGCGCTGGAGGCCGCGCGCCTGGCCAGCGAGCGCGAGCGCCACCACCAGGTGATGCGCACCCTGCAGCAGCTGGGCGCCGCCGCCGGGGGCCTCTTCGACTTCGAGGTCATCGCCCGCATGGCGATCGACGCCGCCGTGGAGCTGCTCGGAGCTTCCAGCGCCGGCATCGGCTGGTGGGAACCGGACCAGGAGGTCCTGGCCGCAGTCGACCATCTGGCCGGGAAGCCCAGCGTCAGCCGGATCGCACCCGGCGAGGGTGCCGTCGGCCAGGTCTTCGCCACCGGCAGCACGGTGGTGGTGCCCGATTACCCCGAGTGGGAGCACCGCCTCGAGTGGTCTGTCCGCATGGGGCACAAGTCGATACTGGCGGTGCCCCTGGTGGCCGGCGACCGCACGGTGGGCGCCATGGTGGCCCGCTTCATGGAGCGGAGGGAGTTCGACGGCGACGAGATCCAGGTGCTGACCCTGCTCGCGGCGCAGGTCGCGCCCATCCTGGAGGCGGCCCGCCTGCATGCCGACCTGGCCGGCTCTGAACGCCGGCTGCGCGCCCTGCACGAGACCATGGCCTGCAGCGTCGTGGTCCACGACGGGTCGGGCGCGATCGTTGACATCAACGACGCCGGGCTGCGGATGTTCGGCATCGAGCGCAGCCAGCTGGACGGCCGGATGCCGGCCGACATCGCGGGCTTCGAGCGCATCACCGAGGAGGGCTCGGGCATGGCCTGGGACCAGCGGCCGATGGCCGTCTGCCTGCGCACCCGGCGCCCGGTCCGGAACCAGGTGGTGGGCTACCGGCGCCCAGATGGCCACGAGTTCTGGCTCCAGTTCGACTGCGTGCCCGTGCTGGACGAGCGCGGACGGGTGGAGCAGGTGATCGCGACCTCGATCGACATCACCTCGGTCAAGGTGGCCGAGGTCGTGCGCCGGGAGAGCGAGGCCAAGTCGCGCTTCCTGGCCTCCATGAGCCACGAGCTGCGCACCCCGCTGAACTCCATCCTGGGCTTCGCCCAGCTGCTGGAAGGAGAGGCCTACGGCGAGCTGAACGACCGCCAGCGGCGGTACCTGGCGCACATCGGCTCCAGCGGTCGGCACCTCCTGGAGCTGGTCAACGACGTGCTCGACCTCTCCAAGGTGGCCGCCGGCCAGATGGAGCTGGTGATCGAGAACGTGCCCTTGAAGCACGTGATCGGCGAGGTGATCGATCGCCTGCGGCCGATGGCCGACGCGCGCCGGCTGCGGGTGACCGCTGAGGTGCCGCCGGGCATGGCGGTCCGCGCCGACGTGCGCCGCCTGGAGCAGGTGCTGGCCAACCTGGTCTCCAACGCCATCAAGTTCACCCCGGAGGACGGCACCGTGGAGATCACGGTCAAGCGCAAGCGCCAGCTGGTGCAGGTGAGCGTGCGCGACACCGGGATCGGGATCCCGCTCGATCAGCACGAGCGCATCTTCATGGAGTTCACGCAGGTCGACGACAGCCGGAGCCGGCGCCACGACGGCACCGGGCTGGGACTGCCGCTGAGCCGGCGGCTGGTCGAGCTCATGGGCGGGCGGATCTGGGTCAAGAGCGACCCCGGCGGCGGCAGCGAGTTCAGCTTCACGCTGCCGGCCATGTAGGGGAGGGGCTTGCCCCTCCCTCGCTGGGAGCTAGGGCGGGGCCAGCCCCGCCCCTACGTCTTCTTTCAGCGCCGCCCAGGCCTGGCGGGCGTCCTCGACCGAGCCCTCGTCCTCGATGGTCGAGATGTCGCCGGGGTCGCGGTCGAGCGTGACCGCCTTGAGCACCCGGCGCATGATCTTGCCGCTGCGCGTCTTGGGCAGCATGCCCACGAAGTTGAGCTCTCCGATCACGGCCACCGGCCCCAGCTCGCGGCGCACGGTCTCCAGAAGCTCGCCCTTCAGTTCCTCGGAGGGCTGACGGCCCTGCTTGAGCACCACGAAGGCCGAGATGACCTCGGCCCGCACCGGGTCCGGGCGCCCGGTCACCCCCGCCTCGGCCACCGCCGGGTGGCGCAGGAAGGCGGTCTCCACCTCGATCGTCCCGATCCGGTGGCCCGCGATCTTGATGATTTCGTCGGCGCGCCCGCTGAACCAGACGTAGCCGTCCTCGTCGATGGCGGTGGCGTCGCCGCTGTAGTAGAGACGCTGCCCCGGAACCTTCTCCCAGTAGTCCTTGGAGTAGCGCTCGACCTCCCCCCACAGCGTGGCGGTGAGGCCGGGGAAGGGCCGGCGGATGGCGAAGATGCCATTCTCGCCGGGCGCACACTCGCGGCCGTCGGGATCCACCACCACCGCATCGATCCCGGGCAGCACGATGCCGCCGGACCCCGGCTTGATGGGCAGCATGCCCAGGCCCCAGGGATTGCCCACGATCGGCCCCGCGGTCTCGGTCTGCCACATGTGGTCGATGACCGGGATGCGGTCCTCGAACGCCTCCTTCTGCAGCCACTCCCAGGCCGGCGCGTTGAGCACCTCGCCGGCGCAGAACACGCGCACCACAGAGCCCAGGTCGGACTTCCGCGCGGGGTCCGTGCCGTAGCGCATCAGCATGCGGACCGCGGTCGGCGAGGTGAAGATGCCGCTGACCTGGTTCTCCTCGATGATCCGGTAGAAGGTCTCCGGCCCCGGATGGTCGAGCGCGCCCTCGAAGGCGATGGTGGTGCAGCCGGCCAGCAGGGGCGCGTAGACGATGTAGCTGTGGCCGACCACCCAGCCGATGTCGCTGGTCGACCACCAGACGTCGGTCTCTTCGAGCCCGAACATCCACTCCGCCATGGCGTTGATGTGCACCTGGTAGGGCCCATGGGCGTGGACCGCTAGCTTGGGCTTGGCGGTGGTCCCGGAGGTGGCCAGGATGTAGGCGGGCTCGTTCGACTCCAGCTCCTCGTAGGCGTCGTCGTCATCGCCCTGCGCCAGGAAGTCCGCCCACTCCAGGTGCCCGCCCTGTGCAGACCCGGCGCGTCGCAGGACGACGACCTTCTCGACTGAGGGCGCCGCCTCCAACGCCTCGGCGACGATCCCCGCCAGCGGCACGTCCTTGCCCTTCCGATATGTCAGGTCCGCGTAGAAGAGCGCGCGGCACTCGGCCGCGGCCAGGCGGCCACCCAGGGCGCCCGCGCCGAAGCCCGCGAACACCACCAGGTGGATGGCGCCGATGCGCGCGCAGGCGAGCATGAGCGTGATCGCCTCCGGGCAGGTCGGCATGTAGATGCCCACCCGATCGCCGCGCCGGATGCCCAGCGCCCGCAGGCCCGCCGCCGCGCGCTTTACGTCATGCAGCAGCTGCGCGTAGGTGAGCACGCGGCGCTCGCCGCGCTCGGTCTCGTAGACAAGCGCCGCGTGGCCGCCCCAACCCCGCTCCACATGCCGGTCGACGCAGTTGTAGGCGAGGTTGGTGCGCGCTCCCTGGAACCAGGTGAAGTCGCGGCCGCGTTCGTCCGGCCGCCCCGGGGTCCACTCCAACACCGAGTCCCATTTCTGGAACCAGGTCAGCAGCTCGGCGGCCGCGGCCCAGAAGGCGTCGGGCTCTTCGAGAGAGGCGCGGACCATGCTCCGGACGCGGGGGTTGATCAGCTCCATCCCGGAGATCGTATGACTCATAGAATCCCGCCGTGGGCTACTGGGGACACCTGGTGGTCGCGCGCAGCACACGGCCGCTGAGCGTGCTGAGAGAGGTGACGGCGTTCGGCACTCCCCAAGACGAAAGGCCGATCGACCACGACTGGCGGCTGCTCAGGGTCGCCGGCTCGTCCCCCAGCCTGCGCGCCGCCGTGGCCCCGCTGGTCGCCGCTACCGGGGCCCCTGTGCTGGCCGCTTACGTGCTGGACAGCGACTGCGCGGTGGTCGAGGGCCAGACGCACATCGGAATGAGGTGGACCGGGGTCCTGAACCGCCAGATCGCGGCCCGCGACTACCAGGCGCCGGTCGACGATTACGACAGTCCAGAACGCGCCGTCCTGGGAGCCCAAGAATGGTCACGCCAGGCCAGGCTGACGCCCTCTGAAGACCTGCTGCGCCAGGCCTTCACCGAGGAGCGCGACTCTGCGGAGGAGATCTTCGACCTGCTGCTCGCGGGCCTCGGGATCGGCTGACCAGGGCGGCATTCCTCGAAGCGTCCTGGTCGAAGCGCCGGTAGTCCTCCGTCGACAGCCCCCGAAACCCTCAGGCGAGGACTTCGTCGCGCAGGTGCAGCTCGGCCATCGCTCCCTGCCGGATCTCAGCAAAGCCGTGGCTAAGGCCCGCCGTGATGATGCCCGCCAGGTCCTGCGCCGAGTGCATGCGGGGGATGAAGACGTAGTCGGCGCCGGCCTCGTAGAACTCGAGGGCCTCGGGGACGTGATCCGTGGCCAGGATCACCGCCGCCTGCGGCCAGACCTGCTTGGCATGCGCCAGCAGCGCCCGGTTGTGCGTGCCCCGCAGCACGGCGTCGGTGATCGAGGAGACCACCAGCCGCACGTTGTCGAGGTGCGCGCGCGCCAGGGTCTCCACGTCGGAAATGTCGCCGTAGATGCAGGGCACGCCCCGCCGCCGCAGCTCGCCCACCACGTGGGGGTTGAAGTCGATGACCACCATCCGCCGCAGCAGGCGGTGGCGGATGCGCCGGCGACCGTAGTGCTCGAACTCGTGCAGAACCGAGCTGGCATCCCGGAAGAAGCCCAGGAACACGACGTCGGCGGCCGCGTGGGCGAGCTCGATCTCCTGGTTCTCGCGGTCCAGGTCAGGAATACGAAGCAGCTGGAGCACTCGGTGTAGCAGGCGGTAGACGCGATCGCTGCCCGCGATCATGTAGGTGGACGAGATCGAGGTCACCGCAAAGGTCAGGATCACGATCGTCACCACCGAGCTGTCGACGTGGCCGCGACTGAAACCCAGGGACGCGATCACGATCGAGAACTCGCTGATGTTGGCCAGGTTGATGGCGGGCAGGATGCTGGCCCTCTGGCCCAGTCCCGAGGCGTACAGGATCGGCACGACCACCGCCCGGCTCAGCACCAGGAAGGCGGCGGCGACCGCGGCCAGCAGGAGCAGGTTGGGGCTGGGCACCGGGATCTGCATGCCCAGCGCCACGAAGAAGAGCGTCACGAAGAAGTCGCGGATGCTGCCGACCTTGGTGCCCACGTCGGCGCTGTAGGGGAAGGTCGAAATGCTGACCCCCGCGATCAGCGCCCCCATCTCCCGCGAAAGGCCGGCCAGCGAGGCGGCCGCGGCCAGGAAGAAGCACCAGGCCAGCGCCGTGACCAGCACCAGCTCGGGCGCCTTGGCCACCGCGCGGAAGACCCGGGGCAGCACGTAGCGGCTCATGGCCAGCGCCCAGACCACCAGACCGATCCCCTCGAGCAGCGAGATGGCCAGCGGCCGCAGGTCGGGGTTGGAGAGGTTGGGCTGCACCGCCAGCATGGCGACGGCCCAGACGTCCTGGAAAACAAGAGCGCCCAGCGTTATGCGGCCGGGCAGGGTGTCCAGGTCGTGCTTGTCGTAAAGGAGCTTGACCACGATCATGGTCGAGCTCATCGACATGCAGGCGGCCAGGTAGAGGACGGTGTACCTGCCGCCGCCCAGCCCCGGCAGCAGGCCGAAGAAGGCCAGCCCCAGCGCGATGCAGACGGGCACCTGCAGGAACCCGACCGCGGCCACCGCCCGGCCCGCGCCGAGCAGGCGCTTCAGGTCGATCTCCAGGCCGATCACGAACAGCAGCAGGATCAGGCCGATCTCGGAGACGGTGCTGATGGCCTGCCGATTTCCCACCAGCTGCAGGACGTGGGGTCCGATCACCACCCCGGTGACCAGGTAGGCCAGGATCAGTGGCTGCCGCAGGCGGTACCCGACCAGCGCCAGCAGGGCTGCCGCGGTCACGCAGATGCCGATGCTGGAGAGCAGCTCCGTCGACTGGATGACGCCGGGGGTCGGGATCACGCGCCGCCGGGTCGGGCCACCAGCTGGTGCCGGGTCAGGCCCGGGTCGCGGTCGGTGAAGCGGCGCGCGGCCAGCTCCCGGTCCTCCTCCCGCTCCAGGATCAGGTACTCCTCGGCTCGGATGCCCTCGGCCAGCAGCCGGGCCACGGGCTCCAGCGCCTCCGATCCGTCCCCGGCCACGGGCTCGCCTCCGCCAAACCAGGACTCGGTCCCCCGGATGCGGGTGTGCGACCCCACGGCGTCCTCTGTCCGGCTCAGGCAGAACAGCGAGACGCGCACGCCGTGGGGCGCCGCGTGCAGGGCCAGTCCCTCGGTGAAATGGGCGATCGCGGCCTGGCTCGAGTCGTAGGGGATGGTCAGGGGGCCGCGCGGCACCAGGGCGCCGAAAGAGACGACGTTCACGATGTAGGCCGCCTCTTGAGCCTTGAGGCTGGGCAGGAACGCGCGCACCGCGCGCACGGGGCCCAGCAGGTTGACCTCGAGCATCCATTCCCAGTCGCGCACGCTGATCTCGTCCAGGGCGCCGCCCAAGAAGACCCCGGCGGCGTTGACCAGCACGTCGACGCGGCCCATGGTCGCGAAGGCGTCGGCGGCCAGCGCCTTGACGTCAGCGTCCTTGCGGAGGTCGCAGCGCAGGCCGTGGAAGCGGCGCCCGGTGCCCAGCCCCACCAGCTCCTGCACGGCCGCCTCCAGGCGCTCGTCGTCTAGGTCGGCCACCACCACATCCCCTCCCTGGCGAGCGGCGATGCGGGCGAAGGCGCGGCCGATGCCGCTGGCGCCGCCGGAGACGACGACGACCTTGTGGTCGAGGTCCATCAGCCGCGGAATGATCGCATAGCGATAATCTCCGGCCACCCCCATGCGCATCTTCTCCGGCATCCAGCCGACCGGGGCCAAGCACTTCGGCAACTACAGCGGAGGCTTCCGCCAGTACGCCGCCACCGCCCGCCAGGGCGAGGGCTTCTTCTGCGTGGTCGACCTGCACTCGCTCAGCGTGCCCTATGACCCGGTCGAGTTCCGCGACACCTGCCTCGACCTGGCCGCCATGCTGTTTGCCACCGGCCTCGACCCCGAGCGCTCCACGGTCTTCATCCAGAGCCACGTCACCGCGCACGCCGAGGCGAACTGGCTGCTGAGCGCGGTCGCCACCTTCGGCGAGCTGCAGCGGATGACGCAGTTCAAGGACAAGTCGAAAGGCAAGGAGTCGGTCACCGCCGCGCTCTTCGCCTACCCGGTCCTGATGGCCGGCGACATCCTGCTCTACCAGACGGACGTGGTGCCGGTGGGCGACGACCAGCGCCAGCACGTGGAGCTGGCGCGCAACATCGCCCAGCGCTTCAACGCGCGCTTCGGCGAGACCTTCACCCTGCCGCGTGGCGTCTACCCGGAGGAGGGCGCCCGGATCATGGACCTGCAGGCGCCGGACAAGAAGATGTCCACAACCGGCGGCACGCCTTTGGGGACGGTCTTGATGCTCGATACCCCCGACGACATCCGCCGCAAGTTCAAGGCGGCCGTCACCGACACCGGGCGCGAGGTCCGTCGGGCGCCCGACAAGGCGGGCATCTCCAACCTGGTGGAGATCATGGCCGTGGCCACCGGCGCCTCACCCGAAGCGGTAGAGGCCGATTACGCAGGCCAGGGCTATGGCAAGTTCAAGACCGATGTGGGCGAGGCGGTGATCGCGCTGCTGGCGCCCATCAAGCAGCGCTACCTGGAGCTGCGCGGCGACCCAGCCGAGCTGGAGCGCCTGCTGGCGCGGGGCGCCGAAAAGGCCCGCGCCGTCTCGACCCCCACCCTGCACCGCATGTACGACGTGATGGGCTTCGTGCCGAGGGTGCGGGACTAGGCGGAGCCTCAACCGAGGTGGCGTGCAGGTAAGGCCCGGCTCGCCGGGCCGTTTGAGTCCGTGATCCCAGCGTTGGGGGCGGCGCCGGACGGCGGACAGCGGAAGGGGGCACACGGGGGGAACCGGCACGGTTCCAGCCCGTGAAGCGAAGCGAAGCGAGCGCGACATGATGGGCTTCGTGCCCCGGGTGCGCGACTAAGCGCTCAGATCTGCCGTTCCAAGTCCAGCGTCTGGCTGCCGCTGAGCTGGTAGCCGGCCGTGCTGAGCTGGAACTTGGTGCTCGAGCTCGCCTTGAGGAAGCGCCCGGCGCCGGGGTCGACCCAGGAGGTGACGTCGGCGGTGACGGTGCCCGTCTCCTGCAGCGGCTGCCCGGCCAGGGTCACCTGCTGGTCGACCGGGGTGCTCAGCTTGCTTTCCACCACCGCGGCCTGAACACCCGCGACCTGCTCGTAGCGCAGGAAGCGGTTGGCGGAATGCACCTTGAACGCGCCCGAGCCCAAGGGGTTGGGGCGGTCGTAGTCGCGCGTCCAGGTGTCGCCGGGCTTGACCTTGCGGTCGGGCAGGATCGAGAAGGCCTGGTCGGCGCTGGGCACGCTCACCGCACTGCTGCCGGCGCTGCTCGCCCCGCCGCCCAGGATGCGCCCGTCCGGGCCCACCTGCAGCTGGTAGCTCTGCGTCCCCAGCGGCGGCAGCTGCTGCCCGTTGGAGGTCCCCGTCATGTCCAGGAGCTGGACGTCCAGGGTGGCCCCGCCACCGCTTTGAAGCGCGGTGACCCGGGTCGACTCCATCGCCCGCAGGTCGAAGGTCAGCGGCTGCACCTGGCCGGCGGCACTCGTCAGCGCGGCCGTGAAGACCTGGTGCAGGCGGTAGCTTTCCTGCTCGCCTGCCTGGTAGCGGATGGCCAGGGTGGCGGCCTGGGCGTCGGTGCCGCACGCCGCCAGCAGCACCACGGCCGTTAGGAGCCGCACAGCGCGGGGTGTGATGCTTTCTAGCATGAGCCTCCGCGTCTGCAGCTGGAACGTCCAGCTTGGACTGCGCCTGGACGCCATCCTGGCCGCGCTCGACGAGCTCGGCCGGCCCGACGTGCTGGCGCTCCAGGAGGCCTCGCGAGCCGGCGGCGTCGAGGATGCGGCGCGGGTCGCCGAACGGCTGGGGCCCGACTACGAATGGTGGCAGGTGACCGCCCAGCACCTGCGCGGCCGCGAGCAGGCCAACGCGCTGGTCTGGAACCGGCGCCGGATCCGGGTCGAGGGGCGCGCGGTCATCGAGCTCCCGAGGAGCCGCCGCAGTCGCCGCAATGCGCTGATGGTCGAGGGCCGGTTCGGCCGCGGCCGGCTGCGGGCCTACTGCGTCCACCTTGACGTGCTGGGCGTCGCCCACCGGCGCGCCCAGCTGGGGGCGGTGCTCGAGCACGACGCCGGCCGGCCGCCGGCCAGCCTGGTCGTGATCGCGGGCGACCTCAACACCTTCGGGCTGAACGGTCGGCCGGCCTGGGCCCGGCTGCACGCCGAGGCCCGGGCGCACGGCTTCGAGGACGTGACTGCGAACGTGGGCTGGACCCAGGCCCGCGGCCGCCTCCGCCAGAAGCTGGACGCGGTGCTGGCGCGGCCGCCAGAGCTGGTCAGCCGTTCCTGGGCGCTCAACCTCCCGGGCTCGGACCACATCCCCGTCCTGGCCGAGATCGCTTGAACGAGAGCCGGGGGCTGGTCGTCCTCCACATCGACGGCCTGGGGCACGACACGCTGCGGCGAGCCGTGGATCAGGATCGGATGCCCGAGGTGGCGCGCCTGCTGCGCGAGGAGGGCTACACGCTGCAGCCCTACCGGTGCGGCCTACCCTCCACCACCCCCTACGCCCAGGCCGGCATCCTCTACGGCGACAACCGCGAGATCCCCTCCTTCCGCTGGTACGACCGCGATGCCGGCGAGGTCATCCAGTTCGGCGCCGCCTCGACTTTCAAGCGGGTGGCGCCCAAGTACTTCCGGGGCACCCGGCCGCTGTGCGAGGACGGGGCCTGCATCGCCGCCTGCTATCCGGCGGGCGCGGACGAGACCTTCGGCCTGGCCTACCGGGACCGCGAGTACAGCGGAACCCGGGCCAACCGCTCCGCGGGCGCCGTGCTGGGGGCCTGGTTCTCCAACCCGGCGCACCTGGTGGACCTGCTCGGCCACGGCCTGCTGGCGGTGGCGGGCGTGACCGAGAACGCGCTGGCGGCGCGGGCCGCCGGCCGGCGTCCGGCGCGCAGCTACGTGATCAACGACATGCTCGAAGAGGTCTTCCTGCACCACGTGACCCGATACGCGGTCCGCCAGGCCATGGAGGCCGGGTACCCCGTGATCTACGCCGGCTTCTACGCCTACGACGAGACGGCCCACGCCTTCGGGCCCGACGACGACTACACCCAACGCATGCTGATCCACGTCGACCACAGCATCCGCGCGGTCGCCGATGGGCGCCGCGACAACGCCTCCGGCCGCCGGTACGAGCTGGTGGTGCTGAGCGACCACGGCCACATCCCCACCCGCCGCTTCGACGAGGCTGACGGCCGCTCCCTGGGCTCGCTGGTGGCGGAGTGGTTGCCGGGCAGCCGGGTCGAGGAGCACAACGGCAAGAGCTTCGGCCCCGAGGACGTGCCCCAGACGCGGGTCGTGCTCACCTACTCCGGCGGGCTGGGCCACGTGTATTTCGCGAGCTTCCCGGACCGCCTGCCCCTGCCCGAGGTCCGTCGCCGCTTCCCGGGGCTGGCCGAGCGGCTGGCGGGGCTGGACCGGCTGGCCTTCGTCCTCGGCCGCGACCGCGGCGTCAACGTGGCGGTGACCCCGGCCGGCGACCTGCGCTGGGGTTCAGCTGACGCGGGCGAGGCCCGCGAGCTGCTGGCCCGCTTCGACGAACCCGACGTGCTGGCGCGCCAGCTGGACAAGCTCAACTCCTTCGGGCGGGCGGGCGACCTCCTCGTTTTCGGGGCCTACGACGGGCGCCAGGAGGTCAACCTGGAAAGCCAGGCCGGCGGGCACGGCTCGATCGGCGGCGAGCAGGGCCATCCCTTCCTCCTCGCCCGGGCCGACTGGGGTCTCGACACCTCGCGGGTGGAGGACGCCTCCCAGCTGCACCCGATGCTGCTCGACCTCAGGAAGCGGCTCACGGGGCACTGAGGTGGTCGTAGACGATCTGCGACCAGCTCTCCATGGCCAGGTAGAAGATCCGCATCTCGGGCAGCGACAAGAGCTCGCCCGCCAGCTTGTCCGTCTCCCGGATGGCGATCTCGGGACGGTCGCCGTCGACCAGGAAGACCAGCCCCAGGTGGACCTTGGAGACCGGCGCCGAGTCGTCGTTGATCAGTCCCAGCAGGCGGGCCTGGAATTGCCCCGCGTACTCGACCTCCTCCTCCCACTCCCGGCGCATGCCGTCGTCGATAGGGTCGCCGTGCTCGAGGTCGCCGGGGTTGATGTGGCCGCCGACGCCCAACGAGTACTGCTGGTGGAGCCGCTTCTCGCCCGAGGCCTTTAGCCTGCGCGTCAGCAGGTAGCGCTCCCCGTGGCGGAAGACCACGTAAGGGATGATCTGCTGGTAGCGCGGGTCCTCCTCGACCTCGGCGCGTGGCATGAAGAAGCTCCGGCCGCGGATCACCTCCTGCGCGCGGTCCAGGCCCTCGTCCACGAAGCCGTGCCAGGCGCCGTCGGGGAAGATGTCCTCCCGACTGACGCAGAGCACGTGCTCGGAGAAAACGCCCGGCACCGCTACGGGATGGTCATCAGGCCGCGGCCGTACTGCGCCACCAGCTCCGCGGTGCGCGCCAGCACTTGCCGGCCGACCGGCAGGAACCAGATCCAGGCCGCGTGCTCGGTGGCCGTCGTGATCATGGTGCGCGCCGAGTCCGAGCTGGGGTTGCCGCAGGGTCCGAAGGCGTCGGCCACGCAGAGCCGGCCGGCCACGCTCACGTGGTCCTTGCGGATGCCCTCGTAGCCCTCGCCCGCGGCGCCTACCCGCAACGTCAGCGGTCCCTCGACGCGGTCCAGGTCGTACAGCCCCACCGGCGCCTGCGCCAGCAGCGACATCACGTTGGCCACGTCGACCAGCGAGTTTATGCGGGGGAAGGGGTCGCCCCGGACCGCTCGCCGGAGCAGAGCCTCGCTCGAGGGCCGGGTCTTGGTCGGGTCGATGCCGAAGCGCCGGTAGAGCGCCCGCGCGGGCTTGGTATCCCCTACCCGGCCCGCCCGGGCGACAGCCACGGCGTCGGCGACCACCGGCGTGAAGTCGGCGCGCGGCTCCGTAACCTCCAGCTCGCGCAGCTCCAGCGCCACCACCTCCACGCCGGCCTCGACCGCGAGCGCTAAGCGCGACACAGGTGTTCCAGGTCGTCCCAGAAGCCGGGGTAGGAGATGGCCACGCAATCGGCGCCTTCGATCGTGGTCTCGCCCTCCGCCAGGAGCCCGGCCACGGCCAGCGCCATGGCCACCCGGTGGTCGTCCTCCGAGCGCACCGGCGCTCCCTCCAGGTGGCTCGGGCCGTGGATCTCCCAGCCGTCTTCCAGCTCTCGGACGGCGGCCCCCATCGCGTTAAGTCCGGTGGCCATGGCCGCGATGCGGTCCGACTCCTTGACCCGCAGTTCCCCGGCGCCGGTGATCCGGCTGACGCCCGGCAGCTGAGTGGCCGCAACCGCCAGCACCGGCAGCTCGTCGATGAGCAGCGGCGCCTCGGAGTCATCGATGCTCAGGGCCCGAACGGTCGTCGTGGTGCCGGCCTCGAGATCGGCCACCGGTTCCAGCCCCTCCAGCCGCTCCTGGCTGCGCTGCACCTGCAGGCCGGCTCTCTCCAGGACGGACAGCACCGCCGAGCGCGAGGGGTTGACCCCGACTCCGCGGAGTGTGATCCGGGCGCCCGGGTGCAGCGTTCCCGCCACCAACCAGAAGGCCGCGGCCGAGAGGTCGGCCGGCACCCGGATGTCCAGCGGGCGCAGGTCCGAGGCCGCCTCCACTGCGACCATGCTGTGGTTGCGCAGGATCTTCGCACCCATGGCTTCCAGCATCCGCTCGGTGTGGTCGCGGGTGGGCACCGGCTCGGTGACCCGGGTGGTGCCTTCGGCCTGGAGCCCGGCCAGCAGCACCGCCGACTTGACCTGCGCCGAGGGCACCGGCATCCGGTAGTCGATGCCGTGCAGCGCCGCCCGGCTGCCCCCAACCCGCAGCGGCGGCCCGGCCTCGGCGGCCGCGCCCATGGCGCGCAGCGGCTCCACGACCCGGCCCATCGGCCGCCGGCTCAAAGAGGCGTCGCCCACGAGCTCCGAAGCGAAAGGGCGTCCGGCCAGCAGTCCCGCCAGCAGGCGCATGGTGGTCCCGGAGTTGCCGCAGTCGAGCGGCCCCGAGGCCGGCCGCAGGCCGTCGAGGCCGCGACCACGCACCAGGCCCGGCTCGATCTCCACCCCCAGAGCCCTCAGGCAGGACGCGGTGGAGGCGACGTCCGCACCGCCGGAGAGGTTCTCCACCCGCGCCTCCCCGGCCGCCACCGAGTTCAGCAGCAGAGCCCGGTGGGACACCGACTTGTCGCCAGGCAGCTCCAGCACGCCCTCCAGGCGCGCCGGCCTACGCACGCCGGTCAACGGCCTCCTCCCAGCGCCGGCGGGCACCGCGCGCCTCCTCCAGCAGCTCGGCCAGCCGAGGATCCTCCCCGTCCAGGTGCCGGCGCAGCCTCGCCAGGGCGGCCTGGAAGCGGTCGAGCGCCTCGGCGATCTGGGTCCGGTTGGTGGCCGCAATGCCCGCGTACATCTCGGGGTCCCCCGCCGCCAGGCGGGTCATGTCCCGAAAGCCGCTGCTGGCCAGCCGGCCCGCCTCCGGCCAGTCGTCGGAGCCCGCCACCGAAAGCAGGTAGGCCGCCGAGACCAGGAAGGCGGCGTGGCTTATGCCCGCGACCAGGCGGTCGTGCACCTCGGCGTCGAGGACAAGCGGGTGGGCGCCCACGGACCGGATCAGGTCCTCCAGGCGCGGCTCCGAGCGGGTCAGCACCCAGGTCGCGCCCTGGTAGAGCTCGGGATCCGCAGCCTCCAGGCCGGAGGCCTCCCGCCCGCACATGGGATGCCCACCGACCAGATCCACGCCGGCGGCCGCTGCCCAGCCCATGACCTCCGCCTTCGTGCTGGCCAGGTCGGTGACCAGGGCGCGGGTGCCGGCCAGCCGCGGCAGCAGCCTTCGCATAGCCAGCACCGGCACGGCCAGCACCATCAGGTCGGCGGCGCCGGCGGCGTCCAGGTCGGGCCCAGCCATGGTCACCAGGTCCCGCTGCAGAGCCTGGGCGAGCGTGCGCTGGTCGCGGTCGACGCCGATCAGCGTCAGATCGGGCCGCGCCCGCTTCAAGGCCATGGCCAGGGACCCGCCCATGAGGCCCAGGCCGACGACCGCGATGGTGTTCACGCCGCCCGTATCTTCCGACTTCGGGAAGGGGCGGAGAGTCAGCCCGCCCGGCGGGCCGCGGCGTCCTGGGGCGCCTCCGCTTCGCCGCTGCCGGCCACCGCCGGCAGGCGCAGCGCGAATCGGGATCCGGCCCCCGGCAGGCTGCTCTCCAGCACCACCTCGCCGCCGTAGCGGCGCGCCAGCTCGCGGCTGATATGAAGGCCCAGGCCCGTGCCCGGCTGGGGCGGCAGGATGGGGTCGTTGACCCTGAAAAAGCGCTCGAAGATGACCTCGTGGCGGTCCTCGGGGATACCCAGCCCGTGGTCCTCCACGAGCACCGTGGCGTCGGGTTGGACGGTCACCTTCACCCAGGGCTCCTCGGTCGTGTACGTGAGGGCGTTGTTGACCAGGTTGTCCAGGATCCGGCCCAGGTGGACTGGGTCCGCCTCCGCCAGCACGGGCTGCGGCGGCGTTTCCAGCAGCAGTTGGCCGCCGAGCAACGCGGCCCGTCCCTCGGCCCGGCCCAGGGCCTCCCGCACCACCTGCACCAGGTCGACCACCTCCGGCTGGCCCAGGACGGTCCCGGCCTCCATGCGCGCCGCCAGGAGCAGGCCGTCCACCAGCTTGTTGAGCTCGGCAGCCTTGAGGTTGAGTATCTCGATCGGGCGCCGCCAGGTCTCGGGCGAGGGCCCCAAGGTGCCGTCCACGAGCATCGAGAGGTAGCCGACCACCACCGAAAGCGGCGTGCGCAGCTCGTGCGCGGCCATGTTCAGGAACTCGGACTTGCTGGCGCTGGCCATCTCGGCCGCGGTGAAGAGCTGTGCGTTGCGCAGCGCCACGCTGGCCACGTTCCCGATCAGTCGGAGCGTCTCCACCTCGCCGGTGCCGAAGGGTTCCGGCCTCCGGCGAGCCAGCAGCAGGACGGCCGCCACCTCGTCGGCCACCACCACCGGGAGCGCCGCCGTGTACTGCACGCCGGCCAGCCAGGCCTTGACCCGGGACGTCAGTCGCGGGGGGTCGAGGGTGCCGTTGAGGACGACCTGCCGCTCCCGCAGGGCCTGCTCCAGGATGGGGCCCGCGGCGAACTCGCCGCCCCGGTTCAGGGTCGGCTCGCGTTCCAGGTCGTAGCTGTCCTGGACGACCAGGCGGTCCTGCTCGACGCGTAGCAGCGTGCCCTGGTCCGCGCCGACTGCCGGCACCACCCGGCGCAGCAGGCGGCCCATGACCTCGCCCGGGCTGAGGGTGGCCGCCATGTCGCCCACCATCTCCACGCCATGCTGGAGGCGCAGGGCCAGCTCGCGGTTCAAGCTGCGCTCGCGCTCCTCGGCACGCTTGCGCTCGGTCACGTCGCGGCAGACGACGGTGGTGATGGTCTCGTCCGCGTAGCGGTGCTGGGCCATGGACAGCTCAGCCGGGAAGCTCGTGCCGTCCTGGCGGCGGGCCTCGGTCTCGAACGCGGCCGCGGCCATCGCGGGAACGCCGCCCGGCACCAGCTCGGTGACCGGCGTGCCGAGGACGTCGTCGGCGAGCCGCCCGAAGATGTGCTCGGCGCCCTTGTTGAAGAGAACGACCTTTCCCTCGGCGTCGAAGGCGAAGATCCCGTCGGGGGCCAGGTCGAGGATGCTCTCGAATCGAGCCTCGGCCTGGGCCCGGCCGCGCTCCGCGGCTTCCAACTTGCGGCGGGCCTCGCGCAGCTCCATGAGGCGCAGCTGCTCGGCCTGCCGTCGGACCGCCTCCGTTTTCTGGAAGAGCTCGACGAAGACGCCCACCTTGGCCCGCAGCGCGTGGGCCTGGTAGGGCTTGAAGATGAAGTCGGCGGCGCCCAGCTCGTACCCCGCCTTGATGTCGCTCTCGACCCGGTCGAAGGCGGTCACGAAGATGATCGGCACGTGCTCGGTATGCGGGCGGGATCGAATCAGACGCGCGGTCTCGAAGCCGTCCATGTCCCCCATGCGCACGTCCAGCAGGATCAGCGCGAAATCGTCCTCCAGCAGCTTTCGCAGGGCCTCCCGGCCCGAGCGCGCCGTCACCAGCCGCTGGCCGAGCGGCGCCAGGATGCTTTCCAGCGCGACCAGGTTGGCCGGAGTGTCGTCGACCAGCAGGATGGCGGCCTCCGGGGCCGCTTCCAGGTTCAAGCCTTGCCGACCGCTCCCGCCGTCCAGCGCCGCACCAGCTCCACCAGCTGCTCCGCGTCGACGGGCTTGGCTATGTAGTCGGAGGCGCCCGCCTCCAGGCAGCGCTCGCGGTCGCCCTGCATGGCCTTCGCGGTGACGGCGATGATGGGCAGGCCCTGGAACTCCGGGTTCTCCCGGATCACGGCGGTGGTCTGAAGACCGTCCAGCTCGGGCATCATGACGTCCATCAGGACGGCGTCGACCCGGGTCTTGCGACCCAGGAGCTCGATCGCCTCCACGCCGCTCTCGGCGTTGAGCACCTCCGCCCCCTCCCGTTCCAGCAGGGCGGTCAGGGCATAGATGTTACGGACGTCGTCGTCCACCACCAGCAGCCGTTTGCCCGTCAGCTGGCCGGGACGCTCCGCGGCGCCTGGCGGGCTCGGCGCGCGCTTCGGGGCCGCGCTACGGCCGTTGCCGTTGGTGCGCGCCGGCGTCGGCGTGGCCATCGTCTCCAGGCCCCGCAGCCAGTGCCCCACCTCTTCCAGCAGCTCCTGGCTGCTGTCCGGGTCCTTCATGACGACCCCGCGCGTCATCTTCTTGAGCTTGGCCTGGGCCCGGCGGCTGAGGTCCAGGCTGGTGTAGACCACGATCGGCACCGAGCGGGTGAAGGGGTCGGCCTGCACAGCATCGATGAAGTTGCTGCCCGTCATGTCGGGCAGGCCGAGGTCCAGGACCACGCAGTCGAAGTGCTTCTTCTTGAGGATCTCCAGTCCTTCGGTGCCGGTTCCCACCGCCACCACCTCGAGATCGGGCTGCACGAACTGGCGCACGATCTCCCGCCGCTGGACGGGCTCGTCCTCCACCACCAGCAGGCTGCCCTTGTGCGGGCGCCCGGCCTTGATGCGGGCGAAGAGCTGCGCCAGCTCGTCCTTGGTGACCGGCTTGGTCAGGAAGGTGAGGCCGGACTCGGCGCCCCGCCGCTGGTCGGTTTCACGAACCGACACCACGTGGACCGGGATGCCGGCCGTGCTGGGGTCGTGGAGCAGCTGGTCGTAGAGCTGCCAGCCGTCGCGGCCGGGCAGCCCGATGTCGAGCGTGATGGCGTCGGGCTCGTACTCCTTGGCCAGCTGGAACGCCTGGTCGGCGCTGTGCGCGATCAGGCCCTTGAACTTGTTGCGGTGGGCGATCTCCAGGACCACCGAGGCGAAGTTGGGGTCGTCCTCCACGATCAGGAGGATGCGGTCGCCCGGGTTGAGATCCAGGCGGTCGTCGTTGGCGACCGCCGGCTCGGGGCGAGGCGCGCGCGGCGGTGCCGGCGCGGGCCGGACCGGCGGCAGGTCGAGGGCCTGGCTGATGGCCGTGGCCACGCTGGAATCCGGCTCCTGGCGGACCACCGAGTCGGGGGCGGCGGCGGGGAGGTAGACGGTGAAGGTGGAGCCCTCGCCGGGGACGCTGTGAAGGCCGATCTCGCCGCCCATCAGCTTGACCAGCTCGCGGCTTATGTTCAGGCCCAGTCCGGTGCCGCCGAACTTGCGGCTGGTGGTGCCGTCGGCCTGCTGGAAGGCTTCGAACACGGTCTTGTGCTTGTCGGCCGGGATCCCGATGCCGGTGTCCTGCACGCGGAAGGCGATCACCTCCGGGGCCTCGCGCAGCGTCCGGTTGTCCTTCGACCAGCCGCCGCTTGCGCGCTCGATGCTCAGCTCGACGCTTCCCTCCTCCGTGAACTTGACGGCGTTGGAGAGCAGGTTGCGCAGGATTTGCTGCAGGCGCTTGGGGTCGGTCTGGATGGTGGCCGGCGCGTCGTCGGCCAAAGACACCTCGAAGCTCAGCCGCTTGTTCTCGGCCAGGTGCCGGAAGTTGAGATCCGCGAAGTCGCGCATCTCGGCCAGGGGGACGTCGGAGTAGTCGAGGACCACGGTCCCGGACTCGATCTTGGAGAGGTCGAGGATCTCGTTGATCAGCGCCAGCAGGTCCTGGCCCGAGCTGTGGATGATGTTGGCGAACTCGACCTGCTTGTCGGTCAGGTTGCCTTCGGGGTTGTCGGAGAGCTGCTGGGCCAGGATGAGCAGGCTGTTCAACGGCGTGCGCAGCTCGTGCGACATGTTGGCCAGGAACTCGCTCTTGTACTTGGAGGTGATCTCCAGCTGCTGCGCCTTCTCCTCCAGTGAGGAGCGGGCCTGCTCGACCTCCAGGTTCTTGCGCTCCACCTCCTGGTTCTGATCGGCCAGCAGGCGCGCCTTCTCCTCCAGCTCGGCGTTGGTCTGCTGCAGCTCCTCCTGGCGGCTCTGGAGCTCGTTGGCCAGCGACTGCGACTGCACCAGCAACTCCTCGGTGCGCATGTTGGCCTCGATCGTGTTGAGCACGATCCCGATCGATTCGGTGAGCTGGTCCAGGAAGTCCTTGTGGGTGTCGCTGAAGGTCTCGAACGAGGCCAGCTCGATCACCGCTTTGACCTCGCCCTCGAAGAGGACGGGCAGCACGATGATGTTGAGCGGCGCCGCCCCGCCCAGGCCCGAGGAGATCTGCACGTAGTCCCCGGGGACGTTGTGCAGCAGGATGCGCTGCTTCTCGAGCGCGCACTGGCCCACCAATCCCTCGCCCAGCCGGAACATGCTGTTGAGGCCCTTGCGCTCGCGGTAGGCGTAGGACGCGTGCAGGCGCAGCACCATGTCGTTGCCTGCCACCGTCTCGGCCGTGTAGAAGACACCGTGCTGGGCGTTCACCAGCGGCGCCAGTTCGCTCAGGATGGTGCGCGCCACCGTGACCAGGTCGCGCTGGCCCTGCATGAGCCGCGTGAAGCGGTTGAGGTTGGTCTTCAGCCAGTCCTGCTCGGCGTTCCGCCGCGTGGTCACGCGCAGGTTGCCGATCATCTCGTTGACCTTGTCCTTGAGGACGGCGACCTCGCCGGCGGCCTCGACCGTGACGCTCCGTGTGAGGTCGCCCTCGGTCACGGCGGTCGACACGTCCGCCATGGCGCGGATCTGGGTGGTCAGCTGGGCCGCCAGCTGGTTCACGTTGTCGGTCAGGTCCTTCCAGGTCCCGGCGGCGCCCGGCACCGCCGCCTGCGCTCCCAGGCGTCCTTCCACGCCCACCTCGCGGGCCACGGTGGTGACCTGGTCCGCAAAGGTGGCCAGGGTGTCGGTCATCTCGTTGATGGTCTCGGCCAACGCCGCCACCTCGCCCTTGGCCTCCACCGTCAGCTTCCGGCGCAGGTCGCCCTGGGCGACCGCGGTGACCACGCCCGCGATGCCGCGCACCTGGTCGGTGAGGTTGCCGGCCATCGAGTTGACGTTGTCGGTGAGGTCCTTCCAGACGCCGGCCACGCCCGGCACCTCGGCCTGGCCGCCCAGCTTGCCCTCGGTGCCCACCTCGCGGGCCACGCGGGTGACCTCGGAGGCGAACGCGTTGAGCTGGTCGACCATCACGTTGACGGTGTTCTTGAGCTCCAGGATCTCCCCGGAGACGTCGACCGTGATCTTCTTGGAGAGGTCGCCGTTGGCGACCGCGGTGACCACGCGCGCGATGCCGCGCACCTGCCCGGTCAGCTGACCTGCCATCAGGTTCACGTTGTCGGTGAGGTCCTTCCAGGTGCCGCCCACGCCGCGCACGTCGGCCTGGCCGCCCAGCTTGCCCTCGGTGCCCACCTCGCGCGCCACGCGGGTGACCTCGGAGGCGAAGGCGTTGAGCTGGTCGACCATCACGTTGATGGTCTGCTTGAGCTCCAGGATCTCGCCCTGGACGTCGACCGTCACCTTCTTGGAGAGGTCGCCGTTGGCGACCGCGGTCGTGACCTCGGCGATGTTGCGGATCTGGCTGGTCAGCTGGCCGGCCAGCAGGTTCACGTTGTCCGTCAGGTCGCGCCAGACGCCGGCCACGCCTGGCACCTGGGCCTGGCCGCCCAGCTTGCCGTCGGTGCCCACCTCGCGCGCCACGCGGCTGACCTCGCCGGAGAAGGCGTTGAGCTGGTCGACCATCACGTTGATGGTGTTTTTGAGCTCCAGGATCTCGCCCTGGCCCTCGACCGTGATCTTCTTGCTGAGGTCGCCTTTGGCGACCGCCGTGGTGACGTCGGCGATGTTCCGGATCTGGCTGGTCAGCTGACCGGCCATCAGGTTGACGTTGTCGGTCAGGTCCTTCCAGGTTCCGCCCACGCCGCGCACGTCGGCCTGACCGCCCAGCTTGCCCTCGGTGCCCACCTCGCGCGCCACGCGCGTCACCTCTCCGGCGAACGCGTTGAGCTGGTCGACCATCACGTTGATGGTGTTCTTGAGCTCCAGGATCTCCCCGCGCACGTCGACGGTGATCTTCTTGGTGAGGTCGCCGTTGGCGACCGCTGTGGTGACCTCGGCGATGTTGCGGATCTGACTGGTCAGCTGACCGGCCATCAGGTTGACGTTGTCGGTGAGGTCGTTCCAGACGCCGCCCACGCCGCGCACCTCGGCCTGGCCGCCCAGCTTGCCCTCGGTGCCCACCTCGCGGGCGACGCGCGTGACCTCCCCGGCGAACGCGTTGAGCTGGTCGACCATCACGTTGATGGTGTCCTTGAGCTCCAGGATCTCGCCCTGGCCCTCGACCGTGATCTTCTTGGAGAGGTCGCCGTTGGCGACCGCGGTCGTGACCTCGGCGATGTTGCGGATCTGGCTGGTCAGCTGACCGGCCATGGTGTTGACGTTGTCGGTCAGGTCCTTCCAGGTGCCGCCCACGCCGCGCACGTCGGCCTGGCCGCCCAGCTTGCCCTCGGTGCCCACCTCGCGGGCCACGCGCGTCACCTCTCCGGCGAACGCGTTGAGCTGGTCGACCATCACGTTGATGGTGTTTTTCAGCTCCAGGATCTCGCCCTTGACGTCGACCGTCACCTTCTTGGAGAGGTCGCCGTTGGCGACCGCCGTGGTGACCTCGGCGATGTTGCGGATCTGGCTGGTCAGCTGGCCGGCCAGCAGGTTCACGTTGTCGGTCAGGTCGCGCCACACACCGCCCACGCCGGGGACCTGGGCCTGGCCGCCGAGCTTGCCGTCGGTGCCCACCTCGCGGGCCACGCGGGTGACCTCGCCGGAGAAGGCGTTCAGCTGGTCGACCATCACGTTGATGGTATTTTTCAGCTCCAGGATCTCGCCCTGGCCCTCGACCGTGATCTTCTTGCTGAGGTCGCCGTTGGCCACCGCGGTGGTGACGTCGGCGATGCTGCGGACCTGGGCCGTCAGGTTGGAGGCCATCAGGTTCACGCTGTCGGTCAGCTCGCGCCAGACGCCGGCCACGCCGCGGACCTTGGCCTGGCCGCCCAGCTTGCCCTCGGTGCCCACCTCGCGGGCCACGCGGGTGACCTCAGAGGTGAACGAGCCCAGCTGCGCCACCATTGTGTTGACGGTCTTCGCGAAGCGCGCGAAGGAGCCCTGGAGCGGGCGCCCGTCGACGTCGGTCGCCATCTGCTGGGAGAGGTCGCCCGCGGCCACGGCGCTGATCACGCGCGCCATCTCGATGGTGGGGGCCGTGAGGTCCTCGATCAGGGTGTTCACGGAGTCGACCTTGCTGCGCCAGCCGCCACTGACGTCGCCCAGGCTCGCCCGCTGGTTGATCCTGCCCTCCTTGCCCACCACGCGTCCCACACGCATCAGCTCCTGGTCGACCCGGGAGCTGATCTCGATCACATCGTTGAGGGTGTCGGCGATCTTGCCCGCCATGCCGGTGAGGTCACTCGGCATGCGGGCGCTGAAATCGCCCCGTTTGAAGTCGGTGAGCACCTTCAGGAGCAGCTTCTGATCGAGCTGCTCCGGAGGCGCGAGCGTGGTGGCGGCCATGTGTGGCTTCCCCTCCTTTAGATCTGCGTGCATGTACGGATACCGGTGGGCATCGGTATCAGATACCGCGCATTATGCACGCGGGTAAGCGGGATAGCGGCACCCTAATGTCCTGGGCCCCGCTTGACGCCGCAACCCGAGGTTTGGTTGAATGGCCAACCAATGCCCGAGGAAACCCGCGAGCGGATCGTCTCGGCCGCCTACGAGGTCCTGGCCCGGGACGGCTACGACACGACCACGGTCAAGGACATCGCCGCCGCCGCCGGCGTCGCGCCGGGCCTCGTGCACTACTACTTCAAGAGCAAGGAGGAGCTGGTGCTCGCCGCCATCGCCTGGGCCTGCCACGACCACGCCCAGCCGGTGGGCGGGTCACCTGAGGAGCAGGCGCTAAACGCCTTCGCCAGGTCGCGGGAGGAGCTCTCGGGCCCTCGCGAATTCCATCGCCTGCTCTTCGACATGTTCGGCGTGGGCATGCACAACCCGGCCGTGGCCGAGGCGCTGCGCCGGTTCCTGCGCCAGGAGCGAGACCAAATCGAGCGCCTGGCCCGCGAGGTCCTGGCCCTTCGGAAGACCGGCGGTATGGACAATGGGGGTCCCCGCGAAATCGCAGATTTCGTGGGGGTAGACGACGTGCCGGCGATCGCCGCGGCGGTCTGGGGCGGCATCTTCGGCATCCATCTGCAGTCGCTGGTGGACCCCGAACTGGATGCACAGGCGGCCATGGACGCCTTCACCCGAATGGTCATGACTTCGACATAGACCAGCCATGAGCACGCAATAAGAGAGGAAGAGAAAGACCGCATGTTCAACGCTTGGGGCCGCTTCGTCCACCGCTTCCGGTGGCTGGTGCTGGCCGTCTCCGCGATCTGCCTGGGCATCTCCATCGTCGGCCTGTTCACCGGGGGCCAGTTCAGCACCGGCAACTCCAACGACACCTCGCTGCAGGCGGCGCGCGCCAACCAGCTGGTGGCCGATGAGATCAACAAGAACCAGAGCGCGCAGCAGTACTCGGGCGGGACCTTCGAGCTGATCTTCAAGAGCCCGACGCTGCTGGCGACCGATCCACAGTTCAAGTCGGCCCTGGAATCGGCGGTGGCGCCGCTGGCGACCGACACGCGGGTGACCAAGGTCACCACGCCCTACAACCAGGGCGCGCCCATCACCACCAACTTCGTCTCCAAGGACCAGCACATGGCCCTGGTGCACGTCGACCTCAAGGATTCGGGCCCGACCGCCCGCCGCTACATCGACCAGGTCACCGGCGAGGTCAAGTCACCCACCCTCGCCATCACCGTGACCGGCAACGTGCCCATCAACCGCGCCTTCGACAGCACCCTGGAGTCCGACCTGAAGCGGGCGGAGTTCATCAGCCTGCCGGTGTCCTTGATTCTGCTGCTGCTGATCTTCGGGGCCGTGGTCGCCGCCGCCATGCCCGTCGGCGTGGGCGTGCTCGCGATCCTGGGCGGCGTGGCGGCCACCCTGGCCCTGGCGCGCTTCACGGACGTCTCGCAGTACGCGCTGAACATCGTCACGCTGATCGGGCTGGGCGTCGCCATCGACTACTCGCTGTTCGTGGTCAACCGCTTCCGCGAGGAGCTGCGCGCGGGCCGAGCGGGCGCCGACGCGCTGGGCACCACCATGGCCACCGCCGGTCGGGCCATCACGTTCTCCGGCCTGACGGTCGCGATCGGGCTCTCGGCGATGCTCTTCTACCGGGGCACCTTCCTCTCCTCGATGGGCGCCGCCGGCGCCATGGTGGTCTTCATCGCCGTGTTCTACGGCCTCACCTTCCTGCCCGCGGCCCTGGCGGTGCTGGGTCCCAACGTGGACCGGCTCAGCCTGTTCCGCGGACGCTCCAGCACCGGCTTCTGGCACGCCCTGGCAGCTTGGGTGATGCGGCGGCCGGTCCTGGTCCTGGTCCCCACCCTGGGTTTCCTGGTGCTGCTCGGGCTGCCCTTCACGCAGCTGCGCATGGCCAACGGCGACGTCGACATGCTGCCGCCGCGCCTGGAAGCGCGCCAGGGCTACGACACCCTGGTCAAGGACTTCCCCGGCCAGGACCAGAACTTCTACGAGGTGGTCGTGTACTACCCGTCGTCGCCGCTGCTGACCGCCGACCACGTGGGGTCGATGTACGACCTCAGCCAGCGCCTGGCCGGGCTGCACGGAGTCCTGCGCGTGCAGAGCCTCGTCAGCCTCGATCCGTCGCTGGGTCGCGACGACTACGTGCGCATGTACACAGGGGGCGCGGCGCTGCCGCCCGACGTGCAGTCCGGGCTGGCGCGCAGCACCGGCGCGCACCTGGCGGTGCTCACGGTCGCCAGCAACCTACCGGCCTCGTCGGACGCGGCGCGCACGCTGCTCTCGCAGATCCGCGCGCAGGGCGTGGGCGGCGACGGCCAGGTGCTGGTCACCGGCCAAACCGCCTACGACGTCGACGTGATCGGCTACATCCTCGACCACACGCCGCTGGCGGTCGGGTTCGTGATGGCGGTCACCTACCTGGTGCTCTTCCTGCTGACCGGGTCGGTGATCCTGCCCCTGAAGGCGCTCTTCGCCAACCTGCTCTCGGTGTCGGCGTCATTCGGAGCGCTGGTCTTCATCTTCCAGCAGGGGCACCTGTCCGGCCTGCTCGGGTTCACGCCGCAGTCGCTCGACCCGACGCTGCCGGTGATCCTGTTCAGCATCGTCTTCGGGCTCTCGATGGACTACGAGGTGCTGCTGGTCAGCCGCATCCACGAGGAGTACCTGCGCACGGGCGACAACCGGACAGCGGTCGCGGAGGGCCTCGCCCGCAGCGGCCGCCTGATCACCGGCGCCGCGGCCATCATGGTGGCGGTCTTCATCGCCTTCGGCCTGGCCGAGGTGGTGATCATCAAGGCCATCGGCATCGGGCTGGCGATCGCGGTCGCGCTGGACGCGACCGTGGTGCGCGGGCTGCTGGTGCCCTCGGTGATGCGCCTGCTGGGCGACTGGAACTGGTGGTCGCCGCGACCGCTGCGCTGGCTCTATCGGCGCAGCGGCCTGGCCGAGCTGAGCCTGCATGGTCCGCGCGAGCAGGTCGGGGAGGCCGCCTAGCGAGGCTGCCGGGCCGGCGCCGTTGTGTGGACTCTAGGCAGCCGCGAAGGTAGGCGGTGGGCGGAATGTCGTGATCTGGCCGTTTGCGTCCCTGAAGATCTGCCAGCCGCCTTCGTGCACCTGCCGGTGGTGGAAGTAGCAGAGCAGTACCTGATTTTCGAGATCCGTAGAGCCTCCCCGCGCCCAGTGCAACAGGTGATGCGGGTTGCAGTAGGACGACGGCCGTTCGCAACCAGGCCATACGCAGCCTTTGTCCCGATGGTCGAGCGCGGTCCCAGCCGCGGTTGAGGGCACGCGGCGTGACCTGCCTGCGTCGACAACGACGGACTCGCCGTCCAGGACAAAGCGCCGTATCGATGGGCTGCAGCTAAGGCGGTCGGCCGTCGGCTGCGCGATCGGTGGCTGACCCTCGATCTCCGCGGCCGGCGCACCCTTCAGGCCCGCCAGGGTCTCTATGGACATCGTCACGTTGATCCGCGCCACCTGGGATGCGCCCAGGCGCTCGACCATAGCGTCGTGGAGACGCTGCTTGTACGAGCGATGGTCGTCCTTGCCCAGCCGCCGCGCCAACGGCGCCAGCGCCGCCCGCAGCGAGGCCGCGGCGACCGGATCGAGCCGGCCCCACAGCGTGGACATCCCATCGCGGCGGCGCCGGATCGTCAGCTCTCGCATCAAATGCTGGGCGATCGCGCCTTCCGCGTAGCCGGCCGTGTCGCACGCGTGCCGGTAGTTCTCACAGGTGTAGAAGAAGCGGCCGACGCTCTCCTCGCGCGCACGCGCCAGCAGCTGCTCCTCGTCGAAGGCGAGCGTCTGGTGCACGGAATCGAGGAGCGCACGGCGAGTCTTGGCGATGTGGATCAGGTGGCCAAAGCCAATCTCACCGGCCTCCAGCGCGGCGACGCTGGCGGCCAGATGCGGTGCCTGCTCGCCGACACAGAGGCGATCACGCACCGCACCCTCACGCATGCGCAGGGTGATGCGGAGCCAGTCGACCGGGGTGCGAAAGCCGAACTCCTCGTGCTCACCCGAGAGAGCCAGGCGTGCCAGCTCGATCGCCGACCGGAGCTCGCATCTGTCGATGCGAATCCGGCGGCGCCGAGCGTGCTCGAGGATGGCGCTTGACTTCATCAAACGGATGTTCGTATCCTAGCTGATTTCGAACATCAGTTCGAGAGTCCTTAACAGGCGACGTTGTGTGGCCGCGCGCGCGGGTCCGAACATCGCCCGACGCCATGCAAACGAAGAACACCCCGTACCGCTACGACATCGAGGTGCTGCGCCGGGTCGCCGTGCAGACTGTCGACCTCACCAAGATCCTTCTCCTCACCTCGCAGAACGACCACACCGAAGCCGGCAGCATGCTGTGGGGCACCGCGCGCTGGCTCTACATCAACGCCAACCTCAACCTGCAAGCGGTCGCAGACCTGGTGGGCAGCTACGACGCGGCCCTGGCGGAGGGACTGCGAAGTGTTGACGAGGTGGAGCCCATGATCGTCACTTCCGCACCACGGGCGGATGGACTCCTCGACGTCCGGATGGTGCTGCCGCGGGAGTTGGGCCTCGGATTCATGGATGCCGTCCAGGCCGCGATCAAGCCCAAGCGCCGGCCGCGCTCCAAGCGCGCCGAGGCGTGACCTACTTGGCCGGCACCTGCGTGAGCGCCGAGGTCACCCGACCCAGGTCGTCCATCATCCGGTCGAAGGCCGCGAAGTCCAGCGACTGCGCCCCATCCGACAGCGCCTCGTCCGGATGCGGGTGCACCTCCACCAGCAGCCCATGCGCCCCCGCCGCCACCGCGGCCAGCGCCATCGGCCTCACCAGCGACCACTTGCCCGTGGCCTGCGACGGGTCCACGACCACCGGCAGGTGGGTCAGCTCGCGCGCCAGCGGGATCACGTTCAAGTCCAGCGTGAAGCGCGTCGCCACCTCGAAGGTGCGGATGCCGCGCTCGCACAGCATCACATCCCGATTCCCCTGCGAGAGCACGTACTCCGCGGCCAGCAGCCACTCCTCGACGGTCGAGGACATGCCGCGCTTCAGCAGCACCGGCTTGCCGACCCGCCCCACCTCCTGCAGCAGCGCGTAGTTCTGCATGTTGCGCGTGCCCACCTGCAGCACGTCGACGTAGCGCGCGCACAGCTCCACGTCGGCCGGCGTCACCACCTCCGACACCACGCGCAGGCCGGTCTCCTCGCGCGCCAGCGCCAGCATCTTCAAGCCGGCCTCGCCCAGGCCCTGGAACGAGTACGGCGAGGTGCGCGGTTTGAAGGCGCCGCCGCGCAGCATGCGCGCGCCGCGCGCGGCCACGTGGCGCGCGGTCTCGATCAGCATCTCCTCACCCTCGACCGAGCAGGGACCGGCCATGACCACCACGTCCTGCGTCCCCCCCACCTTCACACCGCCCACGTCCACCACCGTGTCGGCGGCGCGGAACTCGCGCGACGCCAGCTTGAAGGGCTTGGTGATGGGGATGATCTCCTTGATCCCCGGCAGGTGTGAGAAGGCCTCGCGGTACGCGTAAGCGTTCGAGCCGATGACGCCCACCAGCGTGCGATCCTCGCCGCGCGAGAGCTCGAACTTGAGCCCGATCTCCTTCACGCGCTCGACCACCGCCGTGACCTGCGGCTCGGTCGCCTGGTGGGACATGACGATGATCACCGCGGCACCTGCAAGGACGTGCGCATGGCCTCCAGGTCGGCCTTGATCGCGGCCGCGCCGCGCAGGTACGCGTGGCGCATCTCGCGCTGCGCCTTGTCCGTGTTGTAGAGCAGCAAGGCGCGTATGCAGCGCGCCACCCCGCGCGGGTTGGGCAGCGCCACGTTCATGTCGTGCCCGCACAGGAGCGGCACCTCGACCCAGCCGAGGCGGCGTGCTCCCAGCGCCGGAAACTCCGCGTTGAGGTCGGGCGTGGTCGTCAAATAAGCGAACGCCACCTCGTCGATGTCGAGCTGGTTCAGCGTCACCAGCTCGCGCAGGAGCGTTTCGGTCGCTTCCACGATCGCGTCCGCGGTGTTGGCCTCGGCGGTGATGGCGCCGCGAATGCCTCTCACCGCCATGCGTTCACCAGCCTCTCGAACAACGGCTGCGGATCGCGCCCTTCCTGCACCTCGTTCATCAGCGCCGATGCCACCACCGCGGCGTCCGCCTGGCCCCGCAGCGCGCGCACGTGCTCCGGGCGCGAGATCCCGAATCCAACGGCCAGGGGAAGGTCGGTCAGGCGGCGCACCCGCACCAGCAGATGCTCCACCCGCGGATCGAGATCGTCGCGGACGCCGGTGACGCCGGTCACGGAGACGCAGTAGATGAATCCCGTACTGGCGGCCGCGCACATCTCGATGCGCGGATCCGGGCTGGTGGGCGCGACCAGGAAAACGGTGTCGAGGCCCGCCGCCCGGAGCCAGTCCAGGATCGGCCCGGCCTCCTCTGGCGGCAGGTCGACCAGGATCACGCCCCGCACGCCGGCCCGCGCCGCGTCCGCGGCGAAGCGGCGCGCGTCGTAGGCCAGGAGCGGGTTCACGTAGGTCATCAGCACCACCGGCACGCCCACTTCGGCCACCGTCCCGGCGACCGCCAGGGCTCCCGCGGTGGTCATGCCGCCGTCCAGGGCCGCCTTCCCCACGCGCTGGATCACCGGACCGTCGGCGAGGGGATCGCTGAAAGGGATTCCGACCTCGATGGCGGCCGCGCCACAGCGGGCGTACATGCGGCCGAGCTCGATCGAGCGGTCGCGGTCCGGATAGCCGGCCATCAGGTAGGGGATCAGCTTCACGTCGCCGTCCGCCCGCACGGCCGCCGCCAGCGCCGATTCAGCCCGTGCCGTTGCCACCGAATTCCTCCACCGAGTCCATGTCCTTGTCCCCTCGCCCGCTGAGGCAGACCAGCACCCGCCCGCCCGGCCCCAGCTCCTGCGCCAGCCGGCCCGCGTAGGCGAGCGCGTGCGCGGGTTCGAGAGCGGGCATTATGCCCTCCAGGCGGGTGCACAGGCGGAACGCCGCCACCGCCTCCTCGTCGTCCACGGCCACGTAGTCGACCCGCTCCAGGTCCTTCAGGAAGGCATGCTCGGGGCCGACGCCCGGGTAGTCGAGCCCTGCCGACACCGAGTGTGTGACCGCGACCTGGCCCTCGGCGTCCTGCAGCAGGTACGAGTACGACCCGTGCAGTACGCCCGGGCGGCCCGCCACCAAAGACGCCGCGTTGGCGCCCACCTCCGCGCCCCGGCCCAACGCTTCCACGCCCACCAGGCGCACGTTGGTATCGCCCAAAAACGCGGTGAACATGCCGATCGCGTTGGAGCCCCCGCCCACGCAGGCGACCACCACGTCCGGCAGCCGCCCCTCGGCGACCAGGTACTGGTCGCGGGCCTCGTCGCCGATCACGCGCTGCAGGTCGCGCACCATCTGCGGGTAGGGGTGCGGCCCCACCGCCGAGCCGATGATGTAGTGGGTGTCGCCGACGTTGGTGACCCAGTCCCGGATCGCCTCGGAGGTCGCCTCCTTGAGCGTCGCGGAGCCCGCCGTGACCTCCCGGACGCTGGCGCCCAGCAGCTTCATGCGGCGCACGTTCATGTGCTGGCGGCGCATGTCTTCGGTGCCCATGTAGACCACGCACTCGAAGCCGAAACGCGCGCACACGGTCGCCGTGGCCACGCCGTGCTGCCCGGCGCCGGTCTCGGCGATGATCCGGGTCTTGCCCATATGCCGGGCCAGCAGAGCCTGGCCGAGGGCGTTGTTCAGCTTGTGGGCGCCGGTGTGGCAGAGGTCCTCGCGCTTGAGATGGATGGTGGCGCCCGCGAAGTGCTCGGTAAGCCGTTCCGCCGCGTAGATCGGCGTCGGACGGCCCACGAAGGCGTGCCGGTGACCGGCCAGCTCGAGCTGGAACAGGGGATCGTCGCGCGCCTCGAGCCAGGCGTGCTCCAGCTCCTCCAGCGCTGACATCAGCGTCTCCGGCACGTACTGGCCGCCGTACGGCCCGAAGCGCCCTTTCATCGCCCGTCGACCTCCCGCACCGCCGCCACGAAGGCGCGCACCAGCGCCGGGTCCTTCACCCGGGGCCGGCTCTCCACGCCGCTGGACACGTCCACGCCGTATGGACGATAGCGTTCGACGACCTCGCGGACGTTTTCCGGGTTGAGGCCGCCGGCGATGAACACCCGGCGGGCGGCCAGCAGGGGCTGCGCCAACTCCCAGTCCCAGGCCCGGCCGGTGCCTCCGCGCTGGTCGGCGCTCCAGCTGTCCAGGAGTAGAGGGTCTGGCCAGCCATCCGCATCGGGTATGACGCCATCGCGCACCTTCAGCACCTTCATGGCGGGCACCGGCGCGGCGAAACCGGGCGGCTCGGAGCCGTGGAGCTGGACGCGGTCCAGGCCGACCGCGGCGGCGACCTCCGCCACCTCGCCAGGGGTCTGGTCGATGAAGACGCCCACGATCTCGGGCCGACGGGTCGGTAGGGAATCGACGATCGCGCGCGCTTCGGCCGCGCTGACCCGGCGCGGCGAAGCGCAGAAGTGGAAGCCGAGCAGATCGGCGCCGGCCTCCACTGCGGCGGCCGCCGAGGGGGCATCGCATATCCCACAGATCTTGACCAGGGTCAGACCGCGAGCTCCCCGATCAGCGCGGCGGGATCGGCCGAGCGCATCAGTGCCTCGCCCACCAATACCGCGTCCGCTCCCGACTGGCGCAGGGCCCGTGCGCCGGCCGCGTTGCTTACGCCGCTTTCCGCCACCAGCACGGCGCTGCGCGGGATCAGCGGCCGCAGGCGGCCGGTCAGGCCGGTGTCGACCTCGAAGGTGTTGAGGTCGCGGTGGTTGACGCCAATCACGCGCGCATCCACGGTGAGAGCGTCCTGGACCTGGTCCTGCTCGTGGATCTCGACCAGCGGCTCCATGCCCAGGCGCCGGCTGTAGACCACCAGCTCATGCAGGCGCGCGGCCGGGACCGCGCCCACGATCAGGAGCACCGAGTCGGCGCCGAGCGCCCGCGCCTCGGCGACCTGGTACTCCTCGCTCACGAAGTCCTTGCGCAGGATGGGCAGCGCGCAGGCTTCCCGGGCTTCGGCCAGGTGCTCAGGTCGCCCTCCGAAGCTGGTCGCCTGGCAGATCACCGAGATGGCGGTCGCGCCGCCCGCCTCGTACTGGTAGGCCAGGCGGGCGGGCTGGTAGCGCTCACCGTCGGCCAGGACGCCGGCCGAAGGCGTGCGCGCCTTCATCTCGGCGATCACGCGCAGCCGCTGCCCGCGCAGGGACCCGGCGAAATCGAGCGGCGCCGGTCGCGCCCGCGCACGCCGCTCCATTTCCTCCAGCGAGACGCGGTCGCGGCGCGACGCGGTCTCCTCCGCGCTCTCGCGGACCAGCCTTTCGAGCAGCCCCGACGTCAAGCTACGGCGACCGCCTGGGAAACCGCCACCCAGCGCTCCAGTGTGGCGGCGGCCTTGCCGGAGTCGATGGTCTCGGCGGCCAGGGCCAGCCCGTCCCGCCAGTCCCCGGCCAGGCCTGCCACCCGCAGCGCGGCCGCGGCGTTCAGGAGCACGATGTCACGCCGGGGCCCGGGGGCGCCGGCCAGGACATCGGCGGCGATGGCGGCGTTGCGCGGAGCATCGCCGCCGCGCACCTCGACGGCCGAGGCGCGCGCCAGCCCGAGCTCGACCGGGTCCAGTGCGTACTCGCGGCGCCCGCCATCGCTGACCTCGATCACCCTCGACGGGCCCGTAGTGCTCAGCTCGTCCATGCCGTCCTGGCCGTGGAAGACCAGCGCCCGCTCCACGCCCAGGCGCGCCAGCACCTCGGCCATGGTCGCCGCCAGGGCGCCGTCGGCCACGCCGAGGGCCTGGCGGCTGGCGCCGGCCGGGTTGCACAGCGGGCCCAGGATGTTGAAGACGGTGCGCACGCCCAGCTCGCGCCGGGGGCCGGTGGCGTAGCGGAACGAGGGGTGGAAGACGGGCGCGAAGAGGAAGCCGATCCCGGCCTCCCTGATGCAGCGGGCCACACCCTCTGGCCCCAGGTCGATGCGGACGCCCAGCGCTTCCAGCACGTCGGCGCTTCCGCAGACCGAGGAGGCCGCGCGGTTGCCGTGCTTGGCCACGCGCCCGCCCGCCGCCGCGGCCACGATCCCGGCCAGCGTCGAGATGTTGAAGGTGCCGGTGCCGTCGCCGCCGGTGCCGCAGGTGTCGAGCAGGCCGTCACCGGCGTCGATGGGGGTGGCGTTAGCGCGCGCGGCCCGGGCCAGGCCCGTCAGCTCGTCAGCCGTCTCGCCCTTGATGCGCAGGGCGACGACGAAGCCGGCGATCTGGGCGGGGGTGGCGTCGCCGCTCATGATCGTCTCCATCGCGGCCGCGGCTTCGGCCTCGCTCAGCGACTCGCCGCGGACCAGCTTGGAGATCTGTTCGATCATGCCGCCATGGCCTTGGACGCGGGGGTTGGCCGCAGGATTCGGTGTCCAGGCGGCCCGAGCGCAAGGAAGCGCGGAGCATCGCAGCGAGCGCAGCTGAAGCTGCGTGAGTGAGAAGCGCACACGCTGACGCGGCGGGCGGGCTGTATGGGCGCCGAAGTCACGTGCCGACCGCCACGGCCGAGGCCAGAGCTCGGCGGCGGAGGAAGTTGACCAGGATGCGCGGGCCTTCCTTGGTCAGCACGGACTCGGGGTGAAACTGCACGCCGAAGGTCGGGTGGCTGCGGTGCCGGATGCCCATCACGGTGCCGTCGTGGGTCCAGGCGGTGACCGCCAGCTCGGGTGGCAGGGTGGCGGGGTCTACCACCAGCGAATGGTAGCGAGTGGCTTCCAGCGGATCGGGTAGGCCCGCGAACACGCCGGCACGGTCGTGACGCACGAAGGATGTCTTGCCGTGCACGGGCTCATGACGCACCACCTGGCCGCCGAAGGCCTCGGCGATGGCCTGGTGGCCGAGGCAGACGCCCAGGATGGGCAGCCGGCCGCTGAGCTCGCGCACCGCCTGCACGCTCACGCCGGCGTCGCCTGGGATGCCGGGGCCGGGCGAGATCACCAGCGCGGAGTGCCCGGCCAGCTCCTCGACGGTCACCGCGTCGTTGCGGTGGACCGCCGGCGGCGCGCCCAGCTCGGCCAGCAGCTGGACCAGGTTGAAGGTGAAGGAGTCGTAGTTGTCGAGCACGGCGACCCTGGGTGACGTCACGTCCCAGTCACATCGCTAAAAGGACTCCTGACAGCGCCCTGCCGTAAGGCCCGGCTCCGCCGGGCCGTGTGAGTCCGTGATCGAGACGTTGGGGACGCGGCGCGGCACCACGGAAGGGAGGTAGGGTCCGGGGGAGGAACCGCAGGTTCTTCCCACGAAGCGAAGCGAGGCGAAGCGTTCACGGCATGGCCTCCGCTTGCTCGATGGCCGCGAAGAGGGCGCCGGCCTTGCGCAGCGTCTCCTGGAACTCGAATTCGGGGTCGGAGTCTGCGACCACCCCGGCGCCCGCCTGCACGTAGGCCACGCCGCCGGCCACCACCACCGTGCGCAGCGTGATCGCCATGTCCAGGTTGCCGCCGTAGCCCACGTACCCCAGCGCGCCCGCGTAGGGGCCGCGCCGCTCCGGCTCCAGACCCGCGATGATCTCCATGGCCCGAATCTTGGGCGCGCCCGAGACGGTGCCCGCCGGGAATGCGGCCCGCAGGGCGTCGAGCGGGTGGCGGCCGGGTGCCAGCTCGCCGGTCACGGTGGAGCTCAGGTGCATGACGTGGCTATAGCGCTCGACCTCCATCAGCCGGTCCACGCGCACGCTGCCCGGGGTGGCCACTCGCCCCACGTCGTTGCGCCCGAGGTCGACCAGCATCACGTGCTCGGCGCGCTCCTTGGGATCGGTCAGCAGTTCGCGCTCCAGCTCGGCATCCTGGACCGGGTCCTGGCTGCGGCCGCGGGTGCCGGCCAGCGGGCGGGTGGTGACGCGCCCGTCCTCCACCCGCACCAGCACCTCCGGCGAGGTGCCCGTCACGAAGCGGCCGTCACCGAGCGCCAGGTGGAACATGTAGGGCGAGGGGTTCAGCGCGCGCAGGCAGCGGTAGACGTCGAAGGGGCGGGCGCCCAGCGGCTTGGCGAAGCGCTGGGAGAGCACGACCTGGAAGGCGTCGCCGGCGTAGATGTGCTCGCGGGCGGCGTCCACCATGGCATGGAAGGAGCCCTGGGTGAGGTTGGGCTGCCAGCCGGCGCCGTTGAGGTGCGGCCGCTCCTCACGCGGCACTGCGTCGGCCGCCAGCCGCGCCTCCATCTCGTCCAGCCGTGCCCTGGCCGCGGACTCGGCCTCCTCGGCCGTCCGGTGCAGGGTGAGCAGCCGCACCCGGCGGGTCAGGTGGTCGAAGACAGCCAGGTTCTCGGCGACCAGGAACGCCGATTCCGGCATGGCCGGCCCCACACCGGCCGCCTGCGGCAGCCGCTCGAAATGATGAGCGACCTCGTAGCCGAGGTAACCGACGGCCCCGCCGGCAAACCGCGGCAAGCCCTCGGCGGGCGCCAGGTGCTGGTCGGCGATCCTCTTCAGCGCCGGCAGCGGGTCTTCGCCCTCGGCCAGCTCCAGGCGCTTCGGCCGGAAGCCCACGAAGGAGTAGCGGGCCAGGCGCTCGCCGCCCTCTACGCTCTCCAGCAGGAAGCCCGGCTCGCCCGGCGGGCAGAGCAGTGGGTAGGCGCGGACCGGGGTGACCAGGTCCGCCAGCACGTCGCGCCAGATCGGCACCAGCTGGTGCTGGGGTTCTCTCATCTCATCTCGGCTCGGCTCGTCTTGTGGGGGCGGGGCTTGCCCCGCCCTATGGGTGCTGCCCCGCCTTCATCCTCCGTTTGACTTCGCGGGCCTGCACCATCGACTCCTCGGAGTCGACGTCCGCCACAGTGTGCCAGGTCGCCGCGTACTTTTCGTAGCCGGGTGGCCTGACGTCGAACTTCTTGGCCAGGACGGCGATCAGGATCTTGACCTTCATCTCGCCGAAGCCGGGCAGCTTGCCGATGCGCTTGGCCAGGTCGGCGCCGTCCTTGGCGTCGCGCCAGACCGCCGCCGCGTCACCGCCGTAGTCGCTGACCAGCACCTGGCACATGGCCTGCACGCGGCGCGCCATGTTTCCCGGGAAACGGTGGAGGGCCGGGCGCTCGCGGAAGACCGCGTCCAGCTTCTCGGGCTCCATGCGCGCGATCTGCTCGGCGTCCAGCCGGCCGCCCAGCCGCTGCTTGAGCTCGTACGGTCCGCTGAAGGCCCTCTCCATCTTCACCTGCTGGTCGAGCACCATCCCGATCAGCAGCGCCAGGGGATCGGTCTCCAGCAGCTGATTGGCGGCGTCGTTCTGCGTCCAGACGATGGGCACGGCAGTCGAGAATTATCGCGATGGTCGCCGTCGACCGCGTGCACGCGTTCATCTACCTGGATCCGGACGCCCGTGGGGGCGAGGGCCCGCTGGCCGGGACGACCCTGGGCGTCAAGGACACGCAGCCCGTCGCCGGCATGCCCTGGACGTACGGCTCGCCCAAATGGCGCGACCGGGTGGCCACCGAGGACGCGGTCGTGGTGTCTCGCGCGCGAGCGGCCGGCGCCGCCATCCTGGGCAAGACCAACCTGCCCGAGCTGGCCGCGGCGGTGGGCACC